>NZ_JBVINN010000037.1:0-92102 GCF_055579305.1 Kitasatospora sp. NPDC032757 | reverse complement strand
CCGCACGATTCACCTTGATCGTCACAGCGTCAGATCATGCCGCCCACAACGCTACTGGTCACATCGCCGCCGCAATCACGCACCAGGTCGTAAGAGGCCGTCGGCCTGCCGGACGCCGTCGGCGGAGAACGGGCCGTCGGCCACCCCCCATGCTCCGCCGCAGCGACGTCATCCCCGGTGACGCCGGCCACTCCTCGACCGGTTCCCGGTCCGCAGTCGTGGATCTTAGGGCCTGCCCGGAGCGCACCGGGTGAACATCGGGGTACGGCCGGGGCTCAGCGCCCCCGGGCCACCACGAAGCCGGGCAGGGCGAGCAGGAACTCCCGGGCCTCTGCGGCCTCCTCGGACGGTCCGTCCGGCGGCGGGGCGGCCGCCAGTACCTCCGCGATCTCCCGCTCAGCAGCGGCGACCAGACCGGCGGCGGCCTCCCGGGCGCTCTCCACGCAGTCGTACGCGGCCATCCGGTCGAGCAGCCAGCGGACGTCCTCCGCCGCGCCGAGGCCGCGCTGGGCCCGGGTGCCGTGCAGGTAGCGCTCGGTGCGGGCGCGCTCGGCCGGGGTGCAGCGCTCCAGCAGGTGGATCAGCAGCAGGGTGCGCTTGCCCTCCCAGAGGTCCCCGGCGATCTCCTTGCCGTAGTCGGCCAGCGTGCCGACCAGGTTGAGCACGTCGTCCTGGATCTGGTAGGCGGCACCCAGGTACCAGCCGAACCGGTCCAGCCGGTTGGCGTCGGTGCCCGCGCCCTCGGCGACCAGCAGGCCGCTTCGGCACGGGTAGAGGAAGGTGTACCAGGACGTCTTCTTGAGGCACATCCGGTAGTAGTCGGCGGGCACCAGTTCGCAGGCGTTGTCGCGGATCCAGGCGATCTCCAGCGCCTGGCCCTCCAGCGACTGGCGGCACATCAGCTCGGTCTCCTCGAAGAGCCGCCAGGCCAGCCCGCCGCCCAGCTCCCGCCGGTTGGCCATCAGCCGCTGGAGCCCGAGCAGGTTGGTGGCGTTGCCGACGTTCAGCGCGACCTCGACACCGTAGGCGGCGGAGAGCGTGGGCTCGCCGCGGCGCAGCTCGCTGCCGTCCTGGATGTCGTCGTGGATCAGGAACCCGTTGTGGAAGAGCTCGACCGTCACCGCCGGGTTGAGCGCGCGCTCCGGGCGGCCGCCGAACGCGGCACAGGTGGCCAGGCAGAGTGCGGCCCGCAGCCCCTTGCACGGCCGGGCCGGGTAGTCGGCGGCCAGCTCGTAGAGGTACGGCGGGCTCTGCTCCGGGATGTGGCGCAGCAGCGCCGTCACCGTCCGCGCCCGGTACCGGGCCAGCACCCGCTCGACCAGCTGCTCCCCGCCGGGGAGCGGTGGCGCCGCGGCCGTCACCCCTGCTGGCCTTCGGCCCCGTCGGGGCGCTGGGCCGGGCTCTGCTGCGGGCCGAAGGTGTTCTGCATCGACCGGTTGGCGAAGCCCGGGGCGAGGGTGCTCAGGTTGAGCAGCAGGTCGAGGGCGTCGTGCGCATTGGCGGCCAGCCGCTGGGTGTGCTCGGCGGCCTCGCCGGAGGTGTTGCCGAGCAGCCGGTCGCTGACGGCGTCGATCAGCTCGTGGGTGTTCTCCGACACGCGCTGCACCAGCCGGCCGAACTCGTCCGGGTCGACGCGGTGTTCGCCGGTGAGCCGGTCACCGGCCGCCTTGGCGTCCGTCAGCCCGGCGGCGAGCTCGCGCTCCAACACCGCGGCCGCCTCCATGACCGCCCGCGAGCCCTGCTCGCCGACATCGCTGAACCGACCGGCGTCGGGCATGGCAGACCTCCTGGTTCGAGCCCCGGACGGACCGGGGCGGGCCGGGTCGGCGGCCGGGCAGAGGGCCGCCTAGATCGCCGATCGTACAGGCGTGTGTGCGGAGCGTACCGATGGCCTTTCCGGGTGTCACCGGTCTGGCGGGGCGCTCGCCGCGCCGCGGGCGCTCCCTGTCAAGCGCAGTGCGCCTGGTCACCCGCCCGTGCACCCCGTCGATGCCGGGCGGCGCCCCGTCTTCGCAGGTCGGAGCCGTGTCGGCGGCCGTGCCCCGGCGAGTCGGCCCACCCTCCACGGCTGGTCACTGATAGTAGTTGCGTGGTTGCGCCACGGGGCCCCGTGCGGGGTCGGGCCGGCCGATCTCGACAGGTGCGCGCCGCTGCCGCAGTGCTGCTCGCCGCGGTGCCCGGGTGCTGGACAAGGAGCGGTCATGGGTGGCAGACAGCGCCCGCCGAGAGCACGGGGCGCTCGGCCGGGCAAGAGCGCCGGGGCGGCGAGCGCCCGGGTGGGCGGCAAGGCGGACGGACGGCCGGGCGGCGGGGGCGGCCGGGCGGAAGGCGGGAGCGGCCGGGTGGACCCCAAGGTGGAGATCGCCCGGCTGGAGGGCTATCTCGCCTGGGAGGCCGAGGTGTCGGCGGCCGAGCGCGACGCGCGGGCCTTCGCCGACCGGTTCCCCTGGCTCTCGCCCGGCGAGCGGGAGAGCCTCGAACAGGCCTACGCGGCCGACCGGTTGCGCTATGCCGAGGACGTGGTCGACCGGGCCGTGGAGCGGTGCCGGCAGCTGGCGGCCCGTTACCGCAGCGAGTGCCGTCGGATCTGCGCCCGCTGGGCAGCCCTCTGCCTGTCGGTGACGTTCGCGGCCGCGCTCTGCGCGGTGGTCCCCGCCGCCCTGCGCGGCTGAGCGGACAGGCTGAGCAGACAGGGGGAGAAGGGGCCGGCCGGTCCTCAGACGGCACAGGGCCCGCCACGCGAAGACGGCGTGGCGGGCCCTGTCGTACCGGCGCCCGTGGGTCAGTGGTGGCCGTGGCCGCTGGTGATCTCCTCGTGCTCCTCCGCGGTGGGCTTGGGGATCTGGCTGCCCGCGCCGTAGAAGCCGCGCGAGAGCTGGGCCCGCAGCCGCGCCAGCAGGCCGGCCCGCCGGGCCACCCCGTTCTCGTCCACCTCGGCCGGCAGGACGACCGGCCGCGGCTGGTCGTGGTCGGTGAGGGTGTGCAGGGAGCCCTGCGGCAGCGGCGCGTGCACCTCGATGAACTCGCCGTGCTGGAGCCGCCTGATGACGCCGGTCTCCCGGCCGTGCAGCACCTTCTCCTTGTCGCGGCGCTGGAGGCCCAGGCACCACCGCTTGACGATCACGAAGACCACCACCGGCGCCACGAAGAAGCCGATCCGCACCGCGTAGGTGATCGCGTTGATCGACAGGTCGAAGTGGGTGGCGAGCAGGTCGTTGCCGCCGCCGGCCAGCAGCACCAGGTAGAGGCTGATCCAGGCCGCGCCGAAGGCGGTGCGGACGGGGGCGTTGCGCGGGCGGTCGGCGATGTGGTGCTCACGCTTGTCGCCGGTGATCCAGGCCTCGAGGAACGGGTAGGACCAGAGCGCCACCAGCACCGTCGGGAAGATCATCAGCGGGATGAAGACGCCCATGTTGAGGGTGTGTCCGCCCCAGACGCTGATCTCCCAGCCCGGCATCACGCGGATCAGGCCCTCGGAGTACCCCATGTACCAGTCCGGTTGGGCGTCGGTGGACACCTGGTCGGGCCGGTACGGGCCGTACGCCCAGATGGGGTTGACGGTGGCGATCGCCGACATGACGGCGATCACGCCGAACACCAGGAAGAAGAACCCGCCCGCCTTGGCCATGTAGACCGGCATCAGCGGCATGCCGACCACGTTGTCACGGGTGCGGCCGGGCCCGGCGAACTGGGTGTGCTTGTGGTAGAAGACCAGGATCAGGTGGGCCACCAGCAGGCCCAGCATGATCCCCGGGATCAGCAGGATGTGCACGGTGAACAGCCGCGGCACGATCTCCGTGCCGGGGAACTGCCCGCCGAAGAGGAAGAAACTCATGTAGGTGCCGACGATCGGGACGGCGAGGATCGCCCCCTCCATGAACCGGAGGCCGGTGCCGGAGAGCAGGTCGTCGGGCAGCGAGTAGCCCATGAAGCCGTCGAACATGCCAAGGATGAGCAGGCCCGCGCCGAAGAGCCAGTTGATCTCGCGCGGCTTGCGGAACGCCCCGGTGAAGAACACCCGCATCATGTGCACGAGCATGGCGGCGACGAAGACGATCGCCGCCCAGTGGTGGATCTGACGGATCAGCAGACCGCCGCGCAGGTCGAAGCTGATGTCCACGGTCGAGGCGTAGGCCTCGGACATCTGGACGCCCCTGAGCGGGATGTACCTGCCCTCGTAGATCACCTCGGCCATCGAGGGCTTGAAGAACAGGGTCAGCCAGACACCGGTCAGGATGATGACGACGAAGGTGTACAGGCAGATCTCGCCCAACATGAAGGACCAGTGGTCCGGGAAGATCTTGCGGATGTTGGATTTGGCCAGGGCGTAGATGCCGAGCCGGCCGTCGGTCCAGTCGGCGAGGGCCTCGGCCTTGTTCGCTGGCGCCGCACGCGTGCTCTTGACCGGTCCCGGGCGCGACTTCTGGTGGCTGCTCACGACCGGCTCCCCGGCGTCCGCTGCGTACCGACCGGGGAGCCCGCCTGCGGAGCTGCCGGCCGGCGGATTGATGTGATCATGGGACCTCTCGATACGGGGCCGCCGGGTTCGCCGGCGCGCGGATCCGCCGATCCACTGGCCACGTTGCTCAAAGTGATGGAGCGCTTACTCTGTCATGCTGTCGGCAGGGGGCCGCCTGTGCACGTCCATCGGCCCGTACGGCCGCTCGTGTCGGGCCGTCCGGGGGGTGTGCGGGGCGATCGGCCGCCGGTGGGAGCGGGTGTGGTGCTCCCGGGTGCTGTTGGCGGGGCGCTGAACCGTTTCGGCGCGCGCCGTGCGCCGGGAGGGCGCGCCCAGGGGCCTACGCTGCGCCAATGGTGGATCACCGGGAACTCTTCGAGGACGTGACCGCGACCCTGGCCCGCGCCGGGTTCGACACCGGGCCGGGCCCGTCGGGCCTGCGGATCGGCCACCGGCCGCAGGGCGTGGTGGTGGGCTGGACCCCCGCTCCGGAGCGGGCGGAGCCGACCGGTCAGGCCGACGCGGCAGGCACGGCAGGCGTGGCGGGCGGGCACGAGGGTGCGGCGGGGCCGCCGCCCGCCGAGGGCATCCGGGCGGCGGTCAGCGGAGCCGTCGCCGTGGTGCTGCGCGAATCCGGCTACCGGGTGGCCGCGGCCGGGAGCGACGGCCTGCTGGTCACGGCCGGCCCCGAACCGGCCCCGCCGGCGGCCGGCCCGCCGGAGGAGGCGGACGCCGTTCCCGAGCAGTGGTGGGGTTGACGGCGCGCCGGGCTCAGGGCCGGTCCTGACCCCGGTCGGGCCCGTGCCCGTGGTGGCGGCGCAGCGCCTGGACGGGCAGGACCAGCCAACAGGCGGCGAACCAGAGCATGACGCCCGCGGTGATCCCCGCGGCCGTCGTCGCCGAACCGGTGGCGACCCGCAGCAGGAGCAGCAGAGCCGAGCTGACGGTGAGGGCCAGCAGCACCAGCCCGACCCCGACGAGACGCGCCGCGCCGTCCACCAGCTGTGGTTTGAGGCGGCGGCCGGCCAGCACCCGGTGGTACGAGACGGGGGCGGTCAGTGCACCGGTGGCCAGGGCGCCCATGACCACCGTCAGCACGTAGAGCCAGCGGTCGAAGTCGCCGAGCTGGGCGAAGCGGGGCATGAAGACCACGCTCAGCAGGAAGCCGAAGAGGATCTGCGAGCCGGTCTGCGCCACTCGCACCTCCTGGAGCATCTCGCCCCAGCGGCGGTCGGCCCGCTCCTCCGGCGACTCGCGCCGGCCCGTCCGGGGAGGGTCGGGTGAGGCGGCCGGGCCGCCGGTCTCCGGGGTCGTCACGGTATTCGCCTCCCGCGCCCCTGTCGGCCCGGCCGCGCCGGTCCGGCCGCGCGGGCCGGTTCTGCCGCCCGGCGGGGGAGAGGGATGTGCCGCCCGGGCGGGCGTCCGGGACGGGCCCGGGCAGCCGCGGGTGCCTGGACGTCACCGGCCTCGGCCCGCAGGCACCGGCCGTCCCCGCGCAGACGTTCCCGGGACACGGCCGCCCGGGCGGTCACGGGCTGCGCGTGGTCGACCGGCCGGCCCGGGCGCGGGGCACGCTGCCGGACGGCGAGGGGAAGCGCCGGACGGCGGCGTCGGGCGGGGGCTCCGGACGCGGCGCCGGGTCCGGACCCGGCAGCGGGTCCGGGAAGGGAGGGACCGGCGGGGGTGCCGGATCGGGCTCCCGGCCGGGCTTGGGCGGGCCGGGGTACGGGTGGGGGAACGGATCGGTGTCCGGGTCAGGGGGTGTCGGTACGGTCATCGCGACCGCCTCCTTCCGCATGGCGGGCTGCGCCGTGCGTCGCTCGGCGTCCGGGCGTGTGCCCGGCGCTAGCGTCCGAGCGCGTGCTCCAGCTCCCGCTTGTTCATCTTCGAACGCCCCTTGATGTTGCGCTGCTTGGCCTCGTTGTACAGCTGGTCGTAGGTGGGGCCCTGGGCGCCCTGGTGCGAGCGCAGACCGCCCCGCCGGCCGGAGGAGATGTCGTGGGTGGAGGAGCGGCTCGCCGTCCTGGTCTCGCCGTGGCGGGCCCTTTCCTTGTTCACCGTCCGGGCGGCGATCTCCTCGGCCCGCTCCCTGCTCTCGCCGCGGTCGAGCGCGCTCTCCTTGATGTGCTCGTACTGTCGCTCCCGCTTGGGGCTCGATCCTCGGGGCATGGCGCTCTCCTCCTCGGTGCCCGGGCAGTCGGGCTCTCCGGTCGGGCTCTCCGCCGGTACGGCCGGTCGGCTCCCCTGTTCCTGCGCCGCGTCTACCCGGGAGGCGGGCACCGAACCATGGCGGGAGGGCCCGAAGGCCCCGGCGGATGCGGAACGGGACCAGTCCCGCAGGCCGCCCCGCACCAGGCCGAACAGGCCTATCGTGGAAGGACCCGGGCAGACGCGGGCGGGAGGAGCCGAGCCCATGAAGCGTGGCACGCCGAAGAACGCCGACCCGGCGGCCGAACCGGGCGGGCTGACCGTCGAGGCGCGCCCGTGGGCAGAGGGAACGGTGCTCACCCTCCGCGGTGAACTCGACCTCGACACCGCCGAGCCGGTGCGCGCGGCCCTGGACCGCGCGCTGGAGAGCCCCGGCACCGTCGTCGTGATCGACTGCGGGGGCCTGGAGTTCTGCGACTCGACCGGCCTGAACGTGATGCTGCGCGCCCGGGCCCGCGCCGAGGACGACGGCGGCCGGATCGAACTGGCCCGCCCCCGGCCGCTGGTGCTGCGGATGCTCGAACTCACCGGCGCCACGGATGCCTTCCGGATCCGGGGCGAGGCACCGCCGTAGCGGATCGGGCCGGGGTGTGCGGGCCGAGGTCCACGTGTCGCCGCCGTCCCTCCGGTGGCAGAGTGGAACGGGGTGGCGCCGCCGCCCCCACAGCTCGGGGCAGCCCGGACGGAGCGCCCCGTCGTGCGCCCGATCCGGAGGCTGGGACCAGTGGACGACCTCCCGGTGGACTCGTCGGCCACGCCCGCCGGCCCGCCCGCGGAGCTGGCCGAGCCAGGCCTGCGCCGGCTGCTGGACGGCCTGACGGCGGTGCGCGACGGAGACTTCGGCACCCGGCTCGCCGCCGACCAGCCCGGCTTGCTCGGCGAGATCGCCACCGTCTTCAACGGCATGGCCGAGCAACTCTCCCGGGTGACCTCCGAGGTGACCAGGGTCGCCCGTGAGGTGGGCACCGACGGGCGGCTCGGCGGACAGGCACAGGTGCCCGGCGTCTTCGGCACGTGGCAGGACCTCACCGACTCCGTCAACGCGATGGCGGGCAACCTGACCTGGCAGGTGCGGAACATCGCCCAGGTCACCACGGCGGTGGCCCGCGGCGACCTCACCCAGAAGATCGAGGTGGACGCGCGCGGCGAGATCCTGGAGCTCAAGAACACCGTCAACACGATGGTCGACCAGCTCTCCGCCTTCGCGGACGAGGTGACCCGGGTGGCCCGTGAGGTGGGCACCGACGGGCGGCTCGGCGGGCAGGCGCAGGTGCCCGGGGTGGCCGGCACCTGGCGGGACCTCACCGACTCGGTGAACTTCATGGCCGGCAACCTCACCAGCCAGGTCCGGGCGATCGCCCAGGTCGCCACCGCGGTCGCCGACGGCGACCTCACCCAGAAGATCCGGGTGGACGCGCGCGGCGAGATCCTGGAGCTCAAGGAGACCATCAACACGATGGTCGACCAGCTCTCCGCCTTCGCGGACGAGGTCACCCGGGTGGCCCGGGAGGTCGGCACGGCCGGCAACCTCGGCGGTCAGGCCACCGTCCGGGGCGTCTCGGGCACCTGGAAGGACCTCACCGACAACGTCAACGTGATGGCCTCCAACCTCACCGGACAGGTCCGCTCGATGTCCGAGGTGGCGACGGCGGTCGCCCGCGGAGACCTCTCGCGCCGGATCACCGTCGAGGCCGAGGGCGAGGTGGCCGCGCTCGCCGACGCGATCAACACCATGGTGGACACCCTGTCCGCGTTCGCCGACGAGGTGACCCGCGTCGCCCGCGAGGTCGGCACCGAGGGCATCCTCGGCGGCCAGGCGCTCGTCCCGAACGTCGCCGGGACGTGGAAGGACCTCACCGAGAACGTCAACTCGATGGCGAACAACCTGACCAACCAGGTCCGCAACATCGCCCAGGTCACCACCGCCGTCGCCCAGGGCGACCTCACGCTCAAGATCGACGTGGACGCCCGCGGCGAGATCCTGGAGCTGAAGACCACCATCAACACCATGGTCGACCAGCTCTCCTCGTTCGCCGCCGAGGTGACCCGGGTCGCCCGGGAGGTCGGCAGCGAGGGCCGGCTGGGCGGCCAGGCCGAGGTCGAGGGCGTCTCCGGCACCTGGAAGCGGCTCACCGAGAACGTCAACGGCCTGGCCGGCAACCTCACCCGGCAGGTCCGCGCGATCGCCGAGGTGACCAGCGCCGTCGCCGCCGGGGACCTCACCCGGTCGATCACCGTCGACGCCTCCGGCGAGGTCGCCGACCTCAAGGACAACATCAACGCGATGGTCGGGTCGCTGCGCGAGACCACCCGCGCCAACCAGGAACAGGACTGGCTCAAGACCAACCTCGCCCGGTTCTCCGGCGCCGTCCAGGCCCGGCGGGAGATCCGGGCCGTCGCCGACATGATCACCGACGAGCTGACGCCGCTGGTCGGCGCCCAGTTCGGCGCGTTCTACCTCGCCGAGGAGACCCCCTCCGGCACCGAGCTCGTCCTGATCAGCTGCTACGGCCGTGCGGCCGGCGAGGGGCCGCAACGGCTGCGGCTCGGCGAGTCCCTGGTCGGCCAGGCCGCCCGCAGCCGCCGCACCGTCGCCGTCGACGACCTGCCGCCCGGCTACGCCACCCTCGCCTCCGGAGCCGGACAGGCGGACGCCCGCGCGTTGGTGATCCTGCCGATCGCCCTGGAGGAGTGGCTGATCGGCGTGCTGGAGTTCGCCTCCGTCCACCCCTTCAGCCAGGTCCACCGCGACTTCCTGGAGCAGTTCGCCGAGTCCTGCGGCGTCAACATCGGCACCCTGCTGGCCAACGCGCGCACCGACGAACTGCTCGGCGAGTCCCAGCGGCTCACTGCCGAACTCCAAGCCCGGTCCGAGGAGTTGCAGGAGGGTCAGCAGGAGCTTCGGCGCTCCAACGCCGAACTGGAGGAGAAGGCGGCCCTGTTGGCCGAGCGCAACCGCGACATCGAGGCCAAGAACCTGGAGATCGAGCAGGCCCGGCAGGAGCTGGAGGAGCGGGCCCGGGAGCTCAGCCTCGCCTCGATGTACAAGTCCGAGTTCCTGGCCAACATGAGCCACGAGCTGCGCACCCCGCTCAACAGCCTGCTGATCCTCGCCCAGTTGCTCGCCCAGAACCCGGCCGGCAACCTGACGCCCAAACAGGTCGAGTACGCGGGCGTCATCCACTCGGCCGGCTCCGACCTGCTCCAGCTCATCAACGACATCCTCGACCTCTCCAAGGTCGAGGCAGGGAAGATGGAGCTCAGCCCCGAACCCTTCGCCGTGCGCGAGCTGTTGGAGTACGTCGAGTCCGCGTTCAAGCCGCTGGCCGACCAGAAGGAACTGGCCTTCGGTGTCACCGTCGACCCGGCCGTGCCCGCCGAACTGGTCACCGACCAGGCCAGGTTGCGCCAGGTGCTGCGCAACCTGCTGTCCAACGCGCTCAAGTTCACCGACACCGGGCGGGTCGAGCTGAGGATCGAGCGCGTCTCCGGCGCCGGCCTCCCGGACGAACTCGGCCGGGCCGGTGCGGCGGTGGCGTTCCGGGTCGAGGACACCGGCATCGGCATCGACCCCGCCCACCTGGACACCGTCTTCGGCGCCTTCCAGCAGGCCGACGGCACCACCAGCCGCCGCTACGGCGGCACCGGCCTCGGGTTGTCGATCAGCCGCGAGCTGGCCCGGCTGCTCGGCGGCACCATCACCGTCAAGTCCAGCCCCGGCACGGGCAGCTGCTTCAGCCTCTACCTGCCACTCGGCACCCGGGAGCGGGAGCAGGACACCGCAGCGGCTCCGCCCGTGGCCCCGGCCGAGCCGAGCGTGCTGGTGGTCGAGGCCGGACCGCCCGGACTGCTGACCCTGCTCGCCGGGAACGCGGCGGCCGCGCGCGGCGACCGGATGCCCCCGGCCCTGGTCCGCACCGCCGGCGACCAGGACGGGCTGCGGGCCGCGCTCGACCAGGGCCCGTACCGCTGCGTCGTCCTCGACCTGGCGCTGCCCGCGGACTTCCTCCGGGCGGCCGCGACCGCGCTGGGCGAGCGGGTAGGCGAGGCGCCCGTCCTCGGCTACCGGGGCGACGGGCCGGGCGGGCCGGGCCCCGGCGGGATCGAGACCGTCACCGGCCTGGACGACCTGCGCGAACGGATCATCGGCTGCCTGGGCGGGCGCCCCACCGCCCCGCCGGACCGCGCGCGGGCCGCCGACGAGCCGCTCGCCGGGCGTACCGCCCTAATCGTGGACGACGACGTGCGCAACGTGTTCGCGCTCACCGCCGCCCTGGAACAGCGCGGCGTGACCGTCCTGTACGCGGCCGACGGCCGGGCCGGGCTCGACCAACTCCGCGCCCACCCCGAGACCGACGTGGTCCTGATGGACGTGATGATGCCCGGGCTCGACGGCTACGCCGCTATCGGCGCGATCCGGGCCGACCGGCGGCTCGCCCGGATCCCGGTGATCGCCGTCACCGCCAAGGCGATGCCCGGCGACCGGGCCAAGAGCCTGGACGCCGGCGCCGACGACCACATCACCAAGCCCGTCGACACCGAGCGCCTGCTCGACCGGATGCGGCACTGGCTGGACGTGTCATGACAGCCGGGCACGGTGCCGGGCAGGGTGGTGCCGGGGCCGTCGCGCAGGAGCTCGCCGACACCGTCCGCCGGCTCCGGCAGGACGCCGACCGGCTGCGGGCCGGGGAACCGGACCGGGCCGCGGTGGACGTCGCCACCGGGATCCTCGCCGAACGGCTGCGGTGCACGCCCGCCGAGGCCGCCGCCCGCCTCGCCCGGCTGGCCCGTGAGGCCGGGCAGCCCGTCGCCGTGCTCGCCGCCGACCTCGCGGGAGCGCCCGAGGCCGTGCGGCGGTCCGAGCCCCAGACGTCGCCCGAGGCCGTGAAGCCGCCCGAGGCCGTGCGGCTGTCCGCGCCCCAGAAGCCGCCCGAGCCCGTGAAGCCGCCCGAGCCCGGCGAACCGCCCGGCGGGTCCGGCGGACCAGCCGCGCCCGGCCCCCTCCTCGTCACCCCGGCCCTGGCCGCCGTCCCCGACCTGCAACGGGCGGCCGAGGCCGTGCTCGACCAGAGCGCCGGACCACTCGGCGCCCGCGCCGTCGTGCTCTGGCAGCGTCTGCCCGGCGGAGCACTCGCGCTGGCCGCCCACGCGGGCCTGACCACCGCCGAGGCGCAGCCCTGGAGCCGCGTCCCGCCGGGCGTCGACACCCCCGCCCAGTACGTCGTGCACACCGGGCGCGAGCTCTGGCCCACCGGTCGGCGCCCCTCCGCCGTCTCGGTCGGCGGGCCCGCGGCCGACCGCGCCGTCCTTCCACTGGTCGACGCCGGCCGGCGCCGCGGCGCGCTCGAACTGCTCTGGCCGGGGCCCGCCCCAGCCCTCACCCAGAGCCTCCGCCGCCAGCTGTACGCCCTCGCCGACCTCTGCGCCACCCTGCTCGACACCAGCGGCCCGCCCGACCCGCCAGGCCCGCCGGCACCCGACCCGGCCGGTGCGCTGCTCGACGGCCTGCTCACCCCCGCCTTGCTGCTGCAACCGCTGCTCCGCGACGGCCGGTTGGCCGACTTCCGGATCGCCCGGACCAACGCGCGGTTCCGCGACCCGCTCGACCGCCCCCGGGCCGCACTGGAGGGCGCCTCGCTGCTGGAGACCTACCCGGACGCCTGTGCCGCCGGCCTCTACGACCTGCTCGCCGACGCCCACACCACCGGCGAACCCCGGCCCGGCGAGCGCCTGCACCTGGTCTTCCGCCGCGGCGACGCCCCGCTGCCCGCCACCGTCCGGCTCTCCGTCGCCCCGCTGGACGGACGGCTGCTGGTCAGCTGGCAGCTCACCACCGAACGGGACGGCGAGGGCGAGCAGGCCGGGCTGCTGCGCCAGGCCCAACGGCTCGCCCGGGTCTGCGGGTTCGAGGAATCCACCGCGACCGGCCGGATCCTCTGGAACGACGGCCTCGCCGAACTCTACGGGCTGCCGCCCGAGGCCCCGCCCGTCCCGCTGGCCCGCCTCGCCGACCACGCCCACCCGGACGACGAGCCCGCCGTCCGCCGCCTGCTGGACACCGTCCAGCGGCGCCACCGCTCCTCCTTCGCGGTCTTCCGGCTGGTCCGGCCCGACGGCTCCCAGCGCTACACCCGCATCATCGCCGAGCCCGTCGTCGACGACGCGGGCCGGCTGACCGCGGTCCGCGGCGCGTACCACGACGTCTCCTCCCAGCACTGGACCGAGGTCGCGCTCGGTGCCACCCGGGAGCGGCTCGCCGACACCGAACAGGAGGCCGCCGAGCGCGAGCGGCTCGCCCTCCGGCTCCAGCAGGCGATCCTGCCGCCCGAGCCGCCGCCGCTCGGCACCACCGGGCTGCACGCCGCCGTCCGTTACCGTCCGGCGGCCCAGCACGACCGGGTCGGGGGTGACTGGTACGACGTCCTGCTGCTGCCCGACCGGAAGGTGCTGCTCGCCGTCGGCGACGTGGCCGGCCACGGCGTCGGCGCGGCCACCGGCATGGTCGCGCTCCGGCACGCACTGCGCGGCCTCGCCGTCACCGGCGCCGGCCCCGGCCGGCTGCTCGGCTGGGCCAACACCGTCGCCCTGCGCGAACCCGGCGAGGTCACCGCCACCGCCGTCTGCGTGCTCTTCGACCCGGTCACCGGGGCGCTGCGCTGGGCCAGGGCGGGCCACCTGCCGCCGATCCGGCTCGGCAGGTCCGGGGCGGAGGTGCTGCCACTGCCGCACGGCGTGCTGCTCGGGGCGCTGGAGGGGACGGAGTACGAGGAGCGGACCGGGCGGCTGGACCCGGGCGACGTCCTGCTGCTCTACACTGACGGGCTGGTGGAGCGGCGCGACCGGCCGGTCGAGGACTCGGTGGACGAGCTGATCCGCGCGGCCGGCGCCCCCGGCGACGACCTGGAGCAGTACCTCGACCGGTTGTTGGAGCTCAGCCCGGCCGACACCGAGGACGACACCTGCCTGATCGCCGTCCGGGCCGTGTGACATCGCCGGCGCCCGGGGGGTGACAACTGTCACGGGAAAGCCAGGCACTGACACACTGCCGGGCGGCGGGACGGGAGCCCTACCGTAGGGGCATGACGAAGAGCATCGAGCAGGACAACGACCGGACCGACCTCCGCGTGAGCATCATCGGCGGTCACCGGCTGGCCGGGAAGACCATCCACGAGCGGACGGTGACGGCCTCGCTGATCGGCGGCGCGGACGTCGACCTGACGGACGTGGACCTCCCGGACGGCGCCGAGCTGCGGATCACCAAGCTGAGCCTGATAGGCGGGGTGCGCCTCACCGTCCGGCCGAACGTGCGCGTGGTGGTGGGCGGCCTGCGCCTCGGCGGGGTGAGCGACGACGGGCCGACCGAGCCCGGCGGCCCGACCGTCCGGGTGGACGCCTGGGGCCTGCTCGGCGGGGTGCGGGTCGGGCGGGCGTAGCGCCTGTCTCCTGCCGCCGGCGGCAGGCCTGGCTGCGGGCGCGGCCGCGGGCCCGGCGTCACGGCAGGGCCGGTGCTCCGGCTGCTCCCGCTGGTTCTGCCGTTCCCGGTGCTTGTGCCGATCCGGGTGCTCCCGGTGCTCCCGCCGCCGCCCGGAGGATGTCGATGAAGGCGGCGATCGCCGGTGGCAGGGACTGGCCGCGGCGGGTGGCGGTCTGCACCAGGCGGACGGGGGTGTCCTCCGGGTGCAGGGCGACCAGGGCGACGTCGGGTCGTGCGGCGCGCGCGGCCAGCGACGGGATGAGGGTGGGCCCCAGCCCGGCGGCGACCAGGCCCAACTTGGCGGTCCAGCCCGCCACCACGTATTCGATGCGGGGCCGGAACCCGCTGCGCAGTCCGGCGGCGAGCAGGGTGGACTCGACGTTGCGGCTGCCGGCGATCCAGTTCTCCTCGGCGAGTTCGGCCAGCCGCAGGCGGCTGCGGCCGGCCAGCGGGTGGTCGCGGGGGAGCGCCACCAGGACCACGTCCTCGAGCAGCGGCCGGAGGTCGAACGCCTCGGCGTCGTAGGGCTGTTCGGGAGGGCCGACGACCACCGCGAGGTCGGTGTCGCCCTCGCGCAGCCGGTCGAGCAGGGCGGCCGAGAGCCCCTCGGTGAGCGAGACCGAGACCTGGGGGTGGGCGGCCCGGAAGGCCGCCAGCGCTCCCGGCACCAGGGCGGCGTTGGCGCTGTCGAAGGCGCCGACCCGCAGCCGGCCGAGGTTGAGCCCGGTCAGGGCGGCCAGCTCCCGCCGGGTGCCGTCGAGGCGGCCGAGCAGCGCCTCCGCGTGCGGCAGCAGCGTACGTCCGTGCTCGGTGAGCCGGACTCCGCGCGCCAGCCGGTCGAACAGGACGACCCCGAACTCTGCCTCCAGGGTCGAGATCTGACGGGATATCGCCGACTGGGTGAACCCGAGTCGCTCACCGGCGGCGGTGAACGAGCCCAGGCGGGCGGCGGTGCGGAAGACTTCGAGCCAGGACATGTCCATTCCGCATGGTTACCATGCGAGACATTCGCTTGTCGCCTGCCTTTGCCCTCCCTAGCGTGGAGGCCATGGAAAAGATCGCATTTCTCGGACTCGGCCGGATGGGCCTGCCGATGGCCCGTCGACTCGCCTCCGCCGGACACCCGTTGACGGTGTGGAACCGCAGCCCCGCCAAGACCGAGGGGCTCGACGCGGCGGCGACGCCCGCCGAGGCCGTTGCCGGCGCCGGCGTCGTCATCACCATGCTGGCCGACCCGGCGGCGGTTGAGTCGGTGGCCGGGCAGTTCGCGGCGGAGCTGGCACCCGGCACGCTCTGGATCGACATGTCGTCCATCGGTCCGGACGCCACGGCTGCTCTTCGCGGCCACCTGCCCGACGGGGTGGCCCTGGTGGACGCGCCGGTGCTGGGCAGCGTCGGCCCGGCCGCCGCCGGCGGCCTGACCGTGCTGGCGGGCGGCCGGACCGAGGACCTCGACCGCGCGCAGCCGGTGCTCGACGTCTTCGGCACGGTGGTGCGCTGCGGCGGCCCCGGTGCGGGTGCCGCCCTCAAGCTCGTCGTGATCGGTGCGATGGTCGGGGCGGTCGCGGTGGTCGGCGAGGCGCTCGCGCTGGCCGACTCGCTGGGCCTGCCGGAGGAGCTCGCCCTCGGCGCGCTCTCCCGGGGGCCGCTGGCCGGCGCGGTGGCGCGCGCCCGCAGCGAGGACTCCGACTTCCCGGTCCGGCTGGCGGCCAAGGACCTCGCCCTGGCCGGCGGCGGCCCCGTCCTCACCGCCGTCCGGGACGTCCTGCTCGCCCACCCGGACGTCGCCGAGCAGGACCTCTCCCGGGTGGTCGACGCGATCCGGCGCTGACCGGGGGCGGTGAGGACGGGGCCGGTTCCGGTTGCCTGCCCGGCCGGCCCGGCACGGGGGTCCGGGCCGGGCCGGGCGGCTCCGCCTCAGGCCGCCCAGCGGGAGACGGTGAACCCCGAACCGTCGCGCCGCACTTCGGCGGCTCCCGTGCCACCGAAGTGCGCCGGGATCACCAACTCACGCTTGTCCGCCGCCCGTTCGAGGACACGCAGCCGGCTTGCCGCGGCCTGGGCCTGGTCCTCGCAGAAGCAGCTGTTGCAGGAGGGGTGCAGGAGCTGTACCGGGCTGTGCAGCAAGTCGCCCACGAACACGGCCCGTTCGCCGTGCGAAGCGAGCCGGAGCACCGAGGAGCCGGGGGTGTGGCCGGGCGCGGCCTCCAGGGTGAGTGCGTCGTCGATCCGGTGGGTGCCCTCCCAGCGCACCGCCTGCCCGGCCTGCTGGACCGGCAGGATGCTGTCGGCGAACATCTGGTACCGGTCGTCCTGCGGATCGGTGGCGGCGGCGAGGCCGGCGTGGTCGGCGGCCGGCATGAGGTAGACGGCGTTGGGGAAGGTGGGCACCCACGTACCGCCCTGGTCGACGGTGTTCCAGCCGACGTGGTCGGCGTGCAGGTGGGTGTTGACCACCACGTCGACCTCCTCCGGCCGTACGCCCGCCGCCGCGAGCCGGCCGGGGAAGTCACCCTGCCGGTGGTGGAACTGCGGCGAGTTCGGGCGCTCGCGTCCGTTGCCCACGCCCGTGTCCACCAGCACGGTCCGGCCCCCGTGGCGGATGACCCAGGTCTGCAGTGTTCCGACGTAGCTGTCGGTGGACGGCTCCCAGTGGTCGGGTGCCAGCCAGTGCTCGTTCTCCTTCCAGGTGGCCGCCGCCACCCCGGGCACGAGGGCAGGGGCCGGTACGAACGGCCCCTGCCACTCGACCACCCTGATGATCTCGGCGTCGCCGAGCACGATCCGCTCCATGGTGTCTCTCCCCGCGAGGTCCTGCGGCGGCGCTCTCGCCTCCGCTGATCCCGAGCCTAGGGAGCAGCCGGTGAGCTGCTCAATGCGCGAACCGCTCATCCGGATACGGGAGCGGATCAGCCATGCGCCGTACGGACTAGCATGAGCGCATGGATGTGGTCAGTGACGCGATTGCCGCCGTGCGGATCGGACAGCCGTCGTCCAACCGGCTGCGGGTGGGGGGCCGGTGGTGCGCACGGATCCCCGGCTACGACGGGGCCGGTTTCCACGTGGTGCTGGAGGGCGGCTGCTGGCTGCTGCCGGACGGTGGCGCGCCGGTGAGCCTCGGCTCGGGGGACGCGGTGCTGCTGCCGCACGGGACGGGCCATGTGATCGCGAGCGCGCCGTTGGGGCCGGCGGAGGCAGCGCGGGCGGTCTCCGTCGACCGGCTGCTCGGCCCCGGCCGCCCGGCCCCGACCCCGCCCGCCGGTGCCCCCGAACAGGCGGGGCCCGTCGCCGAGTTGCTCTGCGGCAAGTACCGGCTGGACCACAGCCGCACGCACCCGCTGATGCAGGAGCTGCCGGACGTCGTCCACCTGCCGAACCGGGTCGGCAGCCACCCCCAGCTGCGGGCTGCCGTGGACCTGCTGGGCGGCGAGCTGGTCGCCGACCGGGCCGGCTCGGCGCTGGCCGTGCCCAGCCTGATCGACCTGTTGCTGGTGTACATGGTGCGGGCCTGGCTGACGAAGGAGCCCGGGGCCGACCGGTCGGCATCGCCGCCCGAGGCGGCCGGTCCCACCGCCGGCGTTCCCATGTCCGGCGTTTCCATGTCCGGCGGTCTCACGTCCGGCGTTCCCACGTCCGGCGGGCGTTGGCCGGCGGCGCTCGGCGATCCGGTGGTGGCCGCCGCGCTGCGGGCCGTGCACGAGGACCCGGCCCGGGCCTGGAGCACCGACGACCTCGCCGCCGAGGCCGGCGTCTCCCGTGCCACGCTCACCCGGCGCTTCACCGCCCTGGTCGGCCGGCCGCCGATGGCATACCTCGCCTGGTGGCGGATGACCCGCGCCGCCACCCTGCTCCGGCAGACCGACGATCCGCTGGACGCGATCGCCCGCCGGGTCGGCTACAGCACGCCCTACGCCCTTTCGCACGCGTTCAGCCGCCTCTTCGGCACCACACCGGGCCGCTACCGCGCCCGCATCGCGGGTGAATCCGGTGCCGACTGAGGCGGGTGGGGCGGTTGTTTCGCGCTCTCCGCTCAAACTCTTGAACGCAAGACCTGACTTGCCCTGTCCTTGTCAAGAGAATGTGGAGAGCGCGCGAAGGAGTCGTGATGCTCTGGTCCTGCTCCGACCCCCTCAGGTCCGTACCAGGTCACAGCGGTCCGGCGTGCCGATTCGTCCGTTCTGTCATGCCCTGTCAGATTGGTACTCGGAGGTTCCTCCAAGTTTCAATCGCGGATAGGTGTTCATGAAGATAACGAAAAGCCCTCGACTGTCCCAGCGTTGGATTTACTTATTGACGTCATGCCGCGGCGGCGGATTTACTCCTCCCACCCCGCCGCAGCGTTGCGGCACCGTCAGGGAGGCACCCCCCACATGAACGCAATGACGCGCCGCCTCGTCATCGGCACCGCTGCGGTCTCGATGGCCCTGTCCATGGCAGCCTGCGGCAAGGCCGGCGGCGACAAGAAGGACACCGCGAGCTCCGGTGACACCAAGTCCATCGGCCTGCTGCTCCCGGAGAACGCCTCCTCCACGCGCTACGAGTCCTTCGACCGGCCCTTCATCGAGGCCAAGGTCAAGTCCCTCTGCCCGGACTGCAAGGTGCAGTACAGCAACGCCGAGGGCAGCGCCGCCAAGCAGAAGCAGCAGTTCGACACCCTGATCACCCAGGGTGTGAAGGTGATCATCCTGGACGCCTTCGACGCCAAGTCCACCCAGTCCTGGGTGAAGGAGGCCGCCGACAAGGGTGTCAAGGTCGTCGCCTACGACCGCCTGGCCACCGGCCCGGTCTCGGCCTACGTCTCGTTCGACAACGAGAAGGTCGGCGAGCTCCAGGGCCAGGCCCTGCTGGACGCGCTCGGCGCCAAGGCCGCCGACTCCAACATCGTCATGATCAACGGTGACGAGGCCGACCCGAACGCCGCCAAGTTCAAGGAGGGTGCGCACAAGACCCTCGACGGCAAGGTCAAGAAGGTCGTCTACGAGCAGTCCGGTGAGTGGAAGCCCACCGTGGCCGGCCAGAAGATCGGCGCCGCCATCACCCAGTTCGGCAAGGACGGGTTCCAGGCCGTCTACTCCGCCAACGACGGCATGGCGGGCGCCATCGTGACCCAGCTGAAGTCCGCCGGCATCAGCGTGCCGGTCGGCGGCCAGGACGCCGGCCTCGACGCCGTCCAGCGGATCGTCGCGGGCGACCAGGCGTACACCATCTACAAGGCGTACAAGCCGCTCGCCGACAGCGCCGCCGAACTCGCCGTCAACCTGCTGCAGGGCAAGGACGTCAGGTCCGTCGCCTCCGTGAGCGTGGACAGCGACACCGACAAGGCCATCCCGGCCAAGCTGCTGGAGCCCAAGGTCGTCACCAAGGCGAACATCAACGACACCGTCATCGCCGACGGCCTCTACAAGGCCGCGGACATCTGCACCGCCGACTTCGCCGCCGCCTGCACCGCCGCCGGCATCAAGTAACGCGCCCGCCAGGAGCAGTGGCCACGGCGCTCCCCGTCCAATCCGGGGAGCGCCGGCCCGCCGCCCTGCGCGAACCCCACCCCACCCCACCCCACGCACTACCCCGCAGGAGATGGTTCACGTGACAGGCGCACCCGTACTGGCGCTGCGCGAGGTCTCCAAGCGCTTCGGCGCCGTCCAGGCACTCACCGACGTCGACCTCGACGTCCACGCCGGCGAAGTCGTCGCGCTGGTCGGCGACAACGGCGCCGGCAAGTCCACGCTGGTCAAGACGATCGCCGGCGTCCACCCGATCGACGAGGGCGAGATCAGCTGGGAGGGCCGCGCCGTGCGCATCGGCCGCCCCCAGGACGCCCAGGCGCTCGGCGTCGCCACCGTCTACCAGGACCTCGCGCTCTGCGACAACCTCGACGTCGTCGCCAACCTCTTCCTCGGCCGTGAACTGCGCCGCCACGGCACGCTGGACGAGGTCGCCATGGAACGGCGTGCCAAGGAACTGCTGGACACCCTCTCGATCCGGATCCCCAGCGTGCGGATCCCGATCGCCGCGCTCTCCGGCGGACAGCGCCAGGTCGTCGCCATCGCCCGTGCCCTGGTCGGCGACCCCAAGATCGTCATCCTGGACGAGCCGACCGCCGCCCTCGGCGTCGAGCAGACCGCGCAGGTCCTCGACCTGGTCGAGCGGCTGCGCGAGCGCGGCCTCGGCGTCATCCTGATCAGCCACAACATGGCGGACGTCAAGGCGGTCGCCGACACCGTCGCCGTCCTGCGCCTGGGCCGCAACAACGGGGTCTTCCCGGTGGCCGGGACCTCGCACGAGGAGATCATCTCCGCCATCACCGGCGCCACCGACAACGCCGTCACCCGGCGCCAGGCACGCATAGCGGAGGAAGCGAAGTGAGCACCAGCCAGACCACCCCCACCCCGGCCGCGGGAGGAACCCCCGCCGCACCGGCGACCGACCCCCGGCTGCTGGTCCGCCAGGGCGGCTTCGCCGGCTACCTGGAGGAGTTCCGCCGCAAGATCAAGAGTGGTGATCTCGGCTCGCTGCCGGTCGTCATCGGCCTGGTCCTGATCGCCGTCATCTTCCAGAGCGTCACCGGTCACTTCCTGCAGGCCGACAACCTGACCAACATCACCAAGTGGATCGCCGGGCCCGGCCTGATCGCGGTCGGCGTGGTGTTCGTCCTGCTGCTCGGTGAGATCGACCTCTCGCTCGGCTCCCTGGCCGGCGTCTGCGCCGCCGTCACCTCCGTCCTGGCGGTACGGGAAGGCCTCAACGAAGGCCTGGCGATCCTGCTCGCCCTCGCCACCGCGGTGGCCATGGGCGCCCTGCACGGCTTCTTCTTCGCCAAGATCGGCGTGCCCGCCTTCGTCGTCACCCTGGCCGGCATGCTCGCCTGGAGCGGCCTGCAGGACTACGTGCTCGGCAAGCTCGGCACCGTCAACAACATCAACGACGGCGTCGTCGCCAACCTCGACACCTACTTCATCGGCGACGGCGACATCGTCTACGCCTGGGTGCTCGCGCTCCTCGCCATCGGGGTCTTCCTCGCCGGGCAGCTGCTGGACGCCCGCCGCCGCACCGCCGCCGGCCTGCCCGCGCGCAGCACCAGCGAGATCGCGCTGCGCACCGGCGCCCTCGCCGTGCTCGCCCTGGTCGGCGCCTACATGCTCAACCAGGACCGCGGCCTGCCGCTGCCGCTGGTCATCCTGCTGGGCGTGGTCGTGCTGACCGACTTCGTGCTGCGCCGCACCTCCTACGGCCGGCAGATCTTCGCCGTCGGCGGCGGCATCGAGGCGGCCCGCCGGGCGGGCATCAACGTGGCCCGGGTCCGCATCTCGGTGTTCATGATCTCCGCCGGCCTGGCCGGCCTCGGCGGTCTGTTCATCGCTTCGCAGCAGGGCTCCGCCGACAAGACGCTCGGCAGCGGGAACGTCCTGATGAGCGCCATCGCGGCGGCCGTCATCGGCGGCACCAGCCTCTTCGGCGGACGTGGCAAGACCTGGTCCGCGCTGCTCGGCATCCTGGTCATCCAGTCGATCACCACCGGCCTGGACATGGTCCACGCCGCACAGGCGATCCAGTACATGATCACCGGTGCCGTCCTGCTCGCCGCCGTGGTGCTCGACTCGGTCTCGCGCCGCACCCAGAAGTCCTCCGGCCGCGGCTGACCCGGGCGCTGACACGCGCTCGCTGACCCGCAGGCGCTGACCCGCCCTCCCTCGAACGGCCCGGTACCCACCCCCACGGGTACCGGGCCTCTTCCCTTTCGCGTTCCCTTTCGCGTTCCCATTCGAGCGAGCGGATCGTCCTGCCGGGGGAGCGGCCCGTTCCTCGGTTCTCCGAGGGAGCGGACCGTTCCGGCGTTCGGGGGAGCAGCGGTTCTGCGACCTCACCGTCGGGCCGGACGTCCGGGTCGCAAATGCGCCGGAGCCCGGCGGGGGCGGGCTGCTGGACTCGGGGTGACCACCGCCACCCCGACAGGACGGGACCATGTCCGCCTCCTCCTCCACCGCAGCCTCCGCCGCCTCCCCTCTGCCCGCCCGAACAGGCCGGACCATTCGTACCGATCCCACCGCCCGTCCGCCGCTGAGCGGCCGGCCCGCCGTGCTCGCCCTGACCGCGGGGATCTTCTCCCTCGTCACCACCGAGATCCTGCCGATCGGCCTGCTCACCCCGATCGGCGCGACCTTCCGCATCTCGGACGGCGCCGCCGGACTGATGATGACCATCCCCGGCCTGCTGGCCGCCCTCGCCGCCCCGACCGTGACCGCCGCCACCGCCCGGATCGACCGCCGCCCCATGCTCTGGGCCCTGATGCTGGTGCTCGCCGCGGCCGACCTGCTCAGCGCGCTCGCGCCTGCCTACTGGACGATGCTGCTCGCCCGGGTCCTGGTCGGACTGGTCATCGGCGCCTTCTGGTCGATCGGCTCGGGCCTCGCCGACCGCCTCGTCGCCGAGCGGCACCGGGCCGTCGCCACCGCCGTGATCTTCTCCGCCGTCCCGCTCGGCTCCGTGCTCGGCGTCCCCGCCGGGGTCTACCTCGGCGACCTCGCCGGCTGGCGGACGGCCTTCCTCGCGATGGCGGCCCTCTCCCTGCTGGTCGCCGCCGCGCTCGCGCTGACGCTGCCCCCGCTGCCACCCCTGCACGCCACCCGGCTCGCCGTCCTGCGCGGGCTGCTCGGCGACACCCGCGTCCGCACCGGCCTGCTCGTCACCCTCCTCGTCGTGACCGCGCACTTCGGCAGCTACACGTACATCACCCCGTTCCTCGCCGACGAGGCCCATGCCGGCCCGGGGTTCATCACCGCGGCCCTGCTGGCATACGGCGCGGCGGGCATCGCCGGCACCTTCGCCGCCGGCCAGCGTGCCCGCCGCGCGCTGCACCCGACCTTCACCGCCGCCGCCGGCCTGCTCGCCGCGGCGACCCTGCTGCTCCCCGTCCTCGGGACCGGCCGGCCGGGTGCACTCCTGCTGCTGCTCGTCTGGGGATTCGCGTACGGCGCGGTGCCGGTCTGCTCGCAGACCTGGTTCCTGGCGGCGGCGCCGCACGCCCCCGAGGCCGCATCCGTGCTGTTCACCGCCTCCTTCCAGGCGACGATCTCGCTCGGTGCGCTGGCGGGCGGGGCCGTGGTGGACGCCGCCTCGACCCCCACGGTCATGGTGCTGGGCGGCGTCACGGCGCTCCTCGCGCTGGGCGCGATGCGGCTCCGGGGCGCTCCCGGCGGCGGGGGCGACGCCGGCGCGGCGTCGTAAGCCGAGCGTTCCGTGCGGTCGGGACGTTGGTCCCGGCTGCACGGGCCGTTCGCACCGCCTGATGCGGGGAGCCTGCCGCGCACCCTGGAAGGAGCACACCGCCGCCGGCCCGGGCAGGCCCGCGGTGCCGGAGCCCGAGAGTGAGGAAGTACCCCGTCCATGTCCGACGAGATCGTGTACCGCCTGGTGGACGCCTTCTTCACCCACTGCGACCACTGCCAGGAGCCGCGAGACCCGAACTGCCATCCGCGAGCACACTGGCGCCTCTACATGGACCTCGATCGCGAGACCGTCGAACGGATCCGCCGGTGGGCCAAGGACCCCGCCACCATGCCGGGCACGCCGGCCGAGCGGACCGTCCTGCTGAGCTGGCTCGACGCCCAGGAGGCGTAGCGACTCCTGAGGGCGTGGCCCGGCGGTGCACGAGTGGCCCGTCTGTGCGTGAGCGGCTGTTCCGTGCGTGAGCGGCTCTTCCGTGCGTGAGCGGCCCGGCGGGGCGTCAGCCGTCCGTCGGCGCGCGCCCGGTCGGGACCGCACCGGCCGCGCGCACGGCTCCGTCAGCCTGCGCCCGGGAGCCGGGCCTCCAGACGGCCGGCGCGCACCCGGGTCTCGAACACCGGCTGCGCGGCGGTGGCCGGCCCGCGCACGACCTCGCCGTCACCGAGCCGGAACGTGCTGCCGTGCCACGGACAGCGCAGGCAGCCGTCCACCACCGTGCCCTCCGCGAGCGGGCCGGAGAGATGTGAACAGCGCTCGGCGAGCACCGCGAAGCCGTCCCCGGTGGCGACCACGACGACGTCCACCCCACCGGCCCTCCGGCGGACCGGTTCACCGGGCGGAAACTCCTCGACCCCGCCCAGCTCCACCCAGTCCGCGGGCGCCAGCCGGTGCACCGCCGCCGCCCGGTTCGGCCCGGCCGCCTGCCGGTAGGAGAGGTGGCCGCCGAGCGCCGCACCGGCCGAGACGGCGGTCAGCCCGGCCAGGCCGAGCAACCGCCCGTGAAGCCCGTGGCCGCGACAGCGGGCCACCAGCGAAGCCGCGTACAGCACGACCCCGGTCGTGTTGGAGACCGCGTGCACCAGACCGGTCCGTCGCCGCGGCGGATCCAGCCGGGCCCAGTCCACCCAGCCCGCCAGCGCGGCGGGGCCGACGGTGACCAGGCCCGCGGCGACCAGCCGGCCCGCCGCCCGGCGGTCCCCGCCGGTCAGGTCGAGCAGACCCGCTGAGAACCAGCAGCCGAGCGGCACCTGCACCAGGGCCGGGTGCAGCGGGTGCCCGAGCGGGACGCCGTGCAGGACGTCGCGAAACGGCCCGAGCGGCAGCGCCGTGACCGCGTCGTGAAGCGGCCCGGCCGGAGCGTCCAGGAAGTCCCAGCCCGCCGGCGCGTCCAGGGCGCCACGCAGCCGCCGGGACCATGGGGAGATGTGCGCGAAGGTGTCCATGGTGAGCGGCTGGCCGCTGCCCGGGATTCCAAACATGCGCGGTCCGCCGGCGCCGACCTCGGCCGGCCACTCTCGTCCGCGCGGGAGGCCGTCGGCCCCCGTCACGAGGCCGCGCCGGTCCTGCTGGACGGCCGGGCCGGCGCCCTCGTGCACCGGACGGAACTCGGCGGCTGACCGGTTGGACCGCCTCGCACACTCCCCGCCTCGCACACTCCCCGCCTCGCACGCGCATGTCACCGGAACTCGGCGGCGTGGTCGGACACCCATGCGCGGTAGGTGCGTGCCGGTGTGCCGGTGACCGCTTCGACCGTGGAGGTCGTGGTCGGGCGAGGGGCGGCGAGCATGTCGGCGGAGCCATCGAGGAGGGGATCCACGAACGAGTCGGGGAAGTCGTCGTCGGCCAGGAGCCGCCGGCGCGCTTCCCCGCGGGGCAGTTCCTGCCACCGGAGTCGGCGGCCCAGCACCTCACCGATGGTTCGCGCCTGCTCGGCTGGGTGAGGACTTCCGGGCCGGTCAGCTCGTGGACGGCGCCGTGGTGGCCCTCCGCTGTGAGGGCACGCACGGCCACGGCGGCGATGTCCGCCCCGTGGAGGAGAGCCATGGGTACGGACCCGTCGGCACCGGCGCCTCCGTCCCCATCTGTCGCTGATCGGCACCGACGGGAAGTCAGTACGCACACGGTCGGCGCTGTGGCCGGCGTCAGCCCCTCGGCCGGGCCCCCGGCGGCAGGGACTCCAGCGCCTCGCGCAGCCGTCCGCCCGAGGCGGCGAGCAGCCGGCCGGCGGTCGGCGCGTCCACCCCGGCGAGGACGACCAGGACGGCGTCCTTGGCCCGGCCGCCGGTCGCGGCCAGTGCCGCCCGGACGGTGGCCTCGTCGGCGCCGGTTGCCCCGGCGACGATGCGGTGTGCCCGGTCCCGGAGCTTCTCGTTGCCCGCGCGGACGTCGACCATCAGATTTCCGTACGTCCTGCCGAGCCGGACCATGACGGCGGTGGAGATCAGGTTCAGCACCAGCTTCTGTGCCGTGCCCGCCTTGAGCCGGGTCGAGCCCGCCACCACCTCGGGCCCGACCTCGATCTCGATGCCCAGCTCGGCCGCCTCCACCAGGGCGGAGCCCCGGGCACAGGCCAGCCCCACCGTCAGCGCCCCGGCCGTGCGGGCCCGTTGGACGGCCGCCACCGTGTAGGGCGTCCGGCCCGAGGCGGAGATGCCCACCAGGCTGTCGGCCGGCGTCGGCGCCAGCGCCTCCAGGTCGGCGACGGCAAGGTCGGTGCGGTCCTCCGCGCCCTCGACGGCGCCCACCAGGGCCGGCGGCCCGCCCGCGATCAGGCCGACCACCCGGCCGGGCGCGGTGCCGAAGGTCGGCGGGCACTCGCTCGCGTCCAGCACCCCGAGCCGACCGGCCGTGCCCGCGCCGGCGTAGAGCAGTCGGCCGCCCCGCCCCATGCGGGCGGCGACCGCGTCGACCACGGCCGCGACGTCCGGCAGCCGGCCGCTCACCGCCTCGGCGACGGTGCGGTCCTCGGCGTTCATCAGCCGGAGGAGATCGAGTGTCGCCATCCGGTCGATCCCGGCCCACTCGGGCCGCACCGCCTCGGTCGCCGGCTGTGAGGGTGGCTGCGTTTCCATGGGTGCACCCTCCCCGTGCATGGGCGGCGTCAACCCGGGCAGGTGCCCGGGGAGGGAGGCGTGCCATGAACCGGGACCGCACCGTCGCCGCCCTGCTGGAGCGGTACGGCCGCACCTACGCCGAGGAGGCCGGTATCGCGCTGCGCGACACCCCGGCGCCGCTCTACCAACTGCTCGTCCTCACCGTGCTCTGCTCCGTCCGGATCGGCGCCGCCACCGCCGTGGCCGCCGCCGGGGAGCTCTTCGCGGCGGGCCTGCGGACGCCGCGCGCGATGACCGGGGCGAGTTGGCGGTCCCGGGTGGAGGCCCTCGGACGCGCCCACTACGTCCGGTACGACGAGAGCACCGCCACCGCCCTCGGCCGTGGCGCCGACCTCCTGCTCGACCGTTGGCACGGCGATCTCCGGCGCCTGCGGACCGAGGCGGGCGGCGCACCCGGGCGGGTCGTGGAACTGCTCCAGGAGTTCCCGCGCATCGGGCCGGTCGGCGCCGGGATCTTCTGCCGCGAGGCCCAGGCCGTCTGGCCGGAGCTGCGGCCCTTCTTCGACGGGCGCGCCCTCGCGGTGGCGGCTGAGCTGGGCCTCCCGGAGTCCCCGGCGGGTCTCGCGGAGCTGGTCCCGCCCGGGGACCTGGACCGCCTCGCCGCTGCGCTGACCAGGGTCGGGCTGGCCCACGGCGCGCCGCGTGAGCTGGTGGCGGCCGCTTCGTGAACGGGCCGTCCGGCCTGCCCGGCGCGACAGGTCCGTCAGGTCTGCCCGGTCCGCTCGGCTCGTCAGGTCTGCGGGCCCCTGCCCGGCTGCGGTCCGGTCCGCCCGGTCCGCCCAGCCCGGCCGGCTGCGGTCCGGCCAGCCGTCACTGTGGGGTCCGGCCACGCGTAACCGCGGGTCAGGCCATCCAGAAGAAGACCGCCGTCATCCGCCGCTCCTCCAGTTCGGTGCCGTAGTACGTGGTGGCGCTGTGGATCAGGTTGGCGTGGTAGAGCAGCAACTGGTTGTAGCGGTTGGGGACGCGGACGTCCTCGGTGAACGCGTCGCCGGGGACGTGGCGGGTGCCGAGCGCCTCCACCAGGTTGTTGTGTGGCGCGCTGACCAGGTTGCCGCCGAGCCGGCCGCCCGGGAACTGCTGGCGGTAGAAGCTGGTCCCGGCGTCCTTGGGGGCGCCGGGGCTGAGGTAGAGCACGGCGGCGTAGCGGCAGAGCGCGCGGGAGTCGGTGTGCGGGCGGGAGGTCGACTCCCCGGCGCCGACGACCTGGACGCAGTTGTGGTTGAGCGTTCCGCCGCCGGGAGTGCTCTGCACCCAGAGCCGGGAGGCTCCGGTCGCCTTGCGGACCAGTGCCTCGACCCGGGCCAGCTCGTCCGGCTCCAGCCCGGGCATGGTGCGCAGCCCCGGCCACGCCTCGGGCCGGTAGGGGTAGCCCTCGGTCCACTCCCCGCGGGCCAGCACGCGCTCGCGGACGGCGTCGGGATCGGGCAGTACGTCGTTGATCACCCAGTAGTCCCGGCCGGGCGTGGGTTTGCGGTAGGGCAGGACCGGCAGGGCGGTCCGCCTGAGGGGCTGTGAGGGCATGCGCCGACCATAGGGTCGGCACTGCCCAACTTTCTGCCGTGAGCAGGTCAACCTTTCGTCAAGGGCCGTGCCGGCGCTACCGCCTGTCGTCGCTGCTCAGGGCGGTTGTCCTGGGGCAGGTCTCGATCACGGCGCCGGCCGGACCGCGTATCCGCCGAGGGCGCTCTGCAGTTGGTCGAAGGCGCGGCCGGCGGCCGGGCGGATGGCGTCGGCTATCGGCTCGTACTCCTCGCCGGCCAGGACGCGGCGGAACACCTCGGCGAACAGCGTCCGGTGGACCGCGGCGAGCAGGCCGGCCGCGAGCCGGGCGGTGAGGTCGGCGGGCGGGGTGCCGGTGGCCTCGGCGAGGGCGGTGCCGAGGGCGTCCTCGCTCTGCTCGTGGATCTCGCGCAGGCGGGCGACCAGCGCGGGGCTCTCGGCGATGGTGCGGGCGAAGGCGGGACCGGAGAACCCGAGCGCGGCGTCGTGCCGGTCGATCGCGGCCAGGCACTCCCGGCGCAGCGCGGCCAGTGCGGACTCGCCGGGCGCCCGCCGGGCGACCGTCCGGGCGAGCCCGGCGACGATCTCCTCGTGCAGGTCGAGGACCAGGTCCTCCTTGCGCGGGAAGTGGTTGGTGACGGTCATTTTGGCGACGCCGGCTGCGGCCGCGACCTCGGCGATCGTCGTCCGGTCGAAGCCCCGCTCGATGAACAGCTTGGTCGCGGCGTGCGAGATCGCCTGGCGGGTGCGGCGCTTGTTGAGCTCGCGCAGATTCGGGGTGCCGTCGGTCATGGACGTGAGCCTAGCGCAGCCTCGCTGGGTCGAACACAGAAATTGTGCTTGACCCAATCGCTGGGTCGGACCTAAGTTTTGTCCCGGCGGCCGGGAAGGCCGTCGCAGGGGAGACTTCGGGGAGGGGCCATGGCAGGATCGGCGGCGGGTTCGCGCACGTCACACACATCGGGCGCGGCACGGGCCGGGCGACGTGTGGAGCGTGCCGGGCGAAGCGCAGAGCATGCCGGACAACGGGGGAGCGGGCACGAGCCGCTGCCACCCGGCCTGATGAGGACGGGGGCCGTCCTCGCGCTGGGGCCGGTGCTGGCGCTGCTCGACACGACGATCGTCAACGTCGGGATCGACTCCGTCGCCCGCGACCTGCACAGCTCGATGACGGCCGTCCAGTGGGTGTCCACCGGCTACCTCCTGGCCATAGCGCTCGTCATGCCACTCTCCGGCTGGGCCGCCGGGCGTTTCGGCGCCCGCCGGACGTGGCTGGTCTCGGTCGCGCTCTTCGTCGCCGGCTCCGCCCTCTGCGGGCTGGCCTGGTCGACGGGCAGCCTGATCGCCTTCCGGGTGCTGCAGGGGATCGGCGGCGGCATGATCCAGCCCCTCGGGCAGACGATCATGGTGCAGGCGGCCGGCCCGTCCCGGATCGGCCGGGTCATGGGCGTGCTGATGCTCCCGATCAGCCTGGCCCCGGTCCTCGGGCCGGTCCTCGGCGGCCTCGTCCTGGAGCAACTGGACTGGCGGTGGATGTTCCTGCTCAACGTCCCGGTCGGCCTGGCCACCCTGCTGCTCGCCGCCCGCCTGGTCCCGGCCGACGTGCGACACCCGGAGCCGCGGCCCCGGCTGGACGCCCTCGGGCTCGCCCTGCTGTCACCGGGCCTGACGGCACTGGTCTACGGGCTCGCCACCATCGGCGACGCCGGGGGCGGGGCGAGCGGGACGGCCGTCGGGATCGGGGCCGCACTGCTGCTGGGGTACGGCGTGCACGCGCTCCGCACTCCGGGCGAGGGCCGGCTGCCGCTGATCGACCTGCGGCTGTTCGCCCGGCGCGGCTTCGCGGTGGCCACCGCCAACTCCTTCCTCCAAGGCGCCGCGCTGTACAGCTCGATGTTCCTGGTGCCGCTCTACTACCAGCAGGTCGAGCACCGCGGAGCCGTCGAGGCGGGGCTGCTGCTGGCGCCGCAGGCGCTCGGCACGGCCGTCACCTCACTGCTGGCCGGCCGGATCGCCGACCGGATGGCCCCGCGCCCGCTGATCCTCGTCGGCATCGCCTGCTCGCTGCTCGGCACGCTCGCCTTCACCCGGCTCGGCGCCGGCTCCGGCCCCGCCGACGGGCTGCTGGCGGCCTCGCTGGCCCTGCGCGGCGCAGGCATGGGCATCATCGTCATCCCCGGGATGGCGGCGGTGTACGGCAGCGTGGAGCGGGCCCAGGTCCCGGCGGCCGCCGGTGCGGTCAACGTGCTGAACCGGGTGGGCGGCGCGCTCGGCACCGCCGTCCTCACGCTCGTCCTCCAGCACGTGCTGGCCGAGCATCCGGCGCACCAGGCCGCCGCCTTCGGCTCCACCTTCTGGTGGGTGCTCGGCCTCTCCGCCCTCGCGATCGCACCCGCTCTGCTCTATCCGGCCGGCCGCAAGCAGCACTGACCGGCCCCGCTGATCAACCGATCGCCGAAACACGCCATCGAAACACCGGCACCGAAACACCGGCGTCGAAACCGGCCGTCGAGACACGACGGGCGGATACCGACCATCCACCGACCACCGAGATCCGAGAGAAGGACCACGCATGTTCACCAAGCACCCCGGACTCCGCCTGCTCACCGTGCACGCCCACCCCGACGACGAGTCGAGCAAGGGCGCCGCCACCCTCGCCCGGTACGCCGCCGACGGCGTGGAGGTCGTGGTCGCGACCTGTACCGGCGGCGAGCGCGGATCCGTCCTCAACCCGGCGCTCGACCGCCCCGAGGTCCGGGCCGACCTCACCCGGATCCGGCGAGAGGAGATGGCGGCCGCCCGCGAGATCCTCGGGGTCGACCAGCGCTTCCTCGGCTTCACCGACTCGGGCATGCCCGGCCCCGAGGAGCCGCTCCCCGAGGGCTGCTTCGCCCTCCAGCCGGTCGAGACCGCAGCGGCACCGCTGGTCGCCCTGATCCGCGAGTTCCGCCCGCACATCGTCATCACCTACGACGAGACCGGCGGCTACCCGCACCCCGACCATGTGATGACGCACCAGGTCACCGTCGAGGCCTTCGAGGCGGCCGCCGACCCGGACCGGTACCCGGAGGCGGGCGAGCCCTGGCAGCCGGCCAAGCTCTACTACCACCTGGCGCTCTCCCGGGCCTGGTTCCAGACCCTGCACGACGCCATGACGGCGCACGGCGTCGCCTCGGCCATGGGCGAGCTGCTCGCCGACTGGCCGGACACCCCGCCCGCGCTCGCCACCACCACGCGGATCGCGTGCGCCGAACAGTTCGCCGTCCGGGACGCCGCGCTGCTCGCGCACGCCACTCAGATCGAGCCCGGTGCCGGCTTCATGGCGCACTCGCGCGACATCGAGCGCCAGGTCTGGCCGACGGAGGACTACCACCTCGCGCGCAGCGTGGTGCGCACGGCGCTCCCCGAGGCCGACCTCTTCGCCGGCCTGCGCCCCGGGGAGGCGAGCGGATGAGGCGCCTCAGCTGTGCGGCCCGTGGCGGCCGGCCGGGCCGACCGGCCGCGACGCCTTCTGCCGGTACGTCAGCACTGCCCGTCGGCGAGGACGAACCAGCCCGGGCCGGTCTGCTTGAGGGTGTGGGTGGTGAAGGTGTTCCAGAGCCCCATGCCCTGCCCGGAGCCGAGCGCGTAGGTGAGGCCGCCGCTCTGCGTCGCCCGCCCGGCCTTCACCTGGTTGTAGTTGTTGTCCGTGAAGCACTGCGGCGTGCCGCCGCCCGTGGTCGCCGTCACCGCCGCCGAGCGGGCACCCTCGGCGCCCGCCGCGTCGACGGCCGCCACGGTGTAGGCGTACGCCGTTCCGGCGCTCAATCCGGTGTCGGTGTACGACGCGCCGGACGGGCCCGCCACCCGGACGCCGTCGCGGTACACCGCGTACGAGGCGGCGCCGGTGACGGCCTGCCAGGCGAGCGAGACGGTGTCCGCGCCGGTGGCGGTCGCGGTCAGTCCGGTCGGTGCGGGCAGCGAGGGGTCGGTGGGGCCGCCACCGCCGTCCAGACCCCAGAACTGTGCGGTGTAGTAGCCGGAGCAGATCGTGTTGAGGAAGTAGCTGCCGGTGGCTCCGCACTGGTCGGCGTTGGAGCCCGGGCTGACCGCGAGCCCGTGGCCCATCCCCGCGACCGAGTAGAGCGCCACGGCGGGCCGGCCGCCGGCGTCGTTGTAGAGGGACTGGGTGGTGCCGCCCGGCCGGCTCCGGGTGGCGGACGCGTTCTGGCCGATGCCCCACACGTTCGTCCACTGGTCCCGCAGCTCGGTCGCGTTGACCGGCTTCACGGTGGTGTCGGCGCTGCCCTGCCAGATCGCGACCCTCGGCCACGGCCCGGTGTAACCCGGGTACGCCCGGCGGACCTTGTCGCCCCACTGGGCAGGGGTGAGCCGCTGGTCGTTGTTCTGGCAGCCGGACGCGGCGCTCTGGGCGGTGGCGCAGTGGGCGGGCAGGCCGGAGTCGATCGCACCGCCGGCGAACACGTCGGGGTAGTCGGCCAGCAGGTCGGCCGCCATTCCGCCGCCCGCCGAGAGGCCCGTGACGAACACCCGGCGGCTGTCCGAGCCGTACAGCGACTCGGCCTTGGAGACCATCTCGACCACCGACTCGGCCTCGCCCGTGCCCCGGCTGTCCTTGTTCGCGTCGAACCAGCTGAAGCACGACAGGCTGTTGTTGGCGGAGCCGGTCTGCGGGAACACCACGGCGAAGCCGTAGAGGTCGGCGAACTTGGTCCAGCCGGAGTTGCGGTAGTAGTCGTTGGCGGTCTGCACACAGCCGTGCAGCGCGACCACCAGCGGCGCACCGGCCGGCAGACCCGCGGGCGCGTACGCGTACATGGCGAGGTTGCCCGGGTTGGCGCCGAAGCCTGTGACCTGCTGGTACGTCCCGCCCGGTGCGGCATCGGCCGCGTTGGCCGCGTTGGCCGCGTTGGCCACGGAGACGCCGGAGACGCCGGAGGCGGCGGTGACCGGAGCGATGGCAGGGCCCGCCGCCGCGGGCGCGGTGGTGGCCGCGAGCGCGCCCGCCGCCAGCGCCGCGGCGGCCGTGCAGCGCGCGAACCGCCCGCCGCGCCGTGGCGGAGCGCCGGTGGAGGCCGCGGACGGGGTGGACGGGGTCGACGGGGTGAACGGGGTGGACGTACCGGTGGTGGGCAGCACAGCCATGGAGGACTCCGGGGTGGGGGAGGAGTTCGGGTGGGATGCCGTGCAGCGTGGCGTGTCCGGCCGTCGGGAGGTATGTGACGGTCCCCCGGCCTCGGGCGGCCCGTCATGGCCGGTACCGCCATGGCGCGGTCGTGGCCGCGGGCACCGCAGCGTTGTGGCTTCACGAGCACGGGAGCACCCCCGACGCGATCCTGACCGCACGTCCGGCTGCCCGGAGCACCGGGCTCGACGCACCCGCGTCGTGACCGTGGCGGGCGCCCACGGCCCGAGACACCGGGCCCCGGCCGTCGAAGCGGCCGGGGCCCGGAGCGAACGAACGATCCAAGGGAGGTGAGGCGGCAGGGCTGCCGGTGTCAGAGCGCGGCGAGCAGTCCGCAGAGCGCGAGAACGCCGCAGATGCCGAAGTTGATCAGCTTGTGCGCGAGGAACACCGCGGCGAACTCGCGGATGGTCGCGCTGGGCCAGTAGTACGCGGCCGTCGGCGAGCCGAACACCTGCCCGTTGACGCCCGTCTTGCGGGCCATCAGCGCGGCCCGGAAGGCGTGGAAGTTGTTGGTGACGATCACGCAGCGGTAATCGGGCTTGGCCTGTTCCATGATCGCCTTGCTGAACAGCAGGTTCTCCTCGGTGGTGCGGGAGCGGTCCTCGCGCTCGATCCGCTCCGCCGGGAACCCGCGCCCGACGAGGTAGTCGGCCATCGCGTGGGACTCCGGGAGCTTCTCGTCCGGCCCCTGCCCGCCGGAGGTGATCAGTACCGGCGGGTTGCCGCGCGCGGCCTGCTTCTCGAAGACGTCGCGACCACGGTCGAGCCGGCTGGCCAGCAGTGGCGGCACCCGGTCGCCGCCGATCAGGCCGGAGCCGAGCACCACGACGAAGTCCACGTCCCGGCGCGGCCGATGACGGCCGTACAGGAAGGCGTAGCCGACGAAGCAGACGAACAGGAAGGCGACGTACCCGACCACCAGCACGGCGGTTCCCGCGAGGATGCCGAGCCGGTAGGAGCGGGTGAACAGCGCCGCGGCGAGCAGGACGAGCACCGCGAGGATGCCGAGGCCCGCGAGCAGGGAGAGCAGGTTGGCGGGCCGGATGCCCTCCTTCCGGATCATGGTCAGGCCGTTGGCTATCAGAAAGCCGATCAGCGCGAGGGTGCCGATCGCCGGTAGCAGGATGATCGCGACCGCCGCCAGTTCGGCCACCAGCGTGGGCGCCTTGCGCAGTTCGGCGAGCAGCGCGAGGGCGAGGAAGGACACGGCGATGCCGAGCAGGACGGCATTGCTGAACTGGCGACGGTCGCGCAGGACCCCGATCCCGCACAGGACGAAGAAGAGGGCTGCTGGGGCATAGGCGATCATGTTTGTATCGTAGGTGCCCCGGTAGGACCGGAAAGACCGCTGGAACCGGGTCAGGGGCGGGCCTGGGCGGTTTCGGTGCGCTCGCTCTGTTCGTCCGAACCGGCAGGCCCGCTCGCCTCCTTGGGCCCGTCGGGCGCCGTCCGTCCGATCCTTCGTACGCCTGGCACCGCCGCCGTGCCGGCGCAGGCGACGGCGACCAGGGCGGCCGTGACCAGCAGCGGCCCGGTGCTGCCCCAGGCGTCCGCGGCCAGTGGTGCGAGCGTGTAACCGAGCGGTGCGGCGGCCAACGAGAGCAGCCAGTCGTAGGAGGTGACCCGGGCCAGCACCTGTTCGGGGAACTCCTGCTGCACCACCGTCTGCCAGACCGGGTTGAGGAAGCCGAGCCCGGTCATCGCCACGGCGTACGCGGCGACGGTGAGCGGAGCCGGGGCGGTGGTGGCGAGGGCGAGCAGCGGCAGCGCGTAGAGGGCGAGACCGAGGTTGGCGACCAGGACCGGGCGGCCCGGGCGCACCCGGCCGGCGATCAGCGATCCGGCGAGCACGCCGATCGCCCCGGCCTGGGTCATCGCGATCCAGACGCCGTCCCCGCCCAGCTCGCGGGCGGCGATCAGCGGGCCGAGGGTGAGCAGCACCGTGCTGGCGCCGTTCCACGCGCCGTGGGCGACGAGGCTGGTCCAGTACCAGGTCCGTGAACGGAGTTCGGTCCAGCCTTCGGTCAGGTCGGCGAGGAACGGGCGGCGATCGGCGGGGTTGTGCCGGACGGTGATCCGCGTCAGCAGGGCGGCGCTGACCGCGAAGGAGGCCCCGTCCAGCACGAACGCCCAGCCCGCGCCCGCCGTGTACACCAGCAGGCCCGCCAGCGCGGGCCCGCCGAGGCGGGCGGCGCTGCTGACGGACGCCAGCAGGGCGTTGGCCCGCATTCGCAGCGGCCCCTCGACGGTGGCCGCGACCAGTGGGGAGGCGGTGGGCATGGCGAACGCGGAGGCCGTGCCGCCGATCGCCTCGGCCACGGCGATGTGGAGCAGCCGCGGTTCGGCGCCGATCAGCTCGACACCGACGGACAGTTGCGCGGCGGCCCGCACGAGGTCGGTCACCAGCGCCACCACCCGGGGGTTGAACCGGTCGCCGACCACCCCGCCCAGGGGGAGCAGGAGGAGCCGGGGCACCATCGCACAGCCGAGTACGAGCGCCAGCGCGCCGGAGGAGCCGGTGGCCCGGGTGATGGCGATGGCCAGTGCGGCGGGGACGACGGCGTCGCCGAGGGTGGAGATGGTCCGGCCGGCGAAGAGCAGGCGGAAGTCGCGGAGTCCGAGTGGATGCGTCACGACGGGGACTATATTTTGGCGCCGAAATTTCGGCAACGAAATATCAGCTGTGGCCGCCGACGCCTAGACTCGACCCATGGAGCACCCCGAACGACGGTTCGACGAGCCGCGCGACTGGACCGACGGCCACGTCGAGCGCTGGCAGTCGGTCCTGCCGCACCTCGACCCGGACATCGAGGGCGCCGTCACCCGGATGAACAAGCTCTCCCGCCACCTGCGCCGGGTGCGTGAACAGGGCGTCGCCGACTACGGCCTGCAGAAGCACGAGTTCGACACGCTCCACGAGCTGGCCGGTCGCGGCGGCCGCGCCGTCCCCTCCGAGCTGCGGGCCGACCTCAACCTGGCTCCGGCCTCGGTGACCGGCCGTCTCGAAGCCCTGGAACGCCGGGGGTTCGTCGTCCGCACCCCGTCCACCGAGGACCGCCGCCGTGTCGACGTCGAGCTGACCGAGGCAGGCCGGGCGGCCTGGCAGGAGGCGCTGGACGTGGTCGGACGCGAGGAACACCGACTGCTCGGAGTCCTGGCACCCGAGGAGCGGCGTCTCCTCTCCGACCTGCTGCGCCGGGTGCTGCTGGCCTCGGAGGCGCCCGCGCCGGCCGACGGGAGCGGGCGGGGTGGGCAGCCGAACCCCTGACGGCCGGGCCTGCCGGCGGATGGCCCGCACCACGCGGTGCAGGCCATCGCCCGCGTGCACAACGTCTCCCGGAAGGGTGAGCCACCAGGTCGGAGCACACCTCGACCTGCCCACCCGCTGCCCTGCACCGGCTCTAGTTCCAGGGGCTCACCGAGAGGCGGACGGCGGCGTGCGGGCCGAGGAGTGGGGCGGCGGTCGTCGGGAGGTCGACGTGGCCCACCCAGGAGTCGGCGGCCGGGTCGTCGTCGGGGAGCGGGGCGTCCTCGGGCCGGAGGTCCTTGATCGCTCCGGCGATCCGGGAGTTCCAGTGGGCCCAGGCGGCCGGGCGCGGCCGGGAGGCGTCCACGTCGACGATCAGGCTGTCGGAGAAGTCGGCGGTCCGTTCGAGGTGGTCGCCGAAGCCGAAGAAGCCGTGGTGCTCGCGCAGGGAGAACACCCGCAGGTCGAGCGCGTAGCGCAGCGGTCCGGTCGCAGCGGGTCGCGGCAGGGCGCTGGAGAGGAAGGCGGTCGCCAGCCGGACGGCGCCGTTCCCCGCGCCCCCGCCGCGGTGGCCGTCCCCGTCGCCATCGGCACTGCCACCGTCACCGCCACCGCCACCGCCACCGCCGTGACCGTCCTCCGCCGGGTCGGAGAGCTGGATCGGGCACCAGTGTGGTGCGACCCGCTCGTGCATCGTCACAGGCAGCCCGCGTACCGAGAGGGCGACCTCGGCCTGCCACGTCACGTCGGGGTCGTCGGTCGGCAGCTCCACCCCGACCAGGTCGGCACGGACCCGGAGGTCGCCGAAGAGGAAGCGGCGCAGGTTCTGGTAGCCCTCCTCGGAGTTGACCAGCCCGTAGCGCCCGCTGTGGCTGCGGTGGACGAAGGCCTGCTGGGCGCCTGTGACCTGGGCGTTGGTGATCTGTACGAGCCCGTCGCTGCGCGGCCCGACCGTCGCCGCCGAGATCCCGTGTGCCACGTCGTAGTCGGTCGGGTCGGTGCCCACCAGGCAGAACACCCGGTCCAGGGGGAACGCGCCGGCGGCGTCCTCCGCCGGCCCGGTGCCGTCGTCGTCCGGCATGTCGACGGCCCGCCAGCCGTCCGGCGGCCCGTCCGGGTCGAGCCGGGCCGTCGGCGTCAGGTACCGGTACATCCGGTCCGGGCCGAAGATGTCCGCGCCGTTGACGTTGAGGGTGTCGCGCAGCGCCTCCGGGACGCCGAAGCCGATGTCGAAGGTGATCCCGCCGTGCGGCGTGCCGTAGGTGAAGAGCTTGGCCACGTAGTCGGCGGCCCGGCGGCCCGGGCGCAGGTCCGGGATGGTCTTCTGCAGCAGGCAGCGGCAGATGAGGCCGCCCATCGAGTGGGCGACCAGGTTGACGCGCGGCGCGCCCGTCCTGGCCTGCAGCTTCTCGATCAGGGCCAGCAGGTCGGCGGCGGCGGACTCCAGGTCGAACTGCTTGGGCTTGGCGCCCCAGGTGCCGGAGCAGAGGTCGTAGAAGCGGTGGATCCAGATGCTGTCCGGCGGGATGTCGTCGTGGGTCTCCAGGTACGTCCCCTGACCGCCTTCGACGAAGATGTGGTAGCCCTCGTCGAGGTGCAGCCGCAGTAAGGGACTCTCGAACTGGTAGAAGACGGGGGAGTCTTCGCGCCCGACGCGGATGTGCGTCGAGCCTTCGTTGAATCCGTAGAACGGATCCGTGACGGCCTTCTCGATCCCCGAGGTGCCCCCGGCGTAACCCCGGACGTAGATGATCGGGAGCCTGGCGGACGGCGTGCTCATGGCCGGCCTGCCCTCTCCGCGGCCGGTACCGGCCGGCACCGGCCGACCTGTGGAAGTGGAGGTTCTCCCTCCAGTGTCGGGGTCTGCACCCGGGCTGTCACCCCCCGGGTGCGGACCGTTGATGACTCGTCACTACTCGTGTCGGGGCTTGTGCTCCGGAGCCGGCCCGGCGAACCGTTCGATGGCCGTGAAGACCGCCTCGCCCATGGCCGGGCTGCCGGTGTGCCCGGAGTCCTGGACGACCGTCAGCTCCGCGTCCGGCCAGGCCTTGGCCAGTGTCCAGGCGCTCTCCAGCGGCGCGCCGAGGTCCAGCGCCCCGTGGATCAGCGCACCCGGGATGCCCGCCAGCCGCCCGGCGTCGCGCAGGAGTTGGCCGTCCTCCAGGAAGGCATGGTGGGAGAAGTAGTGCGCGGTGATCCGGGTGAAGGCCATCAGTGCGTCGTCCGGCCGGTCGGTGTAGGCGTTCGGCGCTCCGAGCACCTCGTGCGCGATCACCGCGTCCTCCCAGGTGGCCCAGTCGCGTGCGGCCTTGCGCCGGACGGCCTCGTCCGGGCTGTTCAGCAGCCGGCTGTACGCCGCCACCAGGTCGCCGTCCCGGTCGGCGGGCGGCAGCGCGTCCCGGAACGCCTCCCACGGGCCGGGGATCAGCCGGGCGGCACCGCGGTACAGCCAGTCGGTCTCCTCGGGGCGGGTCATGGTGACCCCGCAGATCACGATCTCGGAGACCCGCTCGGGGTGGGCCTGCGCGTAGGCGAGGATCAGGGTGGACCCCCACGACCCGCCGTAGAGCAGCCACTGCTCGATGCCGAGGTGTTCGCGCAGCCGCTCCATGTCGGCGATCAGGTGGGCCGTGGTGTTGTGCTCCAGGCTGGTGGCCGGGTCGGCGGCGTGCGGCCGGCTCTGCCCGCAACCGCGCTGGGAGAAGTGGACAAGGTGGTAGCGCTCCGGGTCGAAGTACTTCCGGTTGCCCGTGCGCAGCCCCGACCCGGGGCCGCCGTGCACCGTCAGCGCGGGCTTGCCCTGCGGGTTGCCGGAGGCCTCCCAGTGGATCTGCTGGCCGTCGCCGACGTCCAGCCATCCCTGCGCGTACGGCTCGCTGTGCGGATAGAACTCGGGCATGCGGAGCACCTCCTGGGCGGACGGACGGGGAGTGGTGAGGCTACCCGTCCGCCGCGGCGCCGTCGACGCCGTTGATCCCGGTGGCGACGCGGAGGGGCGCGCAGGCTCCCGCCGGGGACCGACATGTCCGACGGATCGTCACGTGTGCCGCGGTGTCAGCGTTTCTCCGGCGGAAGAAGCGCGGCGAGCCCGTCGACGATGCGTTCCAGTCCGAAGTCGAACCGGGTGTCCATCACCGGCTCGGTGAGGTCGCCGGCCAGGGCGACGAGGTTGGGGAACTCCTCTGGCGGCAGTGCGCGGAAGCCGTCGCCGGCGGCTGCGACGATCTCGCCGCGGCTCGCGCCCCTGGTCTCGTCGGCGGAGATCGGCGACTGCTCCTGGAGGACGAAGCCCTGGACGTAGGCGCCCAGCAGATAGGTGGTCATGGCGGCGTCGGCGTCGGAGAAGCCGGCCTCGCGCAGCCGGTCCAGCTGCTCCTCCATGAGCCTCAGCAGGTGCGGGCCGGGGGCGAGCCGCCCGGCGACCACCTTGGCGGCGTCGCGCTTGTCCAGCAGCAGGCGGCGGTAGCGGCGGCCGTACTCCAGGAACTGGGTGCGCCAGTCGCCCTCGCGAGGCGGTGCGACGGCGTCGGCCATGATCGCGTCGTTGAGGAGGTCGAGCAGCTCGTCCTTGTTGCGGACGTGCCAGTACAGCGAGGCCGCCTTCACGCCGACCTCGGCCGCGACCTTGCGCATGGACAGGCCCGCCAAACCGTCCCGCTCCAGCACCCGCAGGGCCGCCGCGGCGAGGGCGTCCCTGGTCAGTGCGGGCTGGGTGCCGCTGTCGTCGTCCGCCGGCATGGGCCTCCGCTCGCCTCCCGTGGATTCGCGGGCTCGGCCGGTCCGGCCCCCGCGTCTCGCCGGACTCCCGCGGCCGCGGAAATCCCGCTTGCAATCTAACACTGTTAGGGGCACTCTGTCCGTGCCGGTCAGTCCCTAACGGTGTTAGGGGCTTGGAGGATGGAGGAGTACCCATGGGGGAGTCGAGCGCCCTGCGCAAGCGGCTCGCACTGGCCACACTGTGCGTCACCATGTTCATGTCCATGCTGGACAACGTCATCGTCAACATCGCGCTGCCCCGGATCGGGCGGGACCTGGACGCCGGGATCAGCGGCCTGCAGTGGGTGGTGGAGGGGTACAGCCTGGTCTACGCCGCGCTGCTGCTCACCGGCGGCGCGCTCGGCGACCGCTACGGCCGCACCCGGGTGTTCCGGCTCGGGCTCGCGCTGTTCACGGCCGGGTCGGCGGTCGCCGCGCTCGCCGGGACGACGGACGTGCTGGTCGCGGCCCGGATGCTCCAGGGCGTCGGCGCGGCCCTGCTCACCCCGGGCAGCCTGGCGATCCTGCGGCATGTGTTCACCGACGAGCGCGAGCGGGCCCGGGCTGTCGGCCTCTGGTCGGCCGTCTCCGCACTCGGCCTCTCGGTCGGGCCGGTGATCGGCGGGCCGATGGTCGACCACCTGGGCTGGGCCAGCGTCTTCTGGATCAACGTGCCGATCGGGGTGGTGGGGCTGGTCCTGGCGAGCCGGGTGCTGCCGGCCATCGCCCGGCGGGATCGGCGCGTCGACCTCGGGGGCCTGGCGCTGTCCGCGGCCGGTCTCGGCGCTCTCGTCTACGCGCTGATCGCGGGCCCTTCCCGCGGCTGGACGGACAGCCGGGTGCTCGGCTGTGCGGTGGCGGCCGCCCTGCTGCTGGCTGCCTTCCTCCTGCTCGAACGCCGCCTGGCCGAACCCATGCTGGACCTCGGGCCGTTCCGCGACGGCGTCCTCGGCGGGGCCCTGCTCAGCGGGTTCATGGTGAGCTTCGGGATGTTCGGGGCGATGTTCTTCCTGCCGCTGTTGATGCAGGGCGTGCTGAGGTGGGCCCCGACCGACGCCGGGTGCGCGGGCCTGCCGATGGCGGCGATGATCGTCGCCGGCGCCCCGGCCGCGGGGCGGCTGACCGGCCGTCACGGCCCGGGGCTGCCGCTGGTCCTGGGTCTGCTGCTCTGCGCCGTGGGACTCGGCGGGCTCTCCCTCTACGGCGAGCAGGCGCGTTACCCGGAGTACGTGTGGACGCTCTTCGCCATGGGCCTGGGGATGGGGCTGACGTTCACGCCCGTCTCCATCGCCGTCCTCCAGCGGGTCGACCCGGCCCGGACGGGGATGGCCTCGGCGACCGTCAACACCCTGCGCGAGCTCGGCGGTGTGATCGGCGTCGCCGCCCTCGGCGCAGTCCTGACCCACCGCATGACCGGTAGCCTCACCGGCTCGCTGGAGCGGCTGGGCGTGGCGCCGGACACGGTCGGGCGGGCCGCCGACGCCCTGGCCGGCGCGGGCGGCGGGCACGGCGGCTCCGGGGCGGCGCTGCCGGGGCCGGTCCAGGCAGCGGTGGACGGCGCGTTCGTCGACGGCGTGCATCTCGCCGTGCGCTGCGGCTCGGCCGGGCTGGCGGCCACCGCCGTCCTGGTCGCCGTCCTGCTCCGGCGGGGCTCCCGGTCCGGGCCGCCGACCGGGGACGGCGGCCCGGACCGGCAGTCACCGGCCGGTGCCGCCTCGGCCCGCACTGCGGGGCCGGCGCGGACTCGCCCGGTGAGCGCCCGCCCCTGAGTGCCTGCAAGTGCGCGCCCGCCGGTGAGCGCCCGCCCCTGAGCGCCTGCAAGTGCGCGCCCGCCGGTGACCGGCGACCAGGGACCGTCTGCCGGTGACCGTCCACCGGCAGTCGGTCACCGCCCGGCCGCCTCCACCGCGGCCTGGGCGGCCAGGGCTAGGTCACGCCGGGCCCGCCACCGCTCCGGCCCGTGCGGCCCGATCGGGGCCAACGGCGCCGGGATCGGTGGCAGAAACCTCACCTCCGCCACCAGCCCCCGCACCGCGACCACCCGGGCGAGCGAGGTGACCAGGTCGTCATCGCCGACGAAGGCGGGCACGCTGGTCGGCCGCCCGTCCGCCAGCCGGTAGCGGATCGTCACCGGCTGGACGGGAGCGCCGGACCGCACCGCGGCCTCGAAGAAGGCCGGGCGGAACCGGCCGCTCTCCCGCCCGCACCAGGTCGACCCCTCCGGGAAGACGACCACCGGCCGGCCTGCCCGGAGTACCCCGGCGACGGTATCGACCGCGGCCGGCAGGGCACGCAGCCGGTCCCGTTCCACGAGGACAGTGCCGCCCGAGGAGACCAGCCGTCCGAGGACGGGCCATTTCGCTACCTCGGCCTTGGCGACGGAACGGCCGGGGCTCCCGGCCGCGATCAGCGGGATGTCCAGCCAGGACACGTGGTTGGCCACCACCAGGACGCCGCCGTCGGCGGCCGGGGGCGGCGCGAGCCGGACGGTCACCCCGAGGGCGCCGAGCAGGGTGCGCGCCCAGAGCCGGACCAGCCGGTCGCGCACCCCCGCGGGGAGGGCGCGCACCGGCGGGATGAGCGCGATGCCCGCCACCAGCACGGGCAGGAAAGCGGCCAGCCGCATCACCCGCCGGGGGAGCGCCACCACCGGGGCCGGTTCGGTCAGGCAGCTCGCCGGCGTGCAGGGGGCCGTGGGCAGCCAGACGCTCATTCGGTCGTGGCGGTGGCGGTGGCAGCGGCAGGGGCAGCGACGTCGGTTGCGACGGGAGCGGCGGTTGCGGCGCCGGACGGGTCCGGGGAAGCGGTTGCGCCCGGGGAGGCTGCGGCGCCGGAAGGGGCCTGGCCGGTCGGTCCCGGCAGCCCGGCGAGGAAGTGCCGCAGGTAGCGCGGGTCGGTGCGCTCCAGCGACAGCAGCACGTACAGGTCGGCGGTGGCGAAGTCGGGGTCGTGCGCGGGTGCGCCGCAGACCCAGGCTCCCAGCCGCAGATAGCCGCGGAGCAGCGGCGGCAGAGCGGCCCGCTCGGCGCGCGGCAGGCCGGTCGCGTCCCACGGCCGGTGCGGGGCGACCCGGTAGTGCTCGGGTGCCAGGTACGTGGCGCTGACGGTGTCCCAGACCCGGGCCGCGGTGGCACCGCCGTCGTCCAGCGGGATCGAGCAGCAGCCGCCGACCCAGGTGTTGCCGGTCTCGGCGAGGTAGCGGGCGATGCCGCCCCACATCAGGTTGATCACGGCGCCGTTGCCCCGGTGGCGCGGGTCGATGCAGGAACGGCCCAGCTCCACCAGTCCGTCGCGGAGCGGGGCGAGGGCGGAGAGGTCGAACTCGCCGTCGGAGTAGAGCCGCCCCGCCCGTCGCGCGGCCTCGGGACGCAGCAGCCGGTAGGTGCCGACCACCGGGCCGTCCTCGCCCTCGCGCACCAGCAGGTGGTCGCAGTACTCGTCGAACGGGTCGACGTCCAGGCCGGGCACCGGGCTGTGCAGCACGGCGCCGAGTTCGGCGGCGAACACCTGGTGGCGCAGCCGCTGGGCGGCGCGCACGTCGTCCTCGTCGCGGGCCAGCGAGACGGTGTAGGCGGCGGGTGCCTCGACGGGGGTGGGCCGGGCGGTGGCCGGCCGGGCGCCGGTCGGACGGGTCTGACGCGGGGTGGGCACCACGCCGGTGTGGCCGGTGAGGTGGCCGGGGGCGACTGCGGGCGGAGCGTATGTGGGGACGGTGGTCATGGCAGACCCTCCAGGGCAGCACGGACGACGGCGGCCACGGATCGCCGTGGCACCTGCCCGGCCCGCGCGGTCGTCGCCTGCGGGCCGGTATCCGTATGTTTTTCCGAGCCGGCTGGCGTCCACGTTGCGGTTCGGCGGAGCGCAGATGTGCACCTGCTGAATGGGGGCACCCGGCGCCTTTCGGCCACCTGCCGGGCGCTCGGATGTCGCCGCATGCTCCGCTCCACGGGGTGGAAACCGCGGGCCGGGGCCCGCCCCGGCCCCGGTGTTCCGGGCAGCGGTACCGGCCCCGGCCCCAGCGTGCCGGACAGCGGCCCCGGCCCCAGCGTGCCGGGCAGCGGTACCGGCCCCGGCCCCGGTGCTCCGGGCGGCGGTGCCTCAGAAGGCCTGCCACCCCTGCGGGTCGACCCCACCCGGCACGGCGCCGGCCGGGCCGTAGGGCTCGCGGGTGAGGACGAAGGAGCCGACGTCCAGGTGGCTGACCGAACCGTCGGCGGCCCGCACCACCCGCAGCGTCTCGCCCGCGTAGTAGTTGTCCAGGCCCGTCCAGGTGCCGTCGGCCTCGGCGCGGAACCGGGAGCTGCGCGAGCTGCCGGCGAGGGAGGCCAGCTCCAGCAGACGGTCGGCCCTGAGCCGTACGGAGTGCGGGGCGGCGCCCCAGTACCAGGGGCCGGTGAGCGCGAGCAGTTCCTCGTCGACGGACGGCAGCGGGCGCCAGGGCTCGGGCAGCCGGGGCTCGTGCTCGGCGGTGAGCGCGATGAGGTCCGCCGCGACCAGCGGGGTGTTGGCGCCGCTGGTGGCGTTGGAGAGCGCGACCGCCGCCAGGCCGTCCGCCTCGCTGACCCAGAGGCCGGCGGTGAAGCCCGGCATCGAGCCGGTGTGCCCGAAGAGCACCCGGCCGTCGTGGCGCATCAGCTGGAGGCCCAGTCCGTAGCCGCCGGACCAGTCGGCGCTGTCCGGGCCGGTGGCGGGCCGGCGCATCTCGGCGAGGGTGTCGGCGGACAGCACCTTGTCGTCGCCGCCGGCCAGGAAGGCGGCCCAGCGGGTGAGGTCGGCGACGGTCGACCAGAGCTGCCCGGCCGGAGCCATCAGGCCGGTGTCGGTGAGCGGCTCCGGCAGCATGACGTCCGCCCAGGGGTGGACGGCGAAGCCGCCGGCGTGGGGGTGCTGGGGGAGCAGGGTGGTGCGGTCCATGCCGAGCGGTTCGAGGATCTCGCGGCGCAGTACCTCGCCCCAGGGCTCGCCGCGCAGCCGCTCGACCAGCGCGCCGAGCAGGGCGTAGCCGGGGTTGGAGTAGTGGAAGCGCTGCCCGGCCGGGTGCTTCTGCGGGCGCTCGTCCTCCAGGACGTCGCCGAGGGCGGGGCGCAGCGCGCCGTCGGTCCGCTCCCACCAGGGCCCGGGCGTCTCGGAGGCGAGGCCGGCCGAGTGCGCCAGCAACCGGCCGACGGTGGCACCGTCGGCCGGGCTCCCGGGCAGATGGCGCCCGACCGGGTCGGCGAGGTCGAGCAGGCCCTCGTCGCGCAGTCGGAGCACCAGGACGGCGACGAACGTCTTGGTGAGCGAGCCGATCCGGTACTGCACGTCGGTGGTGGGGGCGTGGTCGTCGATCATGCTGCGGGTACCGCTCCAGACCGGCCGGCCGTCCCGGACCACCGCGGCGACCAGCGAGGGCGTACGCCCCTCGGCCTGGGCCACCGCGATCCGGTGCAGCAGGGCGCGGCGGGTGGTGGGGAGCAACTCGTCGTACTGGTCGGTCATCTGATCCTCTGCATCATCGGGTGGAAACGGCTGGACGGGTCGGGCGCGAGGGTGGCGCCGGCCGCCACCGGGGTGTCGGCGGTGGCGCGGACGGCGGGCGCCCTCAACCTAGTCCGGCGGCCCGCTCGGCTCCACCCCATTTTCCCCGGTCGTCCCGCAATGTCGCAGGGTGGTGCCCGAAAGCTCTCCCGGGCGAGGAGCGGCCGGCCCCGTTTCCGTTCACCGTCCGCCCGCCGGACGGTACTTGACACCGTGAATTGGTCCAGTCCATTTTGGGCTTCTCCCCGCACCTCCGCCCCCACACCCCCACTGGAGGTCACCGGTGCACAAGCGCACCAGAATTCCCGCCGCCGGAGCGGCCGTCCTGCTCGCGCCGGCCGCCGCGTTCACCGCGCCGACCGTCGCCCACGCGGCGAACCAGCTCACCAACCCCGGCTTCGAGACCGGCACCCTGCCCGGCTGGTCCTGCTCCGGCGGGCTCGGCTCCGTCGTCGCCGCCCCCGTGCACGGCGGGACCAAGGCCCTGGCCGGCGCGGCCGGTGCGAGCGACAACGCCAGGTGCACCCAGACCGTCGCCGTGCAGCCCAACACCGCCTACACCTTCACCGTCATGCCGTTCGACTTCGGCAACGCCTCCACCGACATGTACGCCGCCACCGTCAGTGCCGCCGAGGGCCTGAAGACGAAGCTGAAGTCCACCTTCGGGTGGGACGACGCCACCGCCTACGCGCACGTCGGAGTCTCCGGCATGAACGGCCTCAGCGACACCGGCGAGACCACCACCGTCCAGAACTGGACCGCGATCCGCGACTGGGCCGACAGCCACCACATCGCCCGCCTCGCCTTCTGGTCGGTCAACCGCGACCGCGGCTGCCCGGGCGGCGGCCAGGAGGAGACCTGCTCCGGCATCGCCCAGAACGACTGGCAGTTCACCTCCGTCACCGCCGGCTTCACCGGCTGACACCCCGTCCGGCCGGCCGGCCCGGGCCCCTCGTCGAGAAAGGCCCGGGCCGGACTGTCAGCGGGGTGGTGCAGAGTGGGCCGTGCACAGGACCACCGGGAGGACGGGCATGTTCGACACCCTGCACGACATCGACTGGGCGGCCCTCCACCACGCCTACGGCCCGGCCGACGACGTGCCCGGGATGCTGCTCGGCCTCGCCTCCGACCACCCCGGCGAGCGTGAGGCGGCCCTCGACGACCTGCACGGCGCCGTCCACCCCCAGTGCGACATCTACGACTCCACGCTCGCCTGCGTGCCCTTCCTCTTCGAGTTGATCGCCGACCGGGCCCGGCCGGACCGCGGGCCGGTGGTCGAGCTGCTCACCAGCATCGGCGAGGCCGTCCACCACTACCCGGCCGGCGAGGAGGAGAGCACGCAGGGGTCCGTCTGGCGGCTCACCCTGGCTCAGGGCCGGGCTGCCGTGGTCGCGCGCGCCGACGCCTTCACCCCCCTGCTCACCGACCCCGATCCGGACGTGCGCTGCGCCGCGGCCGCCGCGCTCGCCCTCCTGCACGCCGACGGCCCCGCCACCCTCGCGCTGCTGCGCGGGCGGCTGCCGCACGAACCCGGGGCCGAGGCCCGGACCGCCCTCGCCACCGCCGCCGCCACCCTGGCGGACCGCTTCCCCGAGCTCGCCGCGCCCGCCACCGCCTGGCTCACCACCCTGGCCGGGGACGGGAATCAGCCCGCCGCCCTGCGCCTCACCGCCTCCGCCAGGCTCGCCGCCCGCGCCCCCGGCCCCCTGCCCGCCGACACCGCTGCAGCCACCGCCCGACTGCTCCGCCACATCCCCGTCGGCCAGGCCGGCCGGTCGGCCGACGCCGCCCTGCGGATCATCCACCGCGCCCTCGGCGACCGCCTCACCGACCGGGTGGCGCTCTGCACCGAGCAGCTGACCGCCGCCGACCCGGCGCTGCGACGCGGAGGCATCCGGCAGACCGGCCTGCTGTTCCGCGAGGTGCGTGGCCCCTTCGGTGAGCTGGCCGCCCTGCTCGGCCGCCGGCTCGCCGACCCGGACCGGACCGTCGGCAAGGCCGCCGCCGCCGTCCTGCCGGACCTCTTCCGCCTCGCCGCCCCCGCGGCCGACGCCCTCGCCGACTGCCTCGCCACGGCCGAGGACCCCTGGTCCGACACCCGCTCCGACGACCTGCCCAACCCGCACCACCTGCTCCGGGCCCTCACCCGGCTCGGCGACCCGCGCGCCCTCCCGGCGCTGGCCGCCGCCCTCGACCGGCCGGCCCTCCCGCACGACCTCGGCTTCCTCGTCGCCGAACTCGGCCCCGCCGCCGCTCCGCTCGCCGGCCCGCTCCGCGAGCGCCTCGCCGCCCTGTCACTGGAGCGCCCACCGCATCTCGACCAGGTCGACCCACTCCTCACCGCCCTCGGCGCGACCGGTGGCGCGGACGCCGTCCCCGCCGTCCTGCGCGTGCTGCGCGCCGCCCCCACGGGCCCGCTGACCGACTCCGCCCTGCGCGCCCTCGCCCGGCTCGGCCCGGCCGCCGCCGAGGCGGCCCCCGCACTGCGCACACTGCTCGCCGATCCCGGCTCGCCGCACGCCCTGCCCGCCGCCGCTGCCCTCTGGGCCGCCACCGGCGACACCGGCGCCGTCCTTCCGCTGCTCCTCGCCAAGGCCGGCGACCCGAGCCCGTGGGTCCGCCGCGCCGCCGCCAGGGCCCTCGCCCCGATCGGCCCGGCCGCCGCCGAGGCCGCCCCGGCCCTGCGCGCCATGCTCGCCGACGGCGAGGTCTGGGTCCGGGTCGACGGCGCCACCGCCCTCTGGCACACCACAGCCGACGCCGGCGCCGTCCTCCCCGTCCTCACCGCCGCCTGGACGGAGAACCCGCACACCCGCGCCACCACCGCCGGCTGCCTCACCGTGATGGGCGCGGCCGCCGCGCCCGCCCTGCCACTCGTCCACGCCGAACTGGCCGCCACCCGCCGCCACAACGCCGGCTTCGGCAGCAGCCACGTCATCCACGACGACGAGCAACTGCTCCACGCCTGCCGCACAGCCGCCGAGGCGACAGCCCCGGCGGGCTGAGCGAGTCCGGTGGTGCCCGGGTCCCCGGTCCGGGGCGACCGGGGCACCACCGACGAGGGCCGCGGGGTCAGGACCCGGGCGAGGCGCTCCACCCCGCCCCGAGCCGGACGCGCACCGGCCTCCCCGGCCCGCTACCGGGCCGGGCGGACCTGGGTGATGCTCGTGTCACCGGCCCGCCGCTTGGCCTCCATGTCGTCGATCAGCTGCAGCACCGCCGCGTCCATCTGCTCCTTCGTCATGTTCGGGCCGTACTTCTCGTAGAGGTCCATGCCGATCTTCATCGACATGTCGTCACCCGGGTCGTTGGTGCCGGTGCCGCCGGTACCGGCGTTGGCGGCCTCGACGAGCTCCACCCGGCTGATCCCGGCCGACCTCCCGACGTACCCGTAGTGGATGTTGGAGTAGATGTCGTACGAGACCTCCACATCCCGGTCGGGCACCTTGAAGTAGAAGTCGTTCGCCGACTGGAGGTCGTAGCGCTTCTCCAGGATCGGCTTGTGGTCCCACGGACCACCGCTCTTGACCTGCTCGTACCAGATCGCCAGCCCCACCGCGCGCGGCCCGGCGACCGAGCCCGGGAGCGGGTTGATGATGGCCCAGGGGCTCTCGCTCTGTTCCATGTTCCGCCGGATCTCGGCGACCTGCGCGGAGTCGATGTTGGTCTTCATCTCGTCGAAGATGAAGTTCGAGGCGTCCGTGAAGTGGGATTCGCCCAGCCCGGCCTCGGCCTTGTCGAGCGTGTTGTACCCGCCCGGGTTGAACTCCTTGTCGCTGGCGCCGGTGTTGCGCCCCAGCGCCCAGGCCGCCGCGCGGTCAGCCTCGTGGGCGGCCGCGCGGGCGTTGACGATGGCCCGCTCCAGCTCCTCGATGTTCTTCTTGTCCCGGGCGTCCTGCTCCGGGTCCGGCTCGGCCAGGCACTGGGCGGGCATCGCCTTCCCGCCGGCACCGACCACCAGGTTCAGCCGCGGCGCCTCCTGCTCGGCCAGCCGGAGCAGTTCCTTGCGGGCGGCGGAGATCGCCGTGTGGGCGTCCAGCAGGACGCCGTGGATGGCGTCCGCCTCGGTCATGGCGTCGTACAGTTCCTTGGACACCTTCGCCATGAAGGTCTGCGCCGCGTCCGCGTCGGCGCCGCTCCAGCTGGCGTGAGTCGGAACGATCACCTGGTCCCGGTACTTGCCCTGCTGCTCGCCCATGGCCCGGGCGGCGTTCGACCACTGGTCGGCCGCCTCCTTGAGTTCGGTGAGAGGCGCGGCCAGCACCTGTTCGTATGTCAGCATGCTCATCCCCGTGCTGTGTTGCGATCCGCCCGTAGTCGTGGGCGGTCAGTGGAACTGCGAACCCATGCCCTGCATCTGCTGCGCGATCCCGTTGTCGGTCGCACTGTGGCCGGCGGCGCTCTCGTCGAGGTTGCGGCCGGTGAGGTCGACCGCCTGGAGGATCGAGGCGGTCTGCCTGGACCAGCGCGTGACCGCCGCCTGGAGCGCCGCGCCGAGCTCGAACCCCTGGTGCGCCAGCATGCTGCCGGCCCGCTGGCCCGGCGCCTCCGGATGCTTCGATCCGGCTTGGACGGCCGGCGATATCTCCCGGCAGTGCCCCGCGGACTTGCGCAGCACCCCGGTGTTGACGCTGACCCCGCCCGAGCCGCCGTTTCCGCCTTCCGGCATCCCTGTTGCCCCCTTCGTCGTCGGTTCCGCGCGCCGGAGGAGGGGCTCCGCCCCGCCGACCGGCCCAGCTCATCGTACGGATGTACGTTTCTGATGCGGCGAATGGTAGCGGGCGAGCCGTCGCCGCCGAACAGCCCCCGACGACGGGGAGCGGCCGGTCAGGCGGACACCGGGGGCAGCGTGCCGTGCCACAGCCAGGCCTCGAACAGGCCGCCCAGCGCCAGCCCCTGCGCGTACCGCTGGGCGTGCGCCGTGAAGTCGGCGGTGGTGACGCTGCCATGGCGGTTGAGGGTGGCCCAGTCCTTGAGCATCCGGAAGAAGGGGGCCTCACCCAGAGTGACCCTGAGGGCGTGGACGGTGAGACCGCCGCGCTGGTAGAGCCGGTCGTCGAACATCAGCTTCCGGCCCGGGTCGCCGAGCCGGAGGTCCTGCGGAAGGCGGGCCAGCAGGGCGCGCGCGGCCGCGGCGTGGGCGGCCGCGGACGGGCCGCCGGTGTGCTCGGACCAGAGCCACTCCGCGTACTTGGCCAGGCCCTCGTTGAGCCAGATGTGGCTCCAGTCGGCGATCGACACGCTGTTGCCGAACCACTGGTGCGCCAGCTCGTGGGCGATCAGCCGCTCGTTCTCCCAGCCGCCGCCGAGGTGGTTGGTGCCGAAGGTGGCGACGCCCTGCGCCTCCACCGGGACGTCCAGCTCCTCGTCGGCCACCACGACCGCGTACTCGCCGAACGGGTACGGGCCGAAGATCTCCTCGAAGTACGCCATCATCTCCGGCTGCCGGCCGAAGTCGGCGGCGAACTCGGCCGCCAGCCCCGCAGGCACGTAGCCGGTCTGCCGCACGGCCGGGCGCTCGGCGAGCGCCACCGGCAGGTAGTGGCCGATCGAGACGGTGACCAGGTAGGTCGAGGTCGGCGCGGACTGCTCGTACACCCACGTCGTGCTGGACGCCCGGGGGGTGCGGGTGAGCGGCCGGCCGCCGACCACCACCGTGTACGGGGACGGTGTGGTGACCGCTATCTGGTACGTCGCCTTGTCGGCCGGCCGGTCGTTGCACGGGAACCAGGAGGGCGCGCCGACCGGCTGGCTGGCGACCAGCGCGCCGTCGGTCAGCTCCTCCCAGCCGAGGCCGCCCCACGGGCTGCGCACCGGGCGTGGGTTCCCGGTGTAGTGCACCTCGACGGTGAACGCGGCCCCCGCCGCGAGCGCCTTGGCCGGGCGGACCCGCAGCTTGCCGGCCCGGTGGGTGTAGCGGGCGGCCTTGCCGTCCACCAGCACCCGGCCGATCCGGAAATCGGCGAGGTCCAGCGCGAACTCGGGCAGGGCGGTGCCCGCGACGGCGCTGAGCCGGGCGGTGCCGCCCAGCCGGTTGGGGCCGGGCCGGTAGTCCAGCGCGAGTTCGTAGCGGTGGACCTTGTAGCGGGGGTCGCCGCTGTTCGGGAAGTACGGGTCGGGCGCGGCGGTGGGGGCCGCCGGGGCGTGCTGGTGGTTCACCGGGCGGGATTTCACCGGGTCGTGCGCTCCCTGCGAGCTGGGGGACGAGGACGCGTCCACGGGGGACACGGCGGACATGGGGGGCGTGGCGGACGGGACGGACGTGGGTGCGGGGAAGGCGGGGCCGGTCACGAGGTGGTCTGCCACGCCTCGATCGGGTTGCCCAGCCACCGCGTGTCCGCGGGCACGGACTCGGCGCGCATCACCAGCGAGGCCGGGCCCAGCGTGCTGCGCGCGCCCACCGTACTGCCGGGCAGCACGATGCCGCCCGGGCCCAGGGTGGCGCCCTCGCGGAGGATGACAGTATCCATCCGCATGATCCGGTCATGGAAGAGGTGGGTCTGCACCACACAGCCCCGGTTGATGCTCACGCCGTCCCCGAGCGTGACGAGGTCCGCCTCAGGCAGCCAGTAGCTCTCGCACCAGACGCCCCGCCCGACGTCCGCGCCGAGCGCCCGCAGCCAGAGGTTCAGCACCGGGGTGCCCGGCACCGCGCCCACCAGCCACGGCACCGCGAGCACCTCGACGAAGGTGTCGGCCAGCTCGTTGCGCCAGACGAAACCGCTCCACAACGGGTGCTCCACCGCCCGGAACCGCCCGACCAGCAGCCACTTCGCCGCCACCGCGACCAGGCAGGCCGCCCCGCCCGCCGTCAGCAGCACCACGCCGGACAGCAGCGCCGCCGCCACCGGCGACCAGCCGGCCGCCAGCCAGGACAGCGCCGCCAGGGTCAGCGCGCCGAGCGCCCCGGAGGCCAGCACCGGCAGCAGCCGGGCCACCTCGACCAGCCCGCGGGCCCAGAGCAGCCGGGCCGGCGGCTCGTAGGTCAGGCTCTGGTCCGCCTGGTCGGCCGACCGCGGCAGCCGCATGGGCGGCATGCCCAGGTAGGAGCCGCCCTTCTTGGCCTTCGCCGGAGTCGCGGACAGCACGCCCACCAGCCCCCGCTTGGGGACCGACCGGCCCGGTGCGGTCATCCCCGAGTTGCCGAGGAACGCACGCTCGCCGACCTTCGCCTCGCCGAGCCGCACCCAGCCGCCGCCCAGCTCGTACGGGGCGATCAGGGTGTCGTCCGCCAGGAACGCGCCGTCCCCGACCGTGGTCAGGCTGGGCAGCGCCAGCACCGTGGACACCTCGGCGCCGCGGCCGACCTTCATCCCGAGCGCCCGCAGCCAGAGCGGTGTCACCAGACCCGCGTACAACGGGAAGAGGATCTCGCGCGCCTGGTCCATCAGCTGGGTGACGGTCCACGCCTGCCAGCCGACCCGCCCGTGCAGCGGGTGCACCCCGGGCGTCAGCCCGATGCTGAGCAGCCGGACGGCCGCGACGAGCTGCGCGGCGTACACCACCCCGTAGGCGAGGGTGGCCGGGAGCAGGCCGAGCAGGGCGCCGCCGAGCGCGGTGCCGAGGCCCGTGCCGGGGTGCACGGAACGGGCGAGCACCGCCAGCCCGGCGAGCGCCGGCAGGACCGGCAGCAGGCTGAGCGCCGTGCCGCTGGCCCCGTACAGCGCGGCCCAGCGGGCGCGGCGGACCGGCCGCTCCTTGGGCCAGGCGCGCTCGGCGCGGCCCAGCTTGACGGCGGGCGCGCCGCCCCAGCGCTGGCCGGTCGGCACCTGGCCGGTGACGCTGGAGCCGGCCACCACCTGGGCCCCCTTGCCGACCTTGGCGCCGGGCAGCAGGGTCGACCGCGTCCCGACCACGGCGCCCGGGCCGACCTTGACCTGACCGACCTCCAGCCGGTCACCGTCCAGCCAGTAGCCGCAGAGGTCGACCTCGGCCTCCACCGCGCAGCCCCGGCCGAGCTTGAGCATGCCGGTGACCGGCGGCAGCGAGTGCAGGTCCACCTCGGGGCCGACCTTGGCGCCGAGCGCCCGCGCGTAGCGCACGAGCCACGCCCCGGAGAGCGCGGTCGCGCCGGTCACCTCGGCGAGCCGCTCGGCCGTCCAGAGCCGCAGATGGGTGGAGCCGCCCCGCGGGTAGCGGCCCGGGCGCAGGCCGCGCAGGAGCAGCCGGGCGCCCCCGGCCGCGACGGCCAGCCGGCCCGCCGGGGTGTAGAGCGCCAGTGCGCCCGCGCCGACCGCCCACCAGGAGGCGGTCGGTGCCCACGGGTAGTCGCCGAGCCAGGTGAGCGCGTTGCCGAGTGCCAGCAGCGCGACCGTCCAGCGCAGCCCGACCACGGTGAAGAGCGGGATCAGCAGGAGCAGCTGGAGCACCTTGGCCCGGGTCGGCACCGGCGCGACCGTGCGGGCCTCGCCGCCGTCGGACGCACCGCGCTCCAGGTGGCGGGCGAGCTTGCGCAGCGTCGGCTGCTGGTAGATGTCCAGAACGGCGGCGCTGGGGTAGCGGGTCCGCAGCAGGGTGGTGAGCCGGGCGGCGGCGAGGCTGCCGCCGCCGATGGCGAAGAAGTCCTCGCGCGGGCCGCTCACCGGCACACCGAGGATCTCGGTCCACTGTTCGGCCAGCCAGGCCTCGGTGCCGTAGAGCTGCTCGGTGGGCCCGGCCGTCTCCAGGCCGGGCAGCGGCCAGGGCAGCGCGTTGCGGTCGACCTTGCCGGACGTGCGGGTGGGCAGTGACTCGACCGGCGCGAGCAGCGGCACCAGGGCGGCGGGCAGCTCGGCGCGGAGCCGTTCGACGGCCTGCTCGCGGTCCCAGCCGTCCTTGGTCACCAGGTAGCCGACCAGCAGCTGGTTGCCGCCGCGCGCGGTGCGGACCGCGGCGGCCGCCCCGGCCACGCCCGGCAGGGCCTGGAGGGCGGCGTCGACCTCACCGAGTTCGATCCGGCGGCCGCCGAGCTTGATCTGCTCGTCGGCGCGGCCGAGGAAGAGCAGGCCGGCCGGGTCGGCCTGGACGAGGTCGCCACTGCGGTAGGCGCGCTCCCAGCCGAGCGAGGGCAGCGGCGCGTACTTCTCGGCGTCCTTGGCCGGGTCCAGGTAGCGGGCCAGGCCGACACCGCCGATCACCAGCTGGCCGGTGCCGCCCGTCGCGACCGGCTCGCCGGCCTCGTCCACCACGGCGAGGTCCCAGCCGTCCAGCGGCAGGCCGATCCGGACCGGGCCGTCCCCGGTCAGCAGCGCTGCGCAGGCCACCACGGTCGCCTCGGTGGGCCCGTAGGTGTTCCAGACCTCGCGGCCCTCGGTGACCAGCCGCTGCACCAGCTCAGGCGGGCAGGCCTCGCCGCCGAAGATCAGCAGCCGGACCTCGTTCAGGGCCTCGGCCGGCCACAGGGCGGCCAGAGTGGGGACGGTGGAGACCACGGTGATCTCCTGCTCGGCCAGCCACGGCCCGAGGTCGGCGCCGCTGCGGACCTGCGAGCGCGGGACGGGCACCAGGCAGGCGCCGTAACGCCAGGCCAGCCACATCTCCTCGCAGGAGGCATCGAAGGCGACGGAGAGCCCGGCCATCACGCGGTCTCCCGGGCCGATCGGCTCGTCCTGGAGGAAGAGCGCGGCCTCGGCGTCGACGAAGGCGGCGGCGTTGCGGTGGGTGACGGCGACGCCCTTGGGGCGGCCGGTGGAGCCCGAGGTGAAGATGATCCAGGCGTCGTCGGCCGGGGCGGGGCGGGCGGGGGTCGAATGGGCCGGGGTCGGGCGGGCCGGGGCGGGCCGGGCGGGGGTGGCAGCCTCCTGCGGCGCGCCGGTGAGGGTCAGGGCGCGCTCCGCGCCGAGCACGCCGGCGACGGCCGCCTCCTCGAAGACCAGCTGCGCGCGCTCGTCCGGGTCCTCGGCGTCGACCGGGACGTAGGCGGCCCCGGTGGTGAGCACGGCGAGGATCGAGACGTAGAGGTCGTTCGTGCCGGAGGGGACGCGGATGCCGACGCGGTCGCCCGTGCCGATCCCGGCGGCGGCCAGCCGGCGGCGCAGCTGCTCGACCTCGGCGGCGAGCACCCGGTAGCTGAGCACGGTCCGGCCGTCGTCCAGGGCCGGTTCGTTGGGGTGGGCGCGGACGGTGGCGTCCAGGAGGTCGACCAGGGTACGCGGCGCGGGGGCCGGGCGTCCGGGGAAGAGAGCCGGGGAGAGGGCCTGCGGGGTGTGCGAGGTCTGCAGGGTCTGGGAGGTTGGCGGGGCCTGCGGGGTCTGCCGGGCCTTCTCGGGGGCGGCCGTCACGCCGGGGGCGGGGGCCTGTGGGGTGTGCGGGGCGTGCGGGGTGTGCTCGATGTGGCTCGGTTCAGCTGTCATGGCAGCCCGTGCGCTCCTCGTCCTCGCCCCTGTCCCGACCGGCGCTCGGCCCTTGGGGGCGGTGGGAGCACACGCCTGATCGGGTGACCCCACTCCGGGGCCGGAGCGGACAACCCGACCGATGGTAGCCCGGGGTGATGAACGGCGTACTGCCCGACACTCCACCCAACTTGCGCCCAACTGGCCGAATCTGACTGCAAGTCAGCGAATAACTGAGCTTCTGTGAGTCGGTTGTGACGAGCTGTCAGTCAGTTTGACGGGCCGTCAGCCTTTTTTTCGGGCCGTGACCCACGCCACACCGAAAGGTGCTCCCTTCGGGTGGCGGACGCCGCGCTCGAGGGTGCTGGACGCGGCTGCAGGTCCGGTGGCGTGCCCGTCATGGCCCCACCGCGGCCCCGCGGCGGCCCCTGGAGCCGGGCCTGCCGCGCGGTGTGGCGTGTGGGGTGCGGGATGCGGGGCGCATCCGGGTCAGGCCCGGGTGGTTGCGGCGGTGATCTGTGGCGGCGTCCAGTCGGCGTGGCGCAGTGCGGTGCGCACCATCGCACCGGGCGGGGTCAGGCGGATCGCCGCGTTGCGGGCGGCGACGGCCAACGGATGGGCGAGCTGCTGTCCCATCCGGCCGGCGCGGCGCGCGTCGCGGGCGACCGCCTGGCTCCGCGGGCGCCGCTCGGCGTCGTACCGGGCGAGGGCCGCCTCGACGCCGGGCTCCGAGCCGATCGCGGCAGCCAGGGTCACCGCGTCCTCCAGGGCCTGGCAGGCGCCCTGCCCCAAGTGGGGGGTCATGGCGTGGGCCGCGTCGCCGAGCAGTGCGACCCGGCCCGCCGTGAACGAGGGGAGCGGCGTGACCAGCTCGTTGACGTCGTGATGCAGGACGGCCTCCGGGCGGGTCGCGGCCAGCAGCGCGGGGATCGGCTCGTGCCAGCCGGCGAAGCGACGGCGGACCTCGGCCAGCGGGTCCGGGTAGCGCACACCGGCCGGGGCGTTAAGCACCGCGTGCCATTCGGCCCGGCCGTCGGGGAAGGCGATGTGTCCGAACTCCGCGCCGTGGCCCCAGGTCAGCTCGAAGTCGGCGATCGGGTCGCCGGTCGTCCCCTCGACCGGCCGCTCGGTGATCGCCCGCAGCACCGTCGAGCCGCTGTAGACCGGGCCGGGGTGGTCGGGGAAGAGCCGGCGGCGCACTCGGCTGCCGATCCCGTCGGCCGCGACCACCAGGTCGGCGTCGAGCGCGGTGCCGCCGTACTCGACCCGGACCCGTGGGGGCCGGTTGGCGCCCGTCGCCGCCTTGGCCGCCTCGACCGCCGTCACCTCCGCGCCGATCACCAGCGACTCGGCCGGCAGCGCCTCCCGCAGGATCCGGTGCAGCGCGGCGCGCGGGATACCGATGATCGGCGCGCCCAGCCCGCGCTCCAGCGCCGTGCCGTCCATCCGGGCCAGCCGGCGGCCGCTCGGAGTGCGGGTGCCACCGGTGTACTGGCGGCGCGAGGCCGCCTCCACCGCCTCGCCGACGCCGAGGGCGATGAGCGCCCGCAGGCCGTTGGCGGCCAGCGAGATCCCGGCGCCCGCGTCGTCCAGCACCGTTGCCCGCTCGACCACCGTGACGTCCCACCCGGCGAGCCGGAGCCCGATCGCGGCTGCCAGCCCTCCGATGCCGCCCCCGACCACCACCGCGCTGTTGCTGCTCATGCCCGGTCCTTCCCCTGTTGTTCGCGCTGACCTTCTACAGCTGTAGAGGGAGAGTACTCGCACTTACTACGGGTGTAGAAAGGGGGGATGCAGGAAGCTGAGGCAGACGGGCAGAAGCAGCCGGACGGGCGTGGGCCGCATGAACGCGGCCCGGCCGGGCACACGGCGCGCGGAGCGGCAACGCGCGGTTCGGCAGGGCACGGTTCGGCGACGCGAGGGGCCGACCGGCGCACCCTGCTGGCGGACGCGGCCATCGGGGTCCTCGCCGACGCGGGCATGCGCGGGCTGACCCACCGCGCGGTGGACGCGGCGGCCGGCCTGGCGGTCGGCACCACCTCGGCGTACCTGCGGACCAGGCAGGCGTTGCTCACCGCCCTGGTCCGGCGCCTGGTCGAGCTGGACCAGGGCGAGCTCCAGGCGATGGGCGAGCAGGTGCCGGCGCCGCGTTCGGCCACCGAGCTGGCCGAGGGCATAGCCCTGCTGGCCGAGCGCCGGCTGACGGGCGAAGGGCGGCGGCGCTCGCTCGCACGCTACGCCTGTGCGGTGGAGAGCGTGCGTGATCCCGAACTGCGCGAGATTCTCGTCCCGCGTGAGAACGCGGGCCACGCGGCCGTCCGCACCTTCATCGCAGCCCAGGGCGTCGCGGACCCGGCGGCACGCACCCTCACACTGCTGGCCTGTGTGGACGGCCTGGTCTTCGACCGGCTGGTCGGCGGCGGGACCCTGCGGGCGGACGAGATCCAGGGCCTGGTCGTGGCGGCCCTGCGCGGGCCGGAGAGCTCGGATGGCTTGGACGTCTCGGGTGGCGCGGACGCCTGACCCGCGTGGCGCAGTCGGGGCGCCGGTCGGTCGCACGCGCCGTGGTGGCCGAGCACCAGCGGCGTGGGGCCGAGTCGCTGTCGGGCGGGCGGTTCGGGAGGCCGATCCGGGCCGCCGGCGCCGGGCGCACGGGATGAACGAGAGTCCTGCCTGGCGGACCGTCAGCTCGGCCCGCGGGCGAATGGCGCGTCGACCTCGGCCGCCTCTGATGCCGTGCGAGGCACGGTCCCGCGTGCCGGTGATCGGACCCCGGACCACCCATCGCACGGTGATCACCTCTGCTGATGCGAAAGAAATTGCCCTAGCCTCGCGGCCTCCCCTCATCGCCGGCCCCGGCGCCTTCGTCGATCTCGGCGGCGAACCCCGCGAGCAGGATGCGCAGCGCGCGGTGGAAGCGCTGCTCCGAGTCCAGGCCGGCGCCGGTGCCGAAGGCTTCGGCCAACTGCGGGAACACCGCCGGGTCCAGTGAGCGGAACTGCTCCGGATCGGGCTCCGTCCCCTCGTGGTGGGGGGTCTCGCCGACTTCCGCGAGGGTGTGACCGAGCGTGAACGACACCACGGCGTTGAGGACGTCCAGGGCGTCCGCGAGCGGAACCCCGTCGGCGCGCAGCGCGCCGACGCCGCGTTCCAGCAGGTGCAGCGCCGCCGGAGTGGCGGCCGGGCGGGTGGCCAGGACGGTGAGCATGGCCGGGTGGTCGAGCAGGATCCTGCGCAGGGCGGCGGCGAAGTCGCCCACCACCCTCGTCCACGGGCGCCCGGCGGGGTCGGTGAAGAGGTCGCCGGCGGACAGCTCCAGCAGACGCTCCACCATGCCGTCGAGCAGGGCGGCCTTGCTCGGCACGTAGTAGTAGAGCGTCATGCCCTCGACGCCGAGCGCCCCGCCGAGCTTGCGGTTGGAGAGGGCGGCGAGCCCGTGCTCGTCGACGAAGGCCAGGGCCGCGTCGATGACCTTCTCCCTGGTCAGGCCCGTCCTCGGGCGCCCGCGTCCACTCGCCATCAATGTGCTTCTCCGTGCCGGGACTTGACATGTCTTGCGGTGCAAGAAAACAATAGCGGACATCGGCTTCTTGCACTGCAAGAAAAAGTTCGGGGAGGATGTCATGCAGCTCGTCAGTGTCATGGTGCGCAGGCTCAACGACGGGGTCGACTACGGGGAGTTCCGCAAGAGCTGGATCCCGGACGAGATCGTCCCGGGTGACCCGCGGACCCGGGTGATCACCGCCGCCGATGTGGAGGACCCGCAGAAGATCGTCACCATCGCGATCATCGAGGGCGACCACGGGCCCGAGTCCATCCAGGAGTGGATGGAACGGCTCGCCCCCGTCGAGGAGCGCCGCTTCGAGCGGATCAAGGACCTGGTCGGCCCGCCCACCCTGAACGCCGTCTACCAGGTGCTCGCCGAGGACGACCTCTCCAGGCCGATCGCCGAGTAGCGCGAGCGGGAGTGGGGCGGCCGGTGGCTCCGGCGTGCGGCCCATGGGGCCGGACGTCTGGTTTCGCGCGGCGCTCTCCCGTTTCCGGTGTTCGACCTCGGTCGGCGGTGATTCCGAGAAGGTGACGGGACATCAACGGATGCCACTGACAATGCGGTCGCCCGCAGGGCGCGACGCATTCCAGGAAAATGGCGTACAGTCACACTAATTCGTATAGGGATTCACAAGGCTAAACGTACGTGCTAGCGTGCGGCTGCCAGCTTCTCAGAGTCGAGAAAGTGGGTCCTGTCATGCGTCAAGAATTCTCCCGGCGTGGATTTCTGGGTACCGCGGGAATGGCCGCCGCCGGGGCGTCCGCCGCTTCCCTCGGCCTGGCGGCCGGCGCCGGCCCGGCAGCCGCCGATTCCGCCGAGGTGCCCGAGGGGCAGTCGGTGCTCCCCGACGACCCGCGGTACCAGACGCTCAGCCAGGGATTCAATCAGCGGTGGAGCAGCACACCGGCCTACATCCGGCTGGTGGGCAACGATGCCGACGCCGTGGCGGCCCTGAAGACGGCGCTCGACAAGGGGTTGCGGCCGACGATCCGGGGCGGCGGGCACTGTTACGAGGGCTTCGTCGACAACGACAACGGCGTCATCCTCGACCTCAGCACCCTGCGCGGTGTCCGCGCGGCGACGGACAAGTACGGCGCGTCCACGTACTGCGTGGAGGGCGGCGCCACCAACTGGGACGTCTACACCACGCTCTTCCGCAAGTACGGAGTCACGCTGCCGGCCGGCTCGTGCTACTCGGTGGGGGCCGGCGGGCACATCTGCGGCGGCGGGTACGGGCTGCTCTCCCGGCGGCACGGGCTGACCGTCGACCACCTGGTCCAGGTCGACGTGGTCACCGTCCGCGGCGGCAAGGTGGAGGTGACCAGGGCGCACCGCGACGACCCGAAGGGCTCGGCCGAGAAGGACCTCTTCTGGGCGCACACCGGCGGTGGCGGGGGGAACTTCGGCGTGGTGCTGCGCTACCACTTCCACCACGAGCTCCCGAAGCCACCGCCGAGGGTCTGGCTGAGCAGTGTCGCCTGGCCGTGGGACGAGCTGGTCAAGCAGCCGGCGGACTTCCACCGGCTGGTGAACAACTTCGCCGCCTTCTTCGCCGAGCACAGCGGAAAGGGCGAACCGGTCTACCGGGGGTTGTTCGCCATCCTCAAACTCACCCATCGGACGAACGGGAACGTCGTCCTGTTCAGCCAGTGGGACGAGGACGATCCCGGGCCGCTGGAGCAATTCCTGGCCGCGATGGAGGCCGGGATGAAAACCAAGGCGGCCGTCCAGACCTACAGCGCCGGCGGGCTGTTCCTTCCCTATCCGGACAAGAGCCGCCAGATGCCGTGGTTCCAGGCCACCATGACGCTCAACCCCTCGGGGGACAACCAGCGGGGCAAATACAAGTCGGCCTACCACCGCAGGGCGTTCACCCCCGCACAGGTCGACAGCTTCTGGGAATGGCTGACCAAGGACGTCCAGGGCGTCGACCTCACGCAGACGGTGGTCCAGGTCGATTCGTACGGCTGCAGGATCAACGAGCGAAGGCCCACCGAGGACGCCATCCCCCAGCGTGACTCGATCATGAAGCTCCAGTACCAGACCTACTGGACCGACCCCGCCCAGGACACCGCTCACCTCGACTACCTGCGCGGCCTCTACCGGGCGGTGTACAAGGCGACCGGCGGCATCCCCGAGATCGACACCGACACCGACGGCGCCTATGTGAACTACCCCGACACCGACCTCGGCGTGGTCGGCCAGGCGAACCCGGCTTACCAGCGGCTGTACTACAAGCAGAACTACAGCCGACTGCAGAGGGTGAAGAAGAGCTGGGACGAGAAGAACGTGTTCCACCACGCCCAGTCGATCACCCTGCCGTCCTGACCGCACACGCAGAGCCATGTCGACCATCCGGAAAGTAGATGATATCGGGGCGAATGGTGTGAGTAAAGGGGTCGGCGCAGGGTGCTGCCCCGAGCGTGGCGGGCTCGGCCGTACCTCCTCACACCGCCGGCGCGGGTCCGTCGCGCCGTGCGCTGAGTTCTCAGATATGCGCGCATCTGTGAGGGTGAACTCGGACTGATGCTGACTTTTGCTGACCTGAGCTGATGGGCCGTCAGATGCGATCGGCGTAGCTAGCTGTTCGGGCAGTAGCCGGTCGGGATCCGGCTGAGGGAGTGGATGCGCCCTGCGGCGTGCCTGGGCGTGCCATGCGCGGAAACGACCTGGCCGCTGATCGGTACCCGGGCCTGGCGTGCGACGAGTGTCCTGGCAGCGAGCTGAGGGTGAAGGCGGTGGCTGCGTCACCCCCATCGGGGAGACCGAGTGCTACTTCTCCGAGGCTGACACCACCATGCGCCCGGTGGCCACCGAGAGCCGCGCGTAAACCTGGCACGCCAAGCTCGTCCCGGCCGGCCTCGGCCCTGCTTGACTCGGGTTCGTTCCGGTCCACCGCCCGGAAGGGGCATCGGCATGCCCGGCTTCAGACCGCCGGAGTACTACGGCCCGGCCTCGGCCACCGCCCGGGTATGGTCCGATGGTTGTGAGGACAGCGCAGACAGATATCCCGGGTTGAGCGGGTTGGGACGGGAATCGCTCGTCTGCGCGAGGCCGCCGACCACACAGAGGAACCGGAACTCCGCGAATTCCCGGCCCGCCAGCGCGCCTACCTGCTCTCCGGACGGGCCTACCACCACCGCCGCGTCCCGGGCACTGGTGCCTGATCGAGGCGGAGCGGCATCACCCCGACGGCCTACCGGCGCCGCTTCGGCCCCGAGGCGGCCTGACGACCGCGCGTCGCGGGCTGCGGCTATCGCGTGGGCCCGGCCTCGCGGTCGACGGCGTCGGCCAGCTGGTCGAACGTGCGGTTCAGGGCGGACCGGCGTTCCTCCTTGAAGCCCGGCGAGGGCTCCAGGCCGTCGACGGTCCGCCAGGCCGCGGTGACAGCGCCGCCCGCTCGCCGTCCGGTCCGGTCGCGGCGACGGCGGCAGGGCCTCCCGGCGGCGGCCGGGAGGCCCTGCTCTCACACCCTCACATCCTCACGCCCCGTGGGCGGCCGGAGGTCACGCCTTCCGGATGGAGTAGGCGACGCCGCTGCCGTAGCAGTTGCTGCTGGGGTAGTAGCTGCTGACCACCCACCCGGCGGGCAGCGGGGAGAAGGAGCAGACGACCTCGGAGGTCTGCGTGGTGATCTTGAACAGGGTGTAGGAGATGCCGGTGCCGGCGCAGTTGCTGCTGCTGTACGAGCTGGTGACGACCCACCCGGCCGGAATCGGGGTCATCGAGCAGGCGCCGGTGCTGGTGTCGTTGACCGTGTTGTGGAGCGAGTAGGCGACGCCGGTGCCCGCGCAGTTGCTGCTGCTGTACGAGCTGCTGATCACCCACCCCGCCGGGATCGGGGTCATGGAGCACGCGCCGACGTTGAGGTCGTTGGCCACGTTGTGGAAGCCGTAGGCGACGCCGCTGCCCGCGCAGTTGCTGGTGCTGTACGAGCTGGTCACTACCCACCCGGCCGGCTTGGGGGAGAAGGAGCAGATGGTCAGATTGGTCTGCCCGGCCGTGTCGGTGATCGAATACGAGACACCGGAGCCGGGACAGCCCCAGCTGCTGTACGAGCTCGTGATGACCCACCCGGCCGGGATCGGGGAGAAGGAGCAGATGGTCGTGCTGCCGGTGACCCGCTGCGGGGCCGCCTGCGCCTGCGCGCTCGCGGCGGTCATCATGCCCAGGAGCAGCAGCACGACCGTCACCAGGTGCGAGGTGTGGGTCCGTAAGGTCTTCATGGCAAGCCTCAGATCTCTCGACGACGCTCTACAGCGGATTCCTGTGCAGGTGAAGTGAACGTTCGGCACACGATTCGTTCACGTCGGCTGAGATGGTGTCAGAGATCGCCCGGCGGCGCCAGAGTGCAACCGGCAGCCTTCCTTCCCCCCTCGCACACCGCCGCCCCCTCCTCACGCTCCCCGCCCGGACGCCGCCACGGCCAAGGATGCCCGCGCCGGATTGCGCCGGAGCACACCCCGGCGCCACTCCCGGGCCGGTCGGGGCAAGCATCTGGTAGACCGTCATAACCCGTTCCGCTGTGCCACCATGACGCCGTTCTTTCCAGGCCCCCAGAGGACTGGTATGGGATCGGCTCTCTCAGAGGGCGTTTGAGGTAGGCGGATTGCCCTTTATGTCTTAGTAGGTTCCTCGCCAGCTTGGTGTGGTTTCGTCCGTTATGCGCCTGGTGAGGTTGTCGATCGAGGCAATGTGGATCATGGCTTCGGAGCTGGCCGGGAGGGTCTCGTAGTCGCGGGTGAGGCGGCGGCGCTGCATGATCCACCCCAGGCTTCGTTCGACTACCCACCGTCTTTTCACCACGTGGAATCCGGGGATGTCGGACTTCCGGTGGACGACTTCGACGTCGATGCCCAGGGTGGCGCCGTGCTCGATCATGGCGTTCTTGAAGCCGGTGTCGACCCAGCTCTTGGAGATGCTGGGGTAGGTCTTCTTGGCCTGGTTGAGGAGGCGTATTCCCAGGGCGTTCTCGGACAGGCTCGCGGCGGTGACGGTCACGGCGAGGATGAGCCCGATGGTGTCGGTGAGGATGCCTCGCTTGCGGCCGACGATTTTCTTCGCGGCGTCGGTTCCCTGGCTGGTCAGGGGCACGTTGGTGGAGGTCTTCACGCTCTGGGTGTCGATCACCGAGGCGGTCGGCTCGGGCTTGCGTCCTTCCTTTACTCGGGCCAATCCGGTGAGGTCGTAGTTGAGTTGGGCGAAGAGCCCCTCGTCGCGCCAGGCGGCGTAGTAGGCGTAGACGGTGCCGTGGTTCGGGAAGTCGTGAGGGAGGTACTTCCAGGGGATTCCGGTGCGGTTGACGTAGAGGATCGCGTTGAACACGTCGCGCAGTTCGACCTTCGCCGGCTGGCCGGTCGGCCGTCGGTCGAGCCGGGCTTTCCTCCAGGTCGTCAGAATCGGCTCGATCAGGGCCCATCGGGCGTCGGACAGATCGCTCGGGTACGGCTTGCGCTCGGTCATGACACAGCGTCAGCACCGATGGCGGCGGAGGATCCCGTTCCACTGCCAGATCGGCGTTTCTATGACTTCTTCAAACCAGACGGACTTCAGGGAACATATACGGGTAAGACGAGCAGCCGATCCTCTGATCGAAGGATGGATGTTGTTCATCTATCGGGCATAGCGCAATCAAAGCGACGCGACCATAAGCCATTTATAGGATCAGAGATACCAAAACGCCCACTAAGAGGACATCTCATTTGGATGGCAAAGTAGGCTGCCGGTGTGACGATCGTGGAGCGTCTCGTCCCGGACGAGTTGTGGGAGCTGTTCCAGTTGGTGGTGCCGGAGGCGCCGACTCGGCCTCAGGGTGGTGGCCGGCGCCGCTACGGGGACAGGGAGGTGTTGGCGGCGATCGTTTTCGTCGCGACGTCCGGGTGCACGTGGGCCCAGTTGCCGCCCTGTTTCGGCCCGTCCGGGCCGACGGCCCATCGCCGCTTCAGCGAGTGGAGCAGGGCCCGGGTGTGGGCCAAGCTCCACCGGGTCCTCCTGGACGAACTCGGTTCCAAGGGTGAGCTGGACTGGTCACGGTGCGCGGTTGACTCGGTCAACATGAGGGCCCTGAAAAGGGGGAGCTGACGGGTCCGAATCCTGTCGATCGGGGCAAGTACGGGTCGAAGATCCATCTGCTCACCGAACGTACCGGTCTGCCCCTGTCGCTTGCGATCTCCGGGGCCAACGTCCACGACAGCCAGGCCCTGGTCCCGCTCGTCGACGCCATCCCGCCGATCCGCTCACAGCGTGGCCCGCGGCGGCGCAGGCCCGGCAAGCTGCACGGCGACAAAGCCTACGACCACCGTTTCATCCGTTCCTACCTGCGCCGTCGGCAGATCCCGGCCCGCATCGCCCGCCGAGGCGTCGAGTCCTCCCAGCGCCTCGGTCGGCACCGATGGGTGATCGAGCGCACTGTCGCCTGGCTCGGCGGCTTCCGTCGGCTCCACCACCGCTACGAACGCAAGGCCGACCACTTCGCGGCCTTCGCCAGCATCGCCGCAGCCCTCATCTGCCACCGCAGACTCTGCAGATGAGAAGCCATCTCGGGGCATGCTACGGCGAATCAGGGCGATAGTCGTCGTAGTCGCTCCATCCTGAGGATCGGGCAAGCTCTCTCCAGGTCGGCCAGATGCGGCCAGTCACCTGACGGACGAGCTCGCCCGACATCGTGAAGAGCGGTGCCTTGTGCGGCTTACCCAGTGCCTGGCCGACAATGCTGTCGTGGAGAACCGCCGCCGCGTGCAGACGGGGCAGCACGCGGTGGACGCGTTCCGCGTAGCCGTCCGGGAGGGCACTCGGGCCACCGCCCAGATCGAAGCCCGCACCGAGGGCGACCAGCGCAATCTCCGGCCGCTTCCGCACGGCAATCTCACGGTCCATGTGTAGTGCGATCGCGTCCCACACAACTTCCATTCGGTCCGGTGATACTCCCTGCTCGGTCAGAAAGCTGACCGCCAGGTCAGCACCGTCCAGCTCGAACCGGTGGTCACCGTTGCCCTCGGTACTGAGCCCACAGTCGTGCAGGACGCATCCCAGGAAGAGCAGTTCGTCATCGTAGTCGCGGTCCGGCTGCAGACCACGCCGCTCACCGAGAAGGCGTCCATAGAGGTAGGTGCGCAGGCTGTGATTGAAGATCGCGGCTGGGACCAGAGCCTGAGCATGTCGGAGTGTGTCGCGCGCAAGTTCAGTTGCCGGGAAGGCCAGCTCGCCGTACTCGTCGTTCACAAGGTGGCTCGCTTGTTCGGGCGTGGCCGGGGACAGTTCTGCTCCCGCAACCCGACGGGCGCCAAGCATTCCGTGATGATCACACCTCGCAGGGTACCAAGGCCAAATGAGATGACTTCTAAAACCGGGAGTGGGAGGCGACAGATGCGGACGCCGTGCTTCGGCAAGGTGCCGGTAAGAGTGAGCGTCCTGCATATCGGGTAGCCGTAGTCGTTGGCGGGCACGATGCTGGGCCTGCGTGCAGTGTGTGCCGTGGGAGTTCAAGTCGGAGTGGCGACACGAACCTCTTTCCCATATGCGCTTTCGCTGGTCAGCGAGCTGCAGCTGGATCCGCCGGCGAGCGCCGACGTCTACGGGCCGCTCCTCCCGACGGGCGAGCGTGGTCAGTGCGGTGATCACGTCGTCGGCCTCACAGCCGTTGTGCTCGATCCTGCGCACCCCGATCTGGTTCAGGCCTTGCCGTCCGGCCAGCCGATTCCGCTGTCCGCCACGATATCGAGCAGCGGGACCAAGGCACCGCGGCCGTATCGCTCGTAGGACCGCTGGTGGTAGGCCCGCCACGCCGCGGTGCCGTTGGGAAGCACCCTGAGCCGGGTGAGCAAGCCAGCTGTCCGCGCGGTTTCGTCGGCCACCGCCTGCGGGAGGACGAGGTCGGCGTCCAGGCGCAGGTCGACGGTCAGCGCCTAGCGTTCCCGATCGCGGGCACCGCTGATGGTGACCGCACTCCGAGCTCGGTTGCAGATGGTGCGGCTGGGCGCCTCGTTGTGGGCGGCGAGCAGGCTCTCGGTGGTGCGCGAGTCCACGACCAAGGCGGCGGTGCCGGGGTTGGTGTGGTGGTCGGCAGGTGCGGTGATCCTCTTCACGAACCTCCCGCGGGGCGTATGGACGCGTCGCCTGGCGTGGACCGCGTACGGATTCGACACCGCCACGATGGTTTGGGCAGGCTCGGTGCCCACGCCCAGGCCGGTCACGACGGGCTTGACGGGACTGCTGTGGCTCCCGGGACTGGCCTTCGCCCGAGTGGCCGGATGAACCACGGACGCGGGCGATGCGCCCGCCGAACCGGCCTCGCCGGGCCGCGCGCTCCGCTAGCCTGCTTTGGGTGACGGAAGCGATGGACGACGCCTCGTGTGGCTCGCGCTACAGCAAGATCGAGGAGGACCTGGTGGTCCTCGGCGGGGCCTTCGGGCTCGGTGAGGTCCAGGCGTGCCGCTTCCTGCCCAACGGCTTGATGAACGGCAACTGGCGGTTGGAGACGGCCGAGGGCGTGTTCGCGCTGAAGCGGATCATGGACGTTCCGCTGCAGCTGGCCCGCCGGAACCTGGCGGTCCTGTCCGAGCTGGCGGACGCCGGAGTCCCGGTCGGACGGCCGATGGTCACCTCCTCCGGACAGATCGTGGCGGAGGTCGCGGGCCGCGGCTACTGCCTGATCCCCTGGTTGGAAGGCGGCCACCAGCCCGGGACGGAGCTCACGCTGGACCAGGCGGGGGACCTCGGTGTCCTGCTCGGCCAGATCCACCGGAGCCTGAACGGCGAGCGGGCCGCCAGGCTGCTGCCCCCGGGATCGGAGCCGTTGGCTGCCCCGGTTACTACCCCGGGTGCGGCGCACGCCGAGGCGGCCCGCTTCTCGGTGCTGATCGCGGCCCTGGAGAGCCCGTCGGCGTTCGATGTCGAGGCGGTCCGGGCACTGGGTGAGCGCAAGGTGCTGCTCGACAAGTACGCCCGTGAGCGCCCGGCCACCGAGGTGGCGGCGGGCCCGGTGGGCTGGACGCACGGTGACGTGCAGCACCGCAACGTTCTGTGGCGGGACGGCAAGATCGCCGGGGTGATCGACTGGGACCGCATTCGCGTGCGCCCGTTCGGCGAGGAGGTCGCCCGCACCGCCACCGTGCAGTTCGGCGGTGAGGACGGCTTCCTCGACCTGGAGCGGACGGCCGCGTTCGTGGCCGGCTACCGGTCGGTGGTGCCAATCCCGGTGGCGGCCCTGGCAGACGCGGTGGAGCGGCTCTGGTGGAAGCGCATGTCGGACTACTGGCAGCTGGTCTTCCACTACGACCGCGATGACCATTCCTGCGACCACCTGTTCCTGCCCGCCGAGCGCTTCCTGGCCTGGTGGACCGAGCGGCGCGCGGACGTACAGGAGGCGTTCGCGGCTATGCCGTGACCACCGCGCGGACCAGTACGGCGGCGAGGGCCTCGGCGGCCTGCTCCATGTAGTCGGGGGCCGGGATCTGCGGCACCTTGAGGACGATCATCTGCCGCATAGCCTTGTGGAAGTTGGGCAGCTCCTCGCTGGTCGGCGGCCGGTAGGGGCTGCGGGCCAGGTGGGGCCAGAAGCGGGCGGCCAGGTCCGGGCGCTGGAAGAGCGGGGCCTGGGTCCAGTCCTCGTACAGCGAGCGGACGGGAACGCCGGCGGCCTTGCACCGCTTGCTCAGCTCGGCCGGGTCCGGCACGCGGGCGCTGATCGTCAGCGGGGTGCCGTACCAGCCGCGCACGGAGAGCTCGCCGATCTCGGGCCAGGCGATGGGCGCGTCGTACTCCTCCAGGGCCTCGCGGAGGGTGAGGAGGTTCTGCTCGGCTGCCAGCATCCGGTCGGGCAGTGACCGCAGCTGCTGGCGGGTGATGACAGCGGACAGGGCGGGCATCCGGTACTTGTAGGCGGCCCCGGTGGTGGCGAACGGCTTCAGCTCGGGCAGGGTGAGCTCGGCGGCGAGCCTGGCGGGGTGGTGGCCGAGGGTGAGGGCCCGCTCGTAGACCTCCCGGTCCATGGTGGTCAGGACGCCGCCCTCTCCGCCGGAGACGGCCTTGGACTCCTGGAGGCTGAAGCATCCGGCCGCACCCCAGGAGCCGACCGACCGGCCCTGGTAGAGGGCTCCGTGGGCGTGCGAGCAGTCCTCGACGATCGGCAGCTCCGTGGCGCCGACGAGCTGGTCCATGCGGGCGGGGATGCCCCAGGTGTGGGTGGCCAGGACCGCAGAGCAGGCGCCGGCGGCCTCGGCGACGGCGGTGGCGGCGATGTTCGGGCTGTCCGACTCGATGTCGCAGAAGACTGGGTAGCTGCCCGCCTGGAAGACGGCGGTGATGGCGGAGACCCAGGTCATCGGGGAGACGGCGACACCGGCCTCCGGGCCCGCGCCCACGGCGTGGAGGGCGGCGTGCAGGGATGCGGTGCCGGAGTTGAACGACAGCGCGTGGCGGGTGCCGGTGAGGCGGGCGAAGGCGGCTTCGAGGGCGTTGGTGGCTGGGCCGAGGTTGATCTCGGAGAGGTGGCCGTCGTCGAGGAGCTTGAGGACGGCGTCCTTCTCGGCCTGCCCGTACTTGGGCTCGCGGGGAAACGGGAGAGTGACGGCAGGGTCGCTCACGGGTGTCCTTCCGGGCGGGGCGGTGAACGGGAGGCGGGGCAGGGTTACGGGCGGCGGCGAGCGCTGGAGCCAGCGTCGGGGGTGATGCGCGGGACAGCGGCGAGGTGGCCGTGGTCGAGGTCTTCGAGGTCGGCCTGGAGCTGGGCGGCCCGCAGCCGGACCATGTCCGGCTCGTCGCAGGAGGCGTGGAAGTGCAGCAGCGAATAGGCGATGCGCAGGCGGAACAGGACCAGCGGCAGCAGGCAGTCGGCGGGCAGCGGGCCGTCGAAGTAGCCCGCGAACAGGGACTCGGTCATCGGGGCCGGCTCGCGCAGCGACCAGCCGGCGAGTTCGGCCAGCGGGTTGCCGCCGCGCACGCTCTCCAGGTCGACGACGCCGGTGATCTGCTGGTCATCGGTGAACAGGTGCCGGCCGACCCAGTCGCCGTGCAGGAGCCGGGGCGGACTTGAGGCCAGGCGGCCCGATCCGACGTCCAGGATGAAGCGGGCCCGGTGCAGCAACCCGGGCAGGTCGATGCCGTCGATGCTTGGGACGCTGCGGGGCGCAACGCTGAGGAACCAGTCCTGGATGGTGGCGTGCTGGCCGATGCCGTGCCCGTCGAGCTGGCCGAAGCTGCCGACCTCGATGCTGTGCAGGCGCCGGAGCACCTCACCCGCGCGGGTCGCTGCGTCCTGGTCCTGCGGCGTGGGCGGTTCGCCTTCGACGGGGCGGCCGGAGCAACGGGTCTCCACGCACGCATCCCGGCTGTGCCAGAGGATCTTGACGGCCGGAACACCGGCTTCGCGCATGCGGGCCGAGGCCCAGGCGGCAGTCGGGTAGCGCGAGCGGCTGCCCGCACGGCGGACCTTGACGACCAGGTTGTCGCCGTCGCGGGTGGTGACCGCGAAGGGGAGGCTGTCCGTTCCAGCCTTGAGCGGGGTGAAGTGCGCGTCGGCGGCGTCGAAGCCCGCCGCGGCGAGTGCGTCGACCAGCAGTGGGTGCGGGCGGCTGGTCAGAGTCGCGGCGTCAGAGGTGGGCATCGGGCACTTCCGGCACGGGGACGGGGCGCCGCTGGGTGGCGGATGCCAAGGCGGCGTCCAGCAAGGCGATGGAGGCGAGGTTGGCGGCGGCGGGCACCGGCAGGGGGCTGTCCTGGTGGAGGGCATCGACCATGGCGGTGATGCACCGCTGGTAGGCCGGCGGACCAGCCTCGGACGCGTTCCGCGCCTGGTGGGGATCCGGGGCCCACCGTGCGGCGAAGCCTCGGCCCTCGACGCGCCAGTCACCGTTGGCGTCGGTCCGCAGGGCCGGATCGACGATGTACCCGCCTCGGTAGGTGAACAGGGAGCCGTCGGCGAAGCGGACGGTGATCGCGGCGATCGCGTTGTGGGCCGCGAGGAAGCCGGTCGCCGTCTCCGTGCAGGTGACGTCGGTGGGCGGCGCGGTGATCAGCGCGCGGACCTGGTCGAAGGCGTGGACGGCGAGGTCGGTGGTGACGGGCAGGTGCTGGCCGTTGCGGAAGCCCGGGCCGGGCAGGGTGACCAGGGTGTCGGCGGTGACGGCAAGGGGCGCACGGCCGCGGGAGCGGACTGTGTCGGCGAAGGCGAGGAAGTCCGGGTCGGCGCCTCGGTTGTGCATGACGGCCAGCAGCAGGCCGCGTTCGCGGGCGAGGTGGACGAGGTCGAGGGCGTCGGGCAGGTTCAGGGCCAGCGGCCTCTCGGTCAGGACGTGCAGGCCGTGGGCGAGCGCCGAGCGGCTGACGGGGTAGTGGAGTTCGGGCGGGGTGAGGTTGACGACGACGTCGGCCTCGGCCTGGGCGAGCGCCTCGGTGAGCGTCGAGGCGAAGGCCGGGCTCAGCCCGTAGCGGGCGGTGAGGGCCCGTGCCGCCTGCTGGTCGGGGTCGACGAGGGCGGTGATCTCGATCCGCCCGTCGGCGAGCAGGGATCGGGCCCAGCGGCTGGCGATGGAGCCGCAGCCGGTGATCACGGCTTTCATGATGCCTCCTTCAGTGGATGCGGCGCGCAGGCCGAGCCGGGGTGGTGTTGGGCGGCCTGGTGGCGGTGGACGTGGTCGAGGGCGCGGGCGGTGAGTTCGTCCGGCGAGCCGCAGTTGGCGTCGAGCAGGGCGACGGCCGGGGCGAGCGGGTGGGCGAGGTAGGAGTTGAAGTGCTCGCTGAAGTGGCGGTCGTAGAAGATCGTCGGCATGCCCTTGCGCAGGCGGGCCCGACGGGCGAGCACGTCAGGGTCGGCGGTGAGCACGATCGTCAGGTCGGGCATCGCGACCGGCCGGCCGGTGACCAGGCGCCTGGCCTGGTCGTCGCAGTCGAAGCCGTTCATCCGGCCGACGGCGTGGGCGTGGGCGAGGAGGGTGTCCACGGTGCGGTCGAGGATCACGTCCCGGCCCTCGGCGGCGGCTTGCCTGGTCCGGGTGAGCCGCAGGTCCTCGACGTCCAGGAACTCGGCGATGTTGGCCAGCTGGTGTTCGGCCGTGAACGGCTCGGGGGCCGGCAGCCGGGTGGGGTCGGGGCTGGCGTGGTAGTAGCAGGGGATGACGGCGGGCCGGTTGAGGTGTGGGGCGAGCCTGGCGGCCAGCGTGGTCGTGCCGACGCAGCTGACGCCCTCGATGCCGAGGATCACGCGAACTCCCTGTCCGTGGTGGTGGATGGGGCGGTGCGACGGTTGCTCTTGGGAGCGAGCGCGGTGTGCCGGGTGCCGGTGACCGCCCAGCGGCCGAGCGCGGTCAGCGGACCGACGCTCTTGAGTAGGAGCCCGGCCAGTGTCTCCGCGCTCCGCAGGGCGGTTTCCCGGGCGGTCAGTGCCTGGCCTTCGGCCGCGGCGAGAGCGCGGACCGGTGCGACGGTGGCTGCGCAGAGCGCCGTCGCGGCCGCCGCCCGGATGGGCAGGCGTGTGCGCGGGCCGAGCGCGAGGGCCAGGCACACGGCCGTCGCGGGCGAAACCAGCAGCCAGGCCATGCCCCGGTAGGCGCCGATGGTCAGGGCCGCCGCATGGTCGCGGCGGCGGCCATGACCTTCGGCGTGCCAGCGGGCGGCGCACTGCGGGTAGTCGAGGTAGCTCTGGAACCAGCGCTCACTCTGGGCCAACAGCTCGCTCAGGTACTCGGCCGCCGGCACAGTGGTGGTGAAGGGCAGGCTGTCCACCGGGATGCCGTCCAGGGTGAGCCGGTAGCCGAAGGCGACGTCGTCGAGCACTGTGAAGGTGGGCAGGCCGCCGACCTTCCGGAAGACGTCCGTACGCACGAGCAGGCCGTGGCCGACAGTCTGGGCCAGCCCCGGCAGGCCGGGGCCGGTGTGCGGGCGGCGGGCGGCGTCGGCGTACTGGCGGAGGTTGGGGATCTCTCGTCGCAGGCTCCACAGGGTCTGGGCCCGGGCGGCGCCTCGGCACAGGCTCCGCTCCCACCAGGTGCCGGCCGCGTTCTGGGTGACGAAGCGGGCGGACTGCTGGACGACGCCGGGCAGCTGGCCGTCGCGGGCCCGGTGGTGGGCCAGGAACTCGGCGGTCCGCTCCAGCAGCTCACGGCTCGGGCGGGAGTCCACGTCGTAGACGGCGATGTACTCCTGATCCGCGTCAGCGATGGCGAGCTGTTCGACTGCGGCGTTGACCTGCGCGGCCTTGCGCCCGTCGCCCCGGTAGTGGACGTGCCGGACCAACGGCCCTTCTCCCGACAGGCGTGCGAGCTCCGCCGTGATGACGTCCGCCGTGGTGGGGAAGCCGGACAGCACCTCGGCCGCGACGGCCGACGTCAGCGAGCCCCCGCCGGTGCCGGCCAGGGCCTCGCCGAGGGCGGCCAGCTCGTCGCCGGTCAGCTGCGGGAAGCGCTCCACCGTGAGGTCGGCCGTTATCGCCCCCGCGAGCCGGGCGGCGAGGTGCCGGCGCTCGGCCTCCTCGCGGGCGGTGGACACCAGGGTCAGTGTCGAGCCGGGGAAGTCGCGCAGGAGCGGGACGTACCAGGCCGGCACTTGGGTGACCTGTTGTTGCTCTCGCAACACCGGGATGACGACGTGCAGGACCATCGGCCCCGCCGACCGCCGGTCCCCAGGCTGATCGGCCCAGGCCAGCGTCCGGCGGACCTGCCGCAGGCCGTTGGCGTTTCGCGCGGCCACGGCGGCGGCGATCCACCAGGTGGCGCTTCGCCACAGCGGCGTCCGCCCTTTCGTGTTCACCCGGTGCCGCCGTCGGCGACGTAGTCGTGGAACAGGCGATAGGCGTCCCGGAGTTCGCCGGCTTGGTAGGTGTCCTGCCAGGGCTTGTCGGGGCCGGCGAAGTGCACGAGGGCGGCGGTCTTCTCGTCCTGAAGGAGCTGGGCGAGCGGGCTGTCGGCCTCGGCGTAGTGGATGAAGCCGGGCTGGGCGGCCTGCGGCGACATGGCGAAGGTGTTCCACCGCCGGTCCAGCCGAAGGCTCTCGAAGGAGCAGTCGACGAGGCGCTCCGACGTGGCGGGTCCGCGAGGTCCGACGATTGATGACGTGTGACAGCTCCGACGACCTTCTGTATCCGGTGCCGGCGTCAGCGCGTCGTTAGCAGCCGTGTCGGCCGAATCAAGGAAATGTCAGGGCCGCTCGGCAGCTGCCCGTGTCGGAATAGCCTCGGGGGCGTTCGAGCCGTTCGGGCCCGTGGGGATCCGGACCGGGGTGACCGCCCCGGGACATCCGGGAGTTGACTCGGGCCGGTCGTCCCGCCGCATCGAATGATGCTCTACCGGAGGTGAGGTCCACGTGGCCGTTCTCAGTGCCTTCCAGCGCCGGCCGTTTCCTTGCGGCTCCCGTACCTGGGAGTCCGTGGGGGCAGCCTTGGCGGCGGTCGTCCGCAGGCTCGCCGACAGTCCGCTCGACAGCAGCGTGCTCCAGGCCATGGGCGGGGCCTCGGCCTCCGGTGCGGTCGGAGCCGGTCGCCGGGGGAGCAGGATGGGCGCGACCTGGCGACCCGTCACAGGCTCGGACGGCATTCGGCGCCTCGAAGCCCGGTGGGAATCCGAGCACTGAACGTCCCTGCCTGCGCCTGTCGGTGGTCGCGACGCGCACGCGGCCGGGGCTGCGTAGCGGCGCCGCGGTGTCCGTGCGTGGGCGGGCCGCTGTGTCCGGCCGAAACCCTCGGATCTGCCGGAGTCTCCGGAAGATCCGAGGGCTTCGGGCGGGTCTCGGGGCGGAGCCGTGTGGCCGATGTGGAGTGTTCCGCCATTGTGGCGACTTCATCCCGACGTTGCCCGGTCTGATCATCCGAGTCGCATACCCTGTCGCCTTGCCGTCTGCCCGGCGGCGAGGCGGTTCGAATCTGTGGACAGGGGTGCGGCGTGGTTTCGTCGGGTTCAGTCGATCCGGGGGCCGTGCCGTCCGGACGGCAGCGCTTCCGTGCGTGGTTGCTGGAGGGGCTGGCCGACATGGCCAAGCAGCACCCCGGGCCGCATGCGCAGGCCCCCGTCGAGCACAAGGGCCAGCGCTGGTGGCGGGTGATGTGCCTGACCGGCCTGGACTACTTCTCCACGCTCGGCTACCAGCCGGGCATCGCCGCACTGGCGGCCGGCCTGCTGTCGCCGGTGGCGACCATCGTGCTGGTGCTGGTCACGCTGTTCGGTGCGCTGCCGGTGTACCGGCGGGTGGCGCAGGAGTCCCCGCACGGCGAGGGTTCGATCGCGATGCTGGAGCGGCTGCTGTCGTTCTGGAAGGGCAAGCTGTTCGTCCTGGCGCTGCTGGGCTTCGCCGCCACCGACTTCATGATCACCATCACGCTGTCCGCCGCCGACGCCACCGCCCACCTGGTGGAGAACCCGCACCTGAGCAGTGCGCTGTCGGGCAAGCAGGTGCTGATCACGCTGATCCTGGTCGCCCTGCTGGGCGGCGTCTTCCTGAAGGGCTTCAGCGAGGCGATCGGCCTGGCTGTCGTCCTGGTCGCCGTCTACCTCGCGCTGAACGTGATTGTGGTCATCACCGGCCTGTGGGAGGTGCTGCAGGCTCCGCACCTGGTCGGCGACTGGGCCGACGCGTTGACCGCCGAACACGGCAACGCGATCGCGATGATCGGCGTCGCACTGATCACGTTCCCCAAGCTCGCGCTCGGCCTCTCCGGCTTCGAGACCGGCGTCGCGGTGATGCCGCACATCGAGGGCGACCCGGAGGACACCGAGGAGAAGCCGACCGGCCGGATCCGGGGCGCCAGGAAGCTACTGACCACGGCGGCACTGATCATGAGCGTCTTCCTGATCACCACCAGCTTCATCACCACCCTGCTGATCCCGAAGGCGGCGTTCGAGCCCGGCGGGGAGGCCAACGGCCGCGCCCTCGCCTACCTCGCGCACGAGTACCTGGGCAACACCTTCGGCAGCATCTACGACCTCTCCACGATCCTCATCCTCTGGTTCGCCGGGGCCTCCGCGATGGCTGGCCTGCTCAACCTGATGCCTCGCTACCTGCCGCGGTACGGCATGGCCCCGCACTGGGCGCGGGCGGTGCGGCCGATGGTCATCGTGCTCACCCTGATCGCCTTCCTGGTGACGTGGATCTTCGACGCCAGCGTGGACGCGCAGGGCGGCGCGTACGCCACCGGCGTGCTGGTGCTGATCTCCTCCGCTGCCATCGCCGTGACCATCGCCGCGCGCAAGGCCCGGCAGCGTAACTGGACCATCGGCTTCGCGGTGATCGCGGCGGTCTTCCTCTACACCACGGGCGTGAACATCGCCGAGCGGCCGGACGGAGTGAAGATCGGTGCCTGCTTCATCGCCGGCATCGTCCTGGTGTCGCTGCTCTCCCGGCTCAAGCGGGCGTTCGAACTGCGGGTGACGGACGTCGTGTTCGACGAGGCCGCTGAGCGGTTCATCCGTGACTACGCGCACCGTCCGCTGCGGCTGATCGCCAACGAGCCGGACAACCGGGACCTCGCCGAGTACCAGGAGAAGAAGCGGCAGATCCGGGCGGACAACGACATCCCGGCCGAGGACGACCTGGTCTTCGTGGAGGTGACCGTGCTCGACCCGTCGGAGTTCGAGGCGGCGCTGCGCGTCCGCGGCGAGGTGATGCACGACCGGTACCGGGTGCTCTCGCTGGAGAGTTCCAGCGTGCCGAACGCACTGGCGGCGCTGCTGATGCAGGTCCGGGACCGGACGGGGCAGCAGCCGCACATCTACTTCGAGTGGACGGAGGGCAACCCGTTCGCGCAGTTCCTGCGGTTCTTCCTGTTCGGGCAGGGCGAGGTCGCGCCGGTGACGCGCGAGGTACTGCGGGAGGCCGAGCCGGACCGCAACCGCCGCCCCCGCGTGCACGTCGGGTGAGTGCACGCCGGCGAATGAGCGGGTCCGGTGCCCGGTGGCTGCGAAGCCATCGGGCACCGGACCGGTCCTACCGGACGGGCAACCGGCTCAGCCGGTGATCGTCCACTGCTGCTCCTTGGAGCCTTCGCAGGTCCACACCCCGAGCGTCTTGTTGTCCTCGTGGTAGGTCAGGCAGTCCTGGTCGCTGATCCTGATCTGGTAGGTGTCGCCAGCGATGTTGAGGACCTCCCACTTCTGCGCCGAACTCCCCTTCCAGGGAGAGACGTTCGCGAGGTAGGTGCCCGTGTTCTCGGTGAGGTCGGGGCCGAGGGCGTTGGTGATCCGGTAGCGGCCGCCGCCCGCGTCCTGGAAGGTCCACTGGGAGCCGGCGCCGCTCGGCTTCCCGGCGATCACCGTCGAGCCGGCGGCGTCGCCGGTGGCGACGGCGCCGAGGTTGTTGACCGTCTTCAGGTGGACCGGGGTGCCGGTCGGCGGGTGGCCGGGTCCGGACGGCTTGGCGGGCACGGCAGGCGTGCCGGGCTTGGCGGGCACGCCCGGTGTGGCGGGTACACCGGGCGTGGCCGGCTCGCCGATGATGACGCCCGGCACCTCGATGGGCATGGCGGGGACGGTCGGCGATGCAGGCCTCCCGGGGTCGGCCGGGCTGCCGGACGGCGCGCCGTTCACCATGGTCGGCTGGAAGTTCACGACGGCGTCGGTGTGGTTGTAGCGCTGGCCGGGGCGGCTCGTGCCCGGCGGGTAGGCCCAGTTGTGCTCGCGCGTGGTGCGGTTCCACTGGCCGTAGAAGGCCCAGTTGCCCCAGCCGCCGTCGAACCCGTTGGCGAAGCTGCCGCCGCCGTAGAAGATCCAGATCCGGTAGGTCTGGTCCTCGCGCGAGGTCTGGTCGCGGTAGGTGACGTCGGTCTGGAAGGCGACGTTCTGGAGGTTCTCCTCGTAGTTGTGGACGTACCACGGATCTCCGAAGGCGTTGTTGCCCTTGATGTCGAAGATCATGATGTTGTAATTGCCGCCGGTTTGATTCACCAGCATGTCGAGCAGTCCCTTGACGAAGTCGGCGCGGGCCTTGTTCTTGGCCTCGCCGCTCTTCTGGGCCTGCTGGATGCACCACACGAAGGCGGTGGACCCCGGCGTCACCACGTTCGCGGCGTTGCAGTTCTCCTTGGCCGGGTCGAAACTCCCGTCGGCCGCCGCCGGGCCGGCCAGGCCCAGGACCACCGCGGCGCTGAGGCCCGCGGAAAGGACCGACAGCCTGCTTTTCGAACGCACGGATTCTCCGTTTCCTGATGACTGTTGATGACCGGAAATCACCATGGCACCGGGCGACGCTGTCTTGATCGTTTGGCCTGCGATCCATACGCCGCCCATGCACGGCCTGCGCAAAGGGGCAGGACGTCGGGCCCTTCGGGGCAGCGCCGGCCGGGTCAGCCTCGCCCGGGCCACCACCCCGAGACACCGGACCCGGGCCGGGGCAGCATGGACGTGACAGAGGTGGTGAGCGGGCCGTGCCGGGGAAGCTGCGGGTGTTTCTGGGGGCCGCGCCGGGGGTCGGGAAGACGTACGCCATGCTCGCCGAGGGACGGCGGCTGCGGGCCGGCGGGCTGGACGTGCTGGTCGGGTTCGTCGAGACGTACGGCCGCCGGGGCACCGAGGAGCAGCTGGGCGACCTGCCGGTGCTGCCGCGCCGCACGATGCCCTACCGGGGGATCGAGCTGACCGAGCTGGACGTGGACGCGTTGCTCGCCCGCCGCCCCGCGCTCGCCCTGGTGGACGAGCTGGCGCACACCAACGTCCCCGGCAGCCGTAACGCCAAGCGCTGGCAGGACGTGGGGGAGCTGCTGGCGGCGGAGATCGACGTGGCCACGACGCTCAACATCCAGCACCTGGAGAGCCTCAACGACGTCGTCGAGCAGATCACCGGGATCACCCAGCACGAGCAGATCCCGGACGAGGTGGTTCGCGCAGCTGACCGGATCGAGCTGGTGGACCTCAGCCCGCAGGCGCTGCGCACCCGGATGGCGCAGGGCGAGATCTACGGGCCCGACAAGATCGACGTGGCGCTCGACAACTATTTCCGGGCCGGGAACCTCGGCGCTCTGCGTGAGCTGGCCCTCCTCTGGCTGGCCGACCGGGTGGAGGAGGAGCTGGCCGACTACCGGGCCCGGCATGGCATCCGGGCACCCTGGGAGACCAAGGAGCGGATCGTGGTCGCGCTGAACGGCGCGCCGCAGGGCGAGCACCTGATCCGCCGGGGTGCCCGGACAGCGGCCCGGGTGCACGGCGACCTGATCGGTGTACACGTGCGGATGGACGACGGCACGGTGCAGGCCGAGCCGCTCGGTCTGACGGCCCAGCGCGGGCTGCTGCGCGAGCTGCACGGGAGCTTCGTGGAGATCAGCGGCAGCGACATCGCGGGCGCCCTGGTGGACTTCGCCCGGACGGAGAGCGCGACCCAGATCCTGCTCGGCCCGACGAGCCGCTCGTGGCTGCGGGAGCTGGTCTCCGGCTCCGTGATCAACCGGGTGATTCGGCTGGCCGGGCCGATCGACGTGCGCGTCCTCCCGCCACCCGCGCCCGGCCTGCTCACGGTGCCGCCCGGGCCCCGGCGGCGTCGGCCGGCGGCCGTGCCGGCCCGGCGGCGGCGGGCGGCGTGGCTGCTCGGCCCCGCGGGTGCGGCCGCGGTGGCGTGGGGGCTGTCGCCGCTGCGCGACTCGCTGGGCCTGTCCGGGGCGCTGCTCTGCCTGCTGCTGGCCGTCGCCGGAGTGGCCCGGCTGGGCGGGTTGTTCCCGGCGGCCGGGACCACCGCGGTGGCGGCACTGGCCGCGGACTTCTTCTTCACCGAGCCCTGGCAGAGCCTTGCTGTGACGCATGGCGCCGATCTGGCGGCGCTGCTCGTCTTCCTCGCCGTCGCCGGGATCATCGCCCATCTGATCGACGGACTCGCCCGCCGGTCCCAGCAGGCGGCCCGCGCACGGGCCGAGGCACAGGCGCTCGCAAGGATCGCGGGCGAGTCGGTGCAGGACGGAGAGCGCGCGTTGCCCGACCTGCTGGAGGGGCTGCGGCTGGCGTTCGGGCTGTCCGCGGTCGGCATCCTGGTACCGGACGGTACGGACTGGCGATCGGTGGTCGCAGTCGGCGGGCCGCTGCCAGGCCGTCCGCAGGATGCGACGTTCGCGGCCGAGCTGGACCGGGGTGCCGTCCTGGTGCTGGCGGGCCGCGCGCTGAGTGAGGAGAACGCCCGGCTGCTCGGTCCGTTCGTGACGCAGCTGCGCCTCGCGCAGGAGCGTGAGCGGCTGCTGGGAGAGGTGGCGGCGGCACGGACGCTTGCCCGCACCGATGCCCTGCACACGACGTTGTTGGAAGCGGTCGCCCATGACCTGCGCGAACCGTTGGCGGGGATCAAGGCGTCGGCGTCCAGCCTTCGCTCCGAGGAGGTGAAGTGGTCGCCCGCGGACGTGCGCAGGCTGTCGGAGATCGTGGACGAGGAGGCGGACCGGCTGACCCACATGGTTGCCAACCTGCTCGACCTGAGCCGCCTGCGGGCGGGTCGCGTGCCGGTCTCACTGTGGCCGACCGATCTGGCCGATGTGCTGGTCTCGGCCGTCGGCAGTCTCCCGCCGGCCGGGACACCCGTGCTGCTCGACCTTCCCGAGGACCTGCCGCAGGTGGAGGCCGATGCCGGGCTGTTGGAGCGGGCGCTGGCGAACGTGCTGGCCAACGCCCGGACCTGGTCGCCGCCGGGTGCCGCCGTCCGGGTGGATGCGGGCGCGGTGGCGGGTCGGGTCGACGTCCGTGTCGTCGACCGGGGGCCGGGGATCCGTGAACAGGATCGGGATCGGCTGTTCGAGCCATTCCACCTCAGCCGGCACGGCCCCGGCGGCCGGATCGCCGGGGTCGGCCTCGGGCTGACCGTGGCGAAGGGGTTCACCGAGGCGATGGGCGGCGAGCTCACGGTCGAGAGCACTCCGGGTGGTGGGACGACGTTCGTCTTCGGCCTGACCCGGGCGACCCGCTAGAGCTGGGCGGCCCGGTGTCAGGCGGTCGCGCTGCGGTGGAGTCCTGCGGCGAGCGGGACGGGGGCGCCGCTGCGGGCGGTGAGTTCCAGCTTCTCCAGCAGCGCCGACGGCGAGACGGCGATCACGGGGCAGGGCGCGTGGGTGCGGCAGTGGCGGGTGACGGAGCCGTGCAGCAGGTGGTCGAGGCGGCTGTGGCCGCCGGAGCCGACCACGATCAGGTCGTCCGGGCCGGTGGCGGCTGCGACCAGGGCCGGGCCGGCCGGGCCGCGGATCACCAGGGGGTGGAGGACGAGGCCGGCGGGGTAGCCGCCGTAGGCCTGCTCGAAGGTGGTGTCCAGGCGCTTGCGGGCGGAGTGCTCCAGCTCGGAGAGGGGCCGCAGGCCGTCGCGGTCCGACGGCTCCCAGGCGGTCAGCGGGACGAGCACCGCCGTGCGTCGGGTGGCCTCGTCGACGGCGCGGTACAGGGCTGCGAGACTGCTCAACGACCCGTTGAGTCCGACGATCACCCGTGTGGTGGCGGTCATGGCCGCTCAACTCCTTCTCGGTGTTTCGTTGCCCCCAGTGAAACCCGCGGCGGGGGTGGGGGAGCGGCCGCTGATGGGGCTCTGACGGCCGTCGCGCGCTTTTTGACGGGGCCTTGACGGTGCACGCCGGAGGGTCAGCCGAGGCCGGGGACGGACTGGAGCAGCAGGTCGATGGCCTTGATGCCGAGGAAGGGCAGGACCAGGCCGCCGAGGCCGTTCCACCGGACGTCCTCGACGCGACCCTGACGCGACGACCTGACGACCTGTCGGCCGACCGCAGTCACCGGGACGCGGCCGGGCCCGCCCAGTACACGACCTCGCGCCGGACGGCCCGGAAGCCCGCGGCCTCCGCGAGGGTCCGGCTGGCGAGGTTGCTCTCCGGAGCGGACCACGTCGGGGTGAGGCCGTGCGCGCGGGCGCCGTCGGTGGCCGCCTGGACGCAGGCCAGGGCGAGGTCGAGGCGGCGGAAAGCAACATCGGTTGCGACTGCGATCTCCAGATGGTCCCGGCCGACGAGGTACCCGCAGGTGAGTGAAGCCAGATACGGGCCGAGGAATGCGCCCCAGGCGAATCCGCTCGCCGCGAGTTCGCGGTGGCCGCCCCAGGTCCCGGCCGTCCAGTGCGGCTCGCCGCTGTGTTCGGCACCGCCGCGCAGCGCGAAGCGGTCGAGCCTGCTTTCGTCGCCCGGGCCGAGCGGGCGGACCCAGCCTGCGGTGTGCGGCGACACCGGACGCGGGCGTTCCCGCTGGACGTACAGCACGCGCACCCACGGGGTGAGGTGGGTGAAGGCGCGGCCCAGCAGGGGGAGGAAGCGGTCCGGGGCGTGGAACTGGCCCCGGCCGAGGCCGGCGAGCAGCGCGGGGTCGAGCCGGGCCGGGTCGCCCCGGAGCAGCCGCTCCGGTCCGCAGTGCACCAGCAGCGCACGGACGGAACCAGGATCGTCCGCCCACCAGCTGCCGTGGCCGCTCCGCTCGACGTGGGCGGCCAGGGTGGTGGCCCCAGGGAGCTCCGGGGTGAACCACTCGGTGGAGGGGAACGCGGCGACGGGGGCGGTCACGGAAGCGGGCACCCGTCCAGTACCGCGCACCGGACGGCCCCATCGGCCGGCCATTGACGGAAGCCTGGCGCTGATCGGCAGGGCTCTGACACAGCCCTGGCGCGATCCGGGACGCGGCCGCAGGCGACACGGCGTCAAGACCGCGTTCGGATCATGGTCGGGCGCGTCAGAATCCCGTCAAGGCCGCGCTGATCGGCCGTCCCCGGCGGCTTGGCTGGAAGCGGCTGAAAGCAGCCGAGGACAAGACGCGTGAAAGACGCGTGAACCGCAGCGGCGTGAGGACAGGACATGAACGGCAGCCACCCGAACGACGAGCGGCCACAGGGCCGCGTGGTGGTCGGCGTCAGCGGCTCCCTGGGCAGCCTGGCCGCCCTGCACCGTGCGGTCGCCGAGGCCCGCCGCACGGGGGCCGAGGTCGTTCCCGTCCTGGCCTGGGAACCGCCGGGCGGCGAGCTCGGCTACCGCCGCTCCCCGTGCCCGCCCCTGCTCGCGGCCGTCCGCGACGCCGCCGAGCAGCGCCTGCGCGACGCCCTGGACGCGGCCTTCGCCGGCGCCGGCCCGGGTGTGCCGATGCATCCGCTGGTCGTCCGTGGCGAGACCGGCCCCGCGCTGGTGCAGACCGCCGACCGCCCAGGGGACCTCCTCGTGGTGGGGCAGAGCGGCGGCCTGCTGCGCCGCCGACTGCGGCACTCCGTGACCGCCTACTGCATGCGGAAGGCCGGCTGCTCCGTGCTCGCCGTCCCGCGGCCGGAGTTGCAGCAGGAGCTGGAGTCGCTGCACCGGCGCAACCAGTGGCACCTCCCGGTTGGGCCTGCGCCCGAGCTGGTCCGCGCGAAGGGATAGGCCCGTCGTGCGGATGTACTCGGCCCGCCCCGGCGGCCACCGCTACCACCCCGTGCTGGAACGGCTGCCCGTCGCGATGTCGGGCACGGTGACGCTGGTCGCCGGCGGGGCCCTGGCACTCTGCCTGGGCCGGCTCGGTGAGCTGCACTCCGGCTGGCTCGCGTACGCGGCCTACACCGGGCTGAGCGCGCTGCTCGGAGCCTTCTCCCGGCCCTCGGCGGCACCGGTGATCGGCATGGCCGCCTGGCTGTGCTGCAACGCCTTCGCCGAGCACAGCCACGCCGAGCTCGGTTGGTCCGGCGCCGGCGCGGAGAGCGGCCACTACGCGCTGTTCACCGCGGCCGCCCTGCTTCTCGCGCTGCCCGCGGCCCTGCCGCGCCGGGCAGTTAGGGTCGACCGGCTGCCGATCGCCTGATCGTCATACGTGTCTGGGTGCCGCCTCCGCCCGAGGCGGCACCGCGTACGAAATCTCCGGGCCCTGCACGGGGATCGCAGGCCCCTCCCGGCAGACGGTCGAGTCCCCGGCGACGGCCGCCGGGATCCCCATCGCGGTGGGCCCGGCCGGCCGGTCCTGGTTCTGCTTCAGTCAGAGGCTGCGGGCGGTGATGTCGCCGTGCGAGGTTGTGGCGCGGATGTCGAGTTCGGCGGTGCCGTCGTTCCTGAGGGCGTTGCTGATGCGGCCGTAGCTGGTGCCTGCGTCCAGGGAGGCCGAGACGCCGGCGGCGGCGCCGACCGAGATGTCGCCGGACTGGGTGCTGAGCACGACCGTCCCGCGCACGGCCTCGGTGATCCGGATGTCGCCCCGCTGGGTGCTGATCTCCGCGGGGCCGCCGAGGCGGCCGATCTCGACGTCGCCGTCGGTCGCGGTGAGGCGGACGCTTGCGGCCTCGTCGATCTTGATCTGGCGGTACGCGCCCTCGAAGGCGATGTCGCCGAGGCGTCCGACGCCGGTGAGCTCGGTGGCGGCGGTCCTGGCCTCGATGTGGGAGCCGGCGGGCAGCTGGACGGTGACCTCCAGGGAGCCGGGGCCGAGGAGCTGGTTGTCGGGGGCCGAGGCCGTGATCCGCAGGACGCCGTCGGCGTAGGCGACGTCGGTCTGCTCGGCGGTCTTGGTGTCGCGGTTCTTGGAGGGGTTGGCGGGCAGGACCTCGACGGTGGTGTCGGCCCGGTCGGCGGCGATGAACCGGACGCGCCCTGCGGGGATGTCCAGGACGACGGAGACCGGGGCGGGGGTGTCGAACTTCTGCATCGTGCTCTCCTGTGCTCGTGTTTCTGGCATTGGAAACGCTACGTTGCTTTTCGTGATCTGGCAACTTACCTGTTGCGTTGAATGGACATTTATGCAGGCAGAGCCATGATTAATGTTGCAACGGTCATGAAAGTAACGCAACGATAGCCGCTCTGATCATTGCAATGGATGAGGTGAACGCTACAGTCGAGGGATCAGGGGCCGTGGTCACCCAGGGGATCTCCCATCCTCGGGCGACCACGGCCCCGACATGCAGGGCGAGGCCGACCTCGCGGAACCGTCGGCGGTTCGGTCGCCGAGGGGCCGGCCGCGGGGCGTCGCGGGCTGACCGGGGCCGGCCGGGACGCCGCGTCGGTGTCAGTTCTCGATGGCCTGGTAGACCGTGGTCCAGAAGTCGTGCATGAGCTGCACCGAATTCGGGACGGACGTCCCGACCTGGGTGAGCAGGATTCCGGTGACCTGGTTGTCCGGGTCGGCGTAGGTGGAGGTGCCGCTTCCGCCGTCCCAGCCGAACTGGCCGATGGGTGCGTAGTCGCCGCGGTACGTGCGCACCGCCATCCCGAAGCCCCAGCCGCCGTGCTGCCCTTGGCCGAAGGACACGTGGACGTTGTCGCGGGCCATGGCGGTGCGGGCGGCGTTCTGCTCGGGGGTGAGGCGGTTGGTGGTCATCAGCTGGGCGGCGGCTCGGGACAGGATCCGTTCGCTCCCGTGCATCCCGCCGTTCAGCAGCATCCGGAAGTAGGCGTGGTAGTCGTCGACGGTGGAGACCAGTCCGCCACCGCCGCCCTGGAACGCCGGAGGCCGGCTCCACCGTCCGCCGGCCGCCTCGTCCCACACCTGGAACTCGCCGGTCTGCGGATCGGGGGCGTAGAGGGTGGGAAGTCGGGCGATCCTGTCGGCGGGCACGTGGAAGCCGGTGTCCTTCATGCCGAGCGGGTCGAAGACGCGCTCGCGAAGGAAGGTCTCGAAGGGCTGGCCGGTGACCCTGGCGACGAGCACGCCGAGGAGGTCGCTGGCGATTTGGTACTGCCAGCTCTCTCCGGGCTGGCGCATCAGCGGAAGCGTGCCCAAGCGGCGCATCCACTCGTCCGGCTCGGGCATCGGTTCCGGCAGATTGGGTGTGAGCCCCTGCTCGAAGACCGCGTTCATGATCGGGGTGCCCAGCGCCGTCATATCCATGCCGAGCCCGAAGGCGGAGGTCAGCACGTCCCGTACGGTGATCGGTCGCTTCGCCGGCACGGTGTCGTCCAGTGGGCCGTCGATCCGCTTCAGCACCCGCCGGTCGGCGAGTTCCGGCAGCCACGGCTCCACCGGGTCGTCCAGTCGCAGCCGGCACTCGTCCAGCAGGACCATCGCCGCCGCCATCGTGACCGGCTTGGACGTCGAGGCCATCCGGAAGATCGTGTCCCGGCGCATCGGCGCGCCGCCGTCATGGCGCATCGTCCCGACCGCTTCGACGTGCGTCTCACCGCCCTGGCTGACCAGAGTGACCAGCCCGGGAATCTTTCCGGACTCGACATGCCGTGCCAGTACTTCGCGGATTCGGCGCAGCCCTGTTTCGGAGAAGCCGCTGCGCTGGCCGGTGAGCGTGACGGACATGGTTGTGCGCTCCTTTGATTGAGCAGACGGGTGGTGGAATGTGGTCCTTGTCGGCGCCCCGGGTGCCTGGATGGCTCAGGTCGCCTCGCCCGAGCGGATCTCACCCTCGGGCGACCCGGCCCTGGTGCCCGGCTGACCTGCGCTGTCACGCGGGCGAACGACGCTGTGTCGGAGTACGCCGCCCTGGAGCGGGACGGGCTGCGGGAGGCAGCCCGCGCGCTCATTTCGGGTCGCGGTTGAACTGTGCCGTCGACCAGCGGTAGCCGAGCGCGGTCAGGCCGACGCACCAGGCGATCGCGATCCACCCGTTGTTGCCGATGTGGGTGCCGAGCAGCAGGCCGCGCAGGGTCTCGATGGCGGGCGTGAACGGCTGGTACTCGGCGATCGGCTGGAACCAGCCCGGCATCGTGTCGGCCGGGATGAAGGCGCTGGAGATGAGCGGGAGGAGGATCAGCGGCTGTGCGCTGTTGGCGGCCGCCTCGGCGTTCGGGCTGGCCATACCGATGCCGACCGCGATCCAGGTGAACGCCAGGGCGAACAGCGTGAGCAGTCCGAACGCCGCCACCCACTCCACGGCCGTGGCGTCCGTGGACCGGAAGCCGATGGCCACGGCGACGGCACCGACGAGGACCACGCTGGCGACGCACTGCAGCACGCTGCCGACGACGTGTCCGACGATCACGGAGCCACGGTGGATCGCCATCGTGCGGAAGCGGGCGATGAGGCCCTCGCTCATGTCCATGGAGATGTGCACCGCGGCCCCGATCACGGTGCTGCCGATGGTCATCATCAGGATGCCCGGGACGATGTAGGCGATGTACTCGGAGCGGTCGGCGCCGTGGCCGCCGATGCCTGCGCTCATCACGTCTCCGAAGATGTAGACGAAGAGCAGCAGCAGCATGATCGGCGCGAGCAGCAGGTTCAGGGTTCCGGACGGGTAGCGCCGCGCGTGCAGGAGGTTGCGGCGCAGCATCGTGGTCGAGTCGCGGACGGCGAGGGAGAGGGAGCTCATCGGACGGCCTCCTTGGGCTGGTTGGGGATGTTGGCGGGGCCGGTGAGGGCGAAGAAGACGTCGTCGAGGTCGGGGGTGTGCACGGTCAGTTCGTCGGCCTCGATGCCGGCGGTGTCCAGCCGGTCGAGGATGGAGCGCAGCTCGCGCTGGCTGCCGTCGCTGGGGATCTGTAGTGCCAGCGCTTCGTCGTCCGAGGTCGCCTCGCGCAGGGCGACGGCGGCGCCCTGGTAGGCGGCCAGGTCGGTGAAGCGGAGTCGCACGTGTCCGCCGGGGATGAGCCGCTTGAGTTCCTCGGCGGTGCCCTCGGCGGCGATCCTGCCGTCGTTGAGGACGGCGATGCGGTCGGCGAGTTCGTCGGCCTCGTCCAGGTACTGGGTGGTGAGGAAGACGGTGACGCCGTCGGAGACGAGCTCGCGGATGATCTGCCACATGTTGTGGCGGCTGCGCGGGTCGAGGCCGGTGGTGGGCTCGTCGAGGAAGAGGATCCGCGGGTCGCCGACCAGGGTCATGGCGATGTCCAGGCGGCGCTTCATGCCGCCGGAGTAGGTGGAGGCGGGCTTCTTCGCGGCCTCCGTGAGGTCGAAGCGCTCCAGCAGCTCGGCAGCGGTGCGGCGACCCTTCTGCTTGGACAGGTGGTGCAGGTCCGCCATGAGGAGCATGTTCTCCTCGCCGGTGATCAGGCTGTCGACGGCGGAGAACTGGCCGGTGACGCCGATCGCGGCCCGCACGGCCTGCGGGTCGGCGGTGATGTTGTGGCCCGCGATCTGGGCCTGTCCGCCGTCGGCGGTGATGAGGGTGGAGAGGATCTTCACGGCGGTGGTCTTGCCGGCGCCGTTCGGCCCGAGCAGCGCGAACACGGATCCGGCCGGGATGTGCAGATCGAGGCCGTCGAGGACGGTCTTGTCGCCGTACGACTTGCGCAGACCGACGGCGGAGATGGCAGCCGGCGACGGGTGGCCGCTGCTCCTGCTGGATGTGGGCATGACAGATGAAGGCATGGAGCCCTCCCGTTCGAAGGCTGAAGTGACTGGGGGTGAGCGAGCTGAGGATGGTTCTTCGGGGTCGGGCGTCCAGCAGCCGCGGCGTGGCCTGGACGTAGACCCGGCTTGACCTGTCGCGTCGGTGGGCCGGGAGCGGGCCGGCAGGTCATCCGCGATCCAACCGGCGCCCTTCAGGTGTCGCGGCCGGGCTGTGAGCACCAGGTTCTCCCGCGCGGTGAGGATCTCGTCCACGGCCGAGACCTGCCCGGTGAGGCTGAGGGACTCACGCACCTGCGCATCCTGCGTGGCGACGTCGAAGCCGTTGACGGTAACCGTCTTCGCATCGGCCTTGAGCAGCGGGGACAGGTATGTTCACGACCGTGTCCTTGCCCGCCCTGTTCGGACCAGGCAAGGCAAAGATGCTGCCCGGCTGCCCGGCTGCCCGGCTGCCCGGCTGCGCGGCGAAGGGCACGCCGCGCAGCTCGTTGCTCTTCTGTCTGCAGGACTCCTCAGGGCCGTGCACGCGGATCGACGGTTCGGAGTTCGTGCGTGCAGTCTCTCAGGACGCCTGGTCCTCGGCGCGCGCGAGGTCGTCGGCCAGCCGCTTCCGCGCGCGAGTGGGGACATAGCCCCCCTCCGAGTAGTTCTGGGCGAACGCCTCGACGAACTCCGGGGGGTCCTCCCCGACGATCTCGCGGATCGGCATTCCGTCCGCCGCGGCCTGTTCGAACAGGTCGGCGAGGTCTTCGAACATCGACGCACTGCTGTCGCCGTCGGTCGGCACGAAGTGCATCAGGTACCGCTCGATCGCTTCGACCGCCGTGCGGTAGTTCTCGGGAAGCTCCTTGACGCGGGTCTTGTACGCCCTCCAGCGCTTCTTGGGCCCGATCACCTTCGAGATGAAGCCGCCCTTTTCGACGTCGGACATGGTCACCCTCCCCCTTCGCGGAGCTGTTCCAGTCGTTCCGTGAGGAAGCTCCACGTCCTCCAGAACTCTTCGAGGTACTCCCGTCCCTGAGCGTTGAGGGAGTACACCTTGCGTGGCGGCCCCTTCTCGGAGGGGACCTTCTCCACGTCGACGAGGCCACGCTTCTCGATCCTGACGAGCAGCGCGTAGACGGTCCCCTCGGCGATGTCGGAGAAACCCTGCTCCCGAAGCCCTGCAGTGATCTCGTAGCCGTGCGCGGGCCGGCCGGAGAGGGACGCGATGATGATGCCCTCCAGTGTGCCCTTGAGCATCTCCGTCTCCAGCTTGGACATGGGAAACCTCCTTCCTGAGGTATCTAGTGTTACTGACTACTGCTACACAGTAACGCTGACTACCGGTACTTAGCAAGAGGGAGTAGTGGGGGTGTGGGTCGGCACCGCGAGCACTCGGTTCAGCAGCAGTGCCGGCGGGAACCCGAGTGGGCCGCACTACTCTCGAACGCCATGTCGGAGTAGGAGGCGTGGGCGAGGTACCGCTGCTACTCGGTCCCGATTCCCACGGCTCGCGCCGATCGGACGTCAAGGGCCTGTCAGGGAGCCGTCAGGGGCCCGTCATGGACGGCGAGCAGGCTTGCCCGGGCTCCGCAGGGTGGCGTTGGATGGGGGACATGAACCGCTCGACACGCCACCACGACCGCCCGCCGCATACGCGGCCGCGGGTCGTCGCTGTCGCGGTCACCGCCGCCGTCCGGTAGGTCCGAGCCTCCCCGCTCCGCCGCCGGCCTGCGTGCCGCGTGGTGCCGTCCGCCTCCCTCGCCACTTCGCGCGGGGGAGGCGGACGCGTCCTTCACCGTTCCACCCTTCTCCGCACCACCGGCCCCAGGTGGGCGTGCACCGTCACGCCCCCAGGCACCCCGGCGGTGCCCGCCACCCTTGGATGGGTCATGTCCGACGCTGTTCTGTCCACACTGTCGTCCCGCACCGCCCTGGTCACCGGCGCCTCCTCCGGCATCGGCTGGGAGAGCGCCCGCCTGCTGGCCGGGCTCGGGGCCACCGTCCTGGTGCACGCCCGCACCACCGCCGAGGCCGAGTCCGCCGTCGAGCGGCTCGTCGCCGCCGGTGCCCGGCGCGACCAACTCGTCGAGCTGGCCGCCGACTTCACCCGGCTCCCGGAGGTCGCCGTACTGGCCGGCACCGTGGTGAAGCACTACCCGGCGCTCGACCTGCTGGTCAACAACGCCGCCGTGATGGCCCCCGAGCGCTGCACCCTCAGCGACGACGGCAACGAGGTCTCGCTCCAGGTCAACTTCCTCGCCGCGCACCTGCTCGCCAGGCTGCTGCGCGCCCCGCTCTCGGCGGCCGGTGACGCGCGGATCGTCAACGTCTCCTCTTCCCTGCACCGCACCGCCTCGATGAACTGGACGGACCCGCACCGAACGAAGAAGTACTCGCGGGTCGCGGCGTACGCGCAGTCCCAGCTCGCCCTGACCATGGCCACCGCCGACATGGCCCCGGCCGGCTCCGGCATCACCGCCGTCAGCCTCAACCCGGGCCTGTGCGACACGGCGCTGCTGCCGCTGTACGGCCGGGTGGGCGCGCCGCCGGCCGAGGGCGCGGCCGCCGTGGTCCGGCTCTGCCTGCCCGACGTGTCGCTGCTCAACGGCGAGTACTACGACGGCGGCGAGCTCGCCCCGACGGCCGCGGTCGTGCAGGAGGAGCGCTCGCAGAAGCGCCTCGCCAAACTGGCCGACCAGCTGGTCGGCAACGCCGCCTGATTCACCGACCCACCAGAGAAAGAACGACATGTCCAAGCGTTCCCGCAAGAAGAAGGCCCGGCTGAAGAAGAAGGCCAACCACGGCCGCAAGCCCGGCCGGTAACCCCATGACCCACCCGGTGCCGCGTGCCACCGGCACCGGGTGAACGATCGGCCCCCGGTGGCCCCTGTCCGAACTGTGGCGGACGGGTGGCCCCGGGGGCCGCCGCATGCGCGGAGGCGTCAAGGTGCCGTCAAGACCGCCGGTGTCCGCATCAAGGGAGCGCAGTAAGCGGTAGCCGGACCTCCGGACGGCCTCACGATCGTCACACTCACGATCGATGGAGAAACGGATGTCCGACATCACTACCCCGGCCGTCACCGCTGAGCCCGAGCCTCCGGATACCGGGGCGGGGCCGGACGAGCGTCACCGTCTGAGTGTGCTGGGCGGGCTCGCGGCGTTGTCGCTGGACGCGATGGCGTCGGTGGCGTACGGGCCGGAGTCGATCGTGCTGGTGCTGGCGGCGGCCGGGGCGTACGGGCTCGGGTTCACGGTGCCGGTGACGGTGGCGATCGCGGTGCTGCTGGCGGTGCTGGTGGCGTCGTACCGGCAGGTGATCGCGGCGTTCCCGGACGGCGGCGGCTCGTACGCGGTGGCGAAGGCGCATCTGGGGCGGCGGACGGCGCTGACCGCGGCGGCGTCGCTGGTGATCGACTACGTGCTGAACGTGGCGGTGTCGGTGACGGCCGGGGT
>NZ_JBVINN010000036.1:0-93612 GCF_055579305.1 Kitasatospora sp. NPDC032757 | reverse complement strand
AGACCGGTGGCGGCGACCAGCCCCGCCAACGTGGCGGGGCCCGACTCCAGTGCGCTGAGCACCAGAGCGGCCTTGTCGAGAACGCCGACGCCGCTAGAGTTGTCCATGCCCTAAGACTGCAGTCTCATTCCGCGAGACGCAAGTTCAATCTTCCGCGAAAAGCGCCACCCTGGAGGCAGCAGCCCGGGAGACATCCAGGATGCGGCCCCAACAGGCCGTCCGCATCGTGGACACCGATCCGGCGTGCAGGTCGCGCGACGCGAGCCTCACAGGGCGGCGAAAGCACTGACCTCGACGACACGAGAAGGCCGGCAACGCGGCCGGCTGGAGGGAATCCGATGGGACGGACACTCGCAGAGAAGGTCTGGGACGACCACGTCGTGCGGCGCGCGGAGGGCGAGCCCGACCTGCTCTTCATCGACCTGCACCTGCTCCACGAGGTGACCAGCCCGCAGGCCTTCGACGGCCTCCGGCTGGCCGGGCGCAAGGTCCGCCGGACCGATCTGACGATCGCCACCGAGGACCACAACACCCCCACCCTGGACATCGACAAGCCCATCGCGGACCCCGTGTCGCGGGTGCAGCTGGAGACGCTGCGCCGCAACGCCGCCGAGTTCGGCGTCCGGATCCACTCGCTCGGCGACGTCGAGCAGGGTGTCGTCCACGTGGTCGGCCCGCAGCTTGGCCTGACCCAGCCCGGCACCACCGTGGTCTGCGGCGACTCCCACACCTCCACCCACGGCGCGTTCGGCGCCCTGGCGTTCGGCATCGGCACCAGCCAGGTGGAGCACGTGCTGGCCACCCAGACGCTGCCGCTGGCTCCGTTCAAGACCATGGCGATCACCGTCGAGGGCGAGCTGCCCGAGGGCGTGACCGCCAAGGACCTGATCCTGGCGATCATCACCCGGATCGGCACCGGCGGCGGCCAGGGCTACGTCCTGGAGTACCGCGGCTCGGCCATCCGCAGCCTCTCCATGGAGGCCCGGATGACCATCTGCAACATGTCCATCGAGGCGGGCGCCCGGGCCGGCATGATCGCCCCGGACCAGACCACCTTCGACTACCTGGAGGGCCGCCCGCACGCCCCGCAGGGCGAGGACTGGGACGCCGCGGTCGAGTACTGGAAGACCCTGGCCACCGACGAGGACGCGGTCTTCGACCACGAGATCTTCATCGACGCGACCCGGCTGACCCCGTTCGTCACCTGGGGCACCAACCCGGGACAGGGCGCCCCGCTCGGCGCCGACGTGCCGGACCCGGCCTCCTTCGCCGACCCGCAGGAGCGGACCGCCGCCGAGAACGCCCTGAAGTACATGGGCCTGGAGGCCGGCACCCCGCTGCGCGAGGTCAAGGTCGACGCCGTCTTCGTCGGCTCCTGCACCAACGGCCGGATCGAGGACCTCCGGGCCGCCGCGGCCATCCTGGACGGCCGCACGGTCGCCGAGGGCGTGCGGATGCTGGTCGTCCCCGGCTCGGTGCGGGTCGCCCTGCAGGCCGTCGAGGAGGGCCTGGACAAGGTGTTCACCGCCGCCGGCGCCGAGTGGCGCCACGCGGGCTGCTCGATGTGCCTGGGCATGAACCCCGACCAGCTGGCCCCCGGTGAGCGCTGCGCCTCCACCTCGAACCGCAACTTCGAGGGCCGCCAGGGCAAGGGCGGCCGCACCCACCTGGTCTCCCCGCAGGTCGCCGCCGCCACCGCCGTCCTGGGCCGGCTGGCCGCGCCCGCCGATCTCTCGTCCAACGTCGCTGTGGAGGCCTGAGCAGCATGGAGAAGTTCACCACCCACACCGGCCGGGCCGTTCCGCTGCGCCGCAGCAACGTCGACACCGACCAGATCATCCCGGCCCACTGGCTGAAGAAGGTCACCCGTTCCGGTTTCGAGGACGGGCTGTTCGAGGCCTGGCGCAAGGACGAGTCGTTCATCCTCAACCGGCCGGAGCGGCAGGGCGCCACCGTCCTGGTGGCCGGCCCCGAGTTCGGCACCGGCTCCTCCCGTGAGCACGCGGTCTGGGCGTTGCAGAACTACGGTTTCCACGCCGTGATCTCGTCCCGGTTCGCCGACATCTTCCGCGGCAACTCGCTGAAGAACGGCCTGCTCACCGTCGTCCTGCCGCAGGAGACCGTGGAGCGGCTCTGGGCGCTGACCGAGGCCGACCCGACCGCCGAGATCACCGTCGACCTGGAGGCCCGCGAGGTCCGCGCCGAGGGCGTCACGGCCTCCTTCGAGCTGGACGACAATGTGCGTTGGCGGCTGCTGAACGGCCTGGACGACATCAGCATCACCCTGCAGAACGAAGGCGACATCGCGGCCTTCGAGGCCACCCGGCCGGCGTTCAAGCCGCGCACTCTGCCGGTTGCCTGAGAGAACCCGCCGAGATCCTGGGAACCGCTTGGGAACAAGCATTCTGACGTTCCGCCGGATGGCTCGTCCCCCCGTCGGGGGGGCGGGCCATCCGCCGTTCCGGAGCCGGAGTTCGCCGCCCGGTCCGGCCCCCGATTGCCGATTTGGCAATGCCGCAGAGGGCCCCGGGCAAGCACAACTGCGGGTAGATGGCACAATCAGTACATGCACCGGCACCATGAACCTCCGTACGCGGGCGGCGAACCCGCGTCACCGGAGTCCACGGGCCGGGGATCCGAACGCCGAATTGACGATCGGCCGGACGCCGCCACCTCACCTGCTGAGGGGCCGGACGACCCGGAAGTCGCAGCGCTCTACGCGCTTGTGGCCGAGCGGTTGAAGCAAGCTCACGCCCGCGTGCATGCGCTGAACGTGTCTGCCGATGCAAAGACCGCTCTCACCCGACAACTCCTCATCGTCACGGAGACCGCCAAGCGCGATCTTCCGGGGGCGGCAAGGCGGTTGGCTCGCTTTGTGCAGGACCTCGACGAGGGGCGCCCGCCCGTCGTCTGAGGTCGCCGATGCGCAAATCCATTGCGACACTAGGGTGATTCGCGCGTTTGGTAATTGAAAGTCCGCAGATACATACCTAACGTGCGAAAAGAACGGATGGAATCATCCGGCGCCCGTTTCCGAAGGGGAAGACGTGAACAAGGCTCAGCTTGTCGAAGCGGTGGCCGAGCAGCTGGGCGGTCGCAAGGCTGCCGCAGAGGCCGTCGACGCAGTGCTCGACACCATGGTCCGCGCCGTTGTGGCCGGTGACCGGGTGTCGGTCACCGGTTTTGGCACCTTTGAGAAGGTGGAGCGCTCCGCGCGCTTCGCCCGCAACCCGCAGACCGGCGAGAAGGTCAAGGTCAAGAAGACCTCGGTGCCCCGCTTCCGTCCCGGCCAGGGTTTCAAGGACCTGGTCAGCGGCAGTAAGAAGCTGCCGAAGGAAGGCCCCTCGGTGAAGAAGGCCCCCAAGGGCTCCCTCACCCCGGGCAAGAGCGGCGTCGCCGCGACCCCGGCCGCCAAGCGCGCCGCCACCAAGCGCGCCGCCTCGGCCGCCGCCGCGGCTCCGGCCGCGACCAAGAAGGCCGCCGCGAAGAAGACGGCGACCACCGCCGCCGCCAAGAAGACCACGGCCACCGCCGCCAAGAAGGCGACCGCCACCAAGAAGACCACCACGGCCGCCGCGAAGAAGACCACCGCGACCGCCACCAAGAAGACCGCGGCCGCCGCGAAGAAGACGGCGACCACCGCCGCCGCCAAGAAGACCACGGCCACCGCCAAGAAGGCGACCGCCACGGCCAAGAAGACGGCTCCGGCGAAGAAGACCGCCACCCGCAAGACCACCGCGCGCAAGACCACCGCGAAGTAGTCGACGGACGGCCTTCCAGAGCCGTGGCGCACCTCCACCCGGAGCCCCGGGGGGACGGGCCGCCACGGCTCTTCGGCTTTCGGGCAGGGCGGTGGGGCGGGGCGTCAGCCCCCGGCCGGGTCCGGGAAGGTCTGCAGCGTCAGGAAGACCACCCGACGGGCCTCGCCGGCGCCCTCGGTGCGGATCCGCACCCGCTGGCCGGGGCGGAGCAGCCGCAGGCCGCCCGCGTCGAAGGCGGCGGCGTCGAACGGCACCGGGGTCCCGTCGTCGAGCAGCACGGAGCCGGCCCGGGTGGCGGGGTCGAAGGTGAACGCGGTGGCCTGCATGGAAGCAGCATAGCGAGGGGTACCGACAGACCCGGGCGCTGTCTCAGCCGCGTTCGGCGGGCGCGCCCGGGGTGTAGCCGAGCCGGGCCGACAGGGCGCGGGTGTGCGGGCCGACGCCGAGTGCCAGAGCCTCGCCGAGGTCGGCACCGGTGTCGACGTCCCGGCGCACCGACTCCACGCCGTCCAGCCGCAGTTCGCGGGCGCCACCGGCCGCGTGCCGGGCCCGCGAGCCGTCGCCGAAGGCGGGGGAGAGCGGGCTGCCGGGGGCGCAGGCGAGCAGGGTGGTGCCCAGCCCCGGGGCGTCGGCCAGGAACGCCCGGCCGGCCGGCGGTACGGCGGCCAGCACCCGGGCCAGTTCGGCCGGGCGCAGCGCCGGAAGGTCCGCCGAGAGCGCGGCCAGCGGGGCGCGCGGCGCGAGCGCCAGCGCGGCCGCCGCGCCGTGCGCCAGTGCGTGGTTGAGTCCGCTGCCGGGCTCGTCGCCTACCACGACGGCGCCGAGCGCGGCCAGCCGCCGGGCGGCCGTGGCGTCCCGGGTGACCACCAGGACCCGGGCCACCCCGGGCGTGGCCAGCGCGGCGCCGACGGTGTCCAGGGCGAAGCAGAGTGCCAGGTCCGGGCGGTGCTCACCGGCGAACGGGGCCAGCCGCGTCTTCGCCAGGGCGAGCGGCTTGAGCGGCAGCACCAGCGACCAGCCGGCGGTGGGTGCGGCGGGCGCGACGGGCCGGCTGGGGCGTACGGTGTCCTGGGTCATCGGCGTCATTGTGACGCCGGTCCCGGAACCCTCGCCAGGCCGTCCGAGCTGTGCGGACGTGCGTTTGGTCACGCCCGCCCCGACGTGCTGGCGGGGTTGCTCGACAGCCGGTTCGCGGTCGGGCGAGACTGTTCCGCGCTCCGGGCCCCCGAACAGGGGGGTCGCGGATGGCGAGAGACTGCGGCACCCCACGTGCCGCACCGGATGAGGAGGACCTGGGGTGGCCCGCCGCTCGTATGCCAGCTTCGGCAACGCCGACTACGGCGTCTGGTACCGCTTCGCGGCCGTGCTGGTGAAGCCGGTGACGACCGCGCTGGTGAAGCCCGACTGGCGGGGCTGGGAGCACCTTCCCCAGGAGGGTGGCTTCATCGCCGCGGTCAACCACAACTCGATCATCGACCCGGTGATCTACGCGCACTGGCAGTACAACAGCGGGCGCCCGCCGCGGATGCTCGGCAAGTCCTCGGTGTTCTCGGTGCCGTTCATCGGCTTCATGCTCCGCAAGACCCGCCAGATCCCGGTGTTCCGGGAGTCGACCGACGCCGCGCGGGCGTTCCGGGCCGCGGTCGACGCGGTGAACGACGGCCAGTGCGTGCAGTTCTACCCCGAGGGAACGCTCACCCGGGACCCGGACCTGTGGCCGATGACCGGCAAGACCGGCGTGGCCCGGGTCGCACTGATGACCGGCGCGCCGGTCATCCCGGTGGCGCACTGGGGTGCGCAGGAGATCATCCCGCCGTACGGCAGAGGCGCCTCCGGCAAGGGCAGATTCAACCTGTTCCCCCGGCACAAGGTGACGGTGGCGGCCGGACCGGCCGTGGACCTGAGCAGGTACGCGGGCCAGGAGCTCACCTCGCAGGTGCTCCGGGACGCCACCGAGGACATCATGCAGGCGATCACCGACGTGCTGGCCGGAATCCGCGGCGAGGAGCCGCCGGCCGAGCGCTTCGACATGAGGACGGCGGCCCGGCAGCGGGCCACGACGGCCGCGGCCGAGCGGCAGCGGGCCGCGGGCAAGCGCGGCAACGGTACCGAGGAGGCCGGCAAGTGACCCGATGCGCCGTGTTCGGGACGGGTTCCTGGGGGACCGCGTTCGCGATGGTGATGGCCGACGCCGGCTGCGAGGTGGTGCTCTGGGGCCGCCGCCAGGAGCTGGCCGACGCCGTCAACGCCACCCACACCAACCCGGACTACCTGCCGGGCGTGGAGCTTCCGGCCTCGGTCCGGGCCACCACCGACGCCGCGGAGGCGCTGGCCGGCGCCGACTTCGCGGTGCTCGTGGTGCCCTCGCAGACGCTGCGCGAGAACCTCGCGGCCTGGGCACCGCTGATCGAGCCGCAGACCGTGCTGGTCAGCCTGATGAAGGGCATCGAACTCGGCACCGCCAAGCGGATGAGCGAGGTCATCGAGGAGGTCACCAAGGTCGGCCCGGAGCGGGTCGCGGTGGTCAGCGGCCCGAACCTGGCCCGGGAGATCGCCAACCGGCAGCCCGCCGCGAGCGTGGTGGCCTGCACCGACGAGGCCGTCGCCAAGCGCCTCCAGGCCGCCTGCCACACCCCGTACTTCCGCCCGTACACCAACACCGACGTGATCGGCTGCGAGCTGGGCGGCGCGGTGAAGAACGTGATCGGCCTGGCGGTCGGCATGGCCAACGGCATGGGGCTCGGCGACAACACCAAGGCGACCCTGATCACCCGCGGACTGGCCGAGACCACCCGGCTGGGGACGGCCCTCGGCGCCGACCCGCACACCTTCGCCGGGCTCGCCGGGATGGGCGACCTGGTGGCGACCTGCTCCTCGCCGCTGTCGCGCAACAACACCTTCGGTACCAACCTGGGCCGCGGGATGTCGCTGGCCGAGACCATCGCGGCCACCCGGCAGACCGCCGAGGGCGTCAAGTCCTGCGAGTCGGTGCTCGACCTGGCCCGGCGTAGCGGCGTCGACATGCCGATCGTCGAGGCCGTGGTGGACGTGGTGCACAACGGGCGCCCCACCCAGGAGGCGTTGCAGGCCCTGATGTCCCGTTCGGCCAAGGCGGAACGGCACTGAGCCGGTCCGTCCAGGGTGGCTGACTTTCCGGAAACACCCCGCACGGTACTCTCAAACGCGATATGAGCATCGAACAGACCTCCCAGAACCCGTCCGCGAAGCCGCGCGTAGCGATCGTCTTCGGTGGCCGCAGCTCCGAGCACGCCATCTCGGTCTCCACCGCGGGCAGCGTGCTGAGGGCGATCGACCGCGAGAAGTACGACGTGCTGCCGATCGGCATCACCCACGAGGGCCGTTGGGCGCTGGTCAGCGACGAGCCCGCCCGGATGGCCATCACCGACGGCCGGCTGCCGGACGTCGCCCAGGTCGCCGAGGCCCTCGACGGCCAGGTCGCGCTGCCGGTCAGCCCGGGCAGCCGCGAGGTGGTCTGGAGCGAGCCCGGAGCCGCTCCCAAGGCGCTCGGCGAGGTCGACGTGGTCTTCCCGCTGCTGCACGGCCCCTGGGGCGAGGACGGCACCCTTCAGGGGCTGCTGGAGCTCTCCGGCGTGCCGTACGTCGGCAACGGCGTGCTCTCCAGCGCGGTCGGCATGGACAAGGAGTTCACCAAGCGGATCCTGGCCTCGCACGGCCTGGGCGTCGGCCGCTACACCATCGTCCGCCCGCGCGAGTGGGAGACCGAGGCCGGCCGGGCCGGCGTCCGCGAGCGGGCCGCCGGGCTGGGCCTGCCGCTCTTCGTCAAGCCGTGCCGGGCCGGCTCCAGCATGGGCATCACGAAGGTCAAGGACCTCGCCGACCTCGACGCCGCGATCGAGGAGGCCCGCCGCCACGACCCCAAGCTGATCATCGAGGCCGGCGTTTCCGGCCGCGAGATCGAGTGCGGGGTGCTGGAGTTCGAGGACGGTCCGCGGGCCAGCGTGCCGGCCGAGGTGCTGGTCGGCGGCGACTACGAGTTCTACGACTTCGAGGCCAAGTACATCGACTCCTCCGAGGTCCGCGTCCCCGCGGAGCTCACCGGGGCGGAGACGGCCGAGATCCGCCGCCAGGCGGTCGTGGCGTTCGAGGCGCTCGGCTGCGAGGGCCTCGCCCGGGTCGACTTCTTCCTGCTGGACGACGGCAGCTGGATGATCAACGAGATCAACACCATGCCCGGCTTCACCCCGATCTCGGCCTACCCGAAGATGTGGGAGGCCACCGGGCTGTCGTACCCGGAGCTGATCGACCGGCTGCTCCAGGCGGCGCTGCGCCGCTCGACCGGTCTGCGGTAACCACGCGCACGAACGGACGAAGGGCGGGCCGGGAAGCTCCCGGCCCGCCCTACGCGCGGGTGTCCTGCCGTCGGTCCCGCTGCCAGCCCCGGTGTCGTCCCCGCCTACGGGATGCTGGCCTTCACCAGGTCGGAGAGGGCGGAGACCGGGTCCAGCGGGTTGGTGAACGCGCCGGCGGGGACGGTGATCTCGACGTAGGCCTTGCGCATCACCGAGGTGTACCGGTAGCCGCCGTCGTCCAGCTTCTGCGGCCACCAGGTCAGGTCGTTGATGGTGGGGGACCAGTCCGACGCGGCGGGGCCGTTCAGCGCCTCCGGGCGGTCCACGCCGCAGCGCAGCACGGTGCGCGGCGAGCTGGCCCAGGCGGCCACGTACGGGGAGGCCGGCGACGGGTCCTTGCGGGCGTGGCCGAGCAGCTCCTGCGGCAGCGAGGCGGCGAGCGCCTGGCAGTACCCGGCCGCCCTGCCCGTCGGCTCGGGCACGTCGATCTTCGCGGGCGCGCTCCAACTGCCGAGCAGCACCACCACGGTGCAGGTCAGCGCGAGCGGCAGCGCCAGCCACCGGACCGGGGCCGGCAGTGCCGCCAGGAAACGGGGGACGCGGAGTTGTCGGGCCACCCGCCGATGGTAGCCGGGCCTACAGGTGGACCACCGGACAGGTGAGGGTGCGGGTGATGCCCTCGACCTGCTGGACCTTGGCCACGACCAGGCGGCCGAGGTCGTCCACGGTCTCGGCCTCGGCCCGCACGATCACGTCGTAGGGGCCGGTGACGTCCTCGGCCTGGAGGACGCCGGGGATCTTGGAGATGGCCTCGGCCACGGCGGTGGCCTTGCCGACCTCGGTCTGGATCAGGATGTATGCCTGTACCACGGAAGGACCTCCCGGCGGCTGGGTACGCGGATAGCCGCCGTGATCGCCCGGTCGCATCGGGGTGGGAGGCGGGCTCACCGGCAGTCTGATCACCACGCTACCGCGCAGCGGGCCGGGGAGGGGAGACCTCTGCACCTCCGGAGGGCGTACGCTGCGCGCGGGGGTGCGCGGACAACGAGTTCTGATGGAAACGCGAGAGGACGGCAGATGCAGGGGACCGTGGGCGAGCTCGGCGAGTTCGGCCTCATCAGGGAGCTGACCGCCCGGGTACCGCTCACCGACGCGGTCGACCTCGGCCCGGGCGACGACGCCGCCGTGGTGAAGGCGCCGGACGGCCGGGTGGTGGCCACCACGGACGTGCTGATCGAGAACCGGCACTTCCGGCGGGACTGGTCGACCGCCTACGACGTGGGCCGCAAGGCCGCCGCCCAGAACCTCGCCGACGTGGCGGCGATGGGCGCGGTGCCGACCGCGATACTGCTCGGTCTGGTCGCCCCCGCCGACCTGCCCACCACCTGGGCCACCGAGCTGATGGACGGGCTGCGCGACGAGTGCCAGGTGGCCGGCGCGACGGTGGTCGGCGGCGATGTGGTGCGCGGCGATGTCATCACGCTGGCCATCACGGCGCTCGGAGATCTTCAGGGGCGCGCGCCGGTGACGCGCGCCGGGGCCCAGGTGGGCGACGTGGTCGCGGTCACCGGCTGGCTCGGCTGGTCCGCCGCCGGGCTGACCGTGCTCCAGCGCGGCTTCCGCTCGCCGCGGGCCTTCGTCGAGGCGCACCGCCGGCCCGAGCCGCCGTACCACGCGGGCCCGGCCGCCTCCGAGTTGGGCGCCACCGCGATGGTCGACGTGAGCGACGGGCTGGTGGCCGACCTCGGACACGTCGCCCGGGCCAGCGGCGTGGACATCGACCTGCGCGCCGCCGATTTCGACGTCCCGGCCCAGATGGCCGACATCGGCCAGGCGGTCGGGGTGGACCCGCTGGTCTGGGTGCTCTCCGGCGGCGAGGACCACGCGATCGTGGCGACCTTCCCCCGTGGTGTCCAACTCCCGGCCCGCTGGCGGGTGGTGGGCGAGGTGACGGCCCGCGCCCGGGCGGCCCGCGGCGGCCGGGTGACGGTGGACGGCGCGGCCTGGGACCGGGTCGGCGGCTGGGACCACTTCGCCGAGTGACCGGCCCGCCGGGGGCGGCCGGCGTTTCGGCGGCCGGTGCCCGGGGCGGACGGCGCGCGGCGCTCCGGCGTGCGGAGCACGGGCCGCGGCGGGCGGACGCGTAGGCTTGCGCCGAACCCAGCCCGCCCGCTCGTCCGGCGCGGGTGGTCTGAACCACTGCGGAGCGGGAGAGCACAGCCACCATGCGCATCGGTGTCCTGACCAGCGGCGGCGACTGCCCCGGCCTCAACGCGGTGATCCGCTCGGTGGTGCACCGGGGCACGGACGTGCACGGCGACGAGATCATCGGCATCGAGGACGGCTTCCTCGGCCTGATCGAGGGCCGCGCCCGGCCGATCTCGCACGACGACGTCACCGGTCTGCTGACCCTCGGCGGCACCATCCTCGGCTCGGCCCGGGTCCAGCGCGAGCGGATCGCCTGGGCGGTGGAGAACGCGCAGGCCCTCGCCCGGACCATCGGCATCGACGCGCTGATCGCAATCGGCGGCGAGGGCACGCTCACCGCGGCCAAGCTGTTCAGCGACGCCGGGCTGCCGGTGGTCGGGGTCCCGAAGACCATCGACAACGACATCGACGCGACCGACGTCACCTTCGGCTTCGACACCGCGGTGCACGTCGCGACCGACGCGATCGACCGGCTGAAGACCACCGCCGAATCACACCAGCGGGTGATGGTGGTGGAGTTGATGGGCCGGCACACCGGCTGGATCACCCTCACCGCCGGCATGGCGGGCGGTGCGCACGGCATCCTGATCCCGGAGAAGCCGTTCGACATCGAGGCGGTGGCCCGGATGGTCGAGGACCGCTTCTCCCGCGGCAAGAAGTTCGCCATCATCGCCGTCGCCGAGGGCGCCGCCCCGCTGCCCGGCACCATGCGCTTCGACCACGGCGACGTCGACCAGTTCGGCCACCAGACCTTCGGCGGGATCGGCAACCGCCTCGCCCACGAGCTGGAGAACCTGCTCGGCAAGGAGGCCCGGCCGGTCATCCTCGGCCACACCCAGCGCGGCGGCGCCCCCACCGCCCGCGACCGGGTGCTCGCCTCCCGGTTCGGCTGGCACGCGGTGGAGGCCGTCCACCAGGGCGCGTTCGGCCACTTCACCGCGTTGCGCGGCAACGACATCGTGCTGGTGCCGGTCGCCGAGGCGGTCACCCGGCTCAAGACCGTGCCGCAGGACCGCTGGGCGGAATCGGAGGCCGTGCTCTGACCGGGCGGGGGTAGGTTGACCTCATGGTTTCGACTGCACCCCCCAGCGTGGCGCCCGCTCGCACGGCACCTCCGCGCGTTCTGACGGTGGCCGGCTCCGACTCCGGCGGCGGCGCGGGCATCCAGGCCGACCTGAAGGCGATGCTCGCCCTCGGCGTCCACGGCATGAGCGTGATCACCGCCGTCACCGCGCAGAACTCGGTCGGCGTCCAGGGGTACTGGGAGCTGCCGGCCGAGGCCGTCCGGGCCCAGTTCCGCAGCGTGGTGGACGACATCGGCGTCCAGGCCGTGAAGACCGGAATGCTCGCCTCGACCGAGCTGGTCGAGACCGTCTCCGAACTCCTGGCCGGGGTGGACGCCCCGGTGGTGGTCGACCCGGTCGGCGTCTCCAAGCACGGCGACGCGCTGCTGGCCGCCGAGGCCGTCGCCACCGTCCGGGAGAAGCTGCTGCCGGTCGCCACCCTCGCCACACCCAACCTGCACGAGGTGACGCAGATCACCGGCCGCACCGTCGAGGACGAGGGCCAGATGCTGGACGCGGCCAAGGCACTGCTCGACCTCGGGCCGCGCTGGGTGCTGGTCAAGGGCGGGCACCTGGAGGGGGAGGCCGCCGACCTGCTCTACGGCGGGGCGGGGGAGGAGTACTGGTACCGCGCGCCGCGCCACGACAACCGGCACACCCACGGCACCGGCTGCACGCTGGCCAGCGCGATCGCCGCCGGGCTGGCCAAGGGCGAGCCGCTGCCGGAGGCGGTGGCCTCGGCCAAGGAGTACATCACCGGCGCGATCGCCGCGGGCTTCGCGCTGGGCGCCGGCATCGGCCCGGTCGACCACGCCTGGCGCTGGCGCTGAGACCGCCGCCGCCGGAACCGCTCCGGAAACGGATGACGGGCGGGCCCGAGGGCCCGCCCGTCAACCGAGGTCGGTACGGCACCGGAATACAGAAAGCCGGTCCATCCGAGGATGAACCGGCTGACTGGAGGACCGGCGTACCGGTCTGCGCGTCAGCGCGAGACCTTACCGGCCTTGATGCACGAGGTGCAGACGTTGAGCCGCTTCGGCGTCCGCCCAATCACAGCGCGCACCGTCTGGATGTTGGGGTTCCAACGACGGGGGGTACGGCGGTGAGAGTGGGAGATGCTGTTGCCGAAGCCCGGCCCCTTGCCGCAGACGTCGCAGTTGGCAGCCACAGGAGTCACTCCAAGACTTCAGATCATTTACGTTCGAAACCCCGCCGACCCACCGGAGCACTCACGTGAACCAGACCGGACCAAGGGGGTGAGCCTGGACTGTTCCAGGCAACCGGAAGAGCATACAACGCTTGCTTCCGTTCAACGAAACTACCACGACCGCGCAGGTGATCGCTGCGTCCGCTGCCCCCGGCACCCGCCCCCGGCCACCGATAATCTGCCGGTATCACCCCTCGCCGCTGTCCTGAAGGTGTTGCTGCCCCCCAGGCCATCACGGCGTCCCATCCGGAGGAGACCTGGTGCTGCACACGCTCGACGCCCCGGCCGTGCGCAGCTGGTGCCAGCTGGCCCTGCGTGCGCTCGGCCAGGCCCGCGAGGAGATCGACGCACTCAACGTCTACCCCGTCCCGGACGGCGACACCGGCACCAACCTGTACCTGACCGTCGAGTCGGCCGCCGCCGCCGTGGAGAGCCGCTTCACCGACCCGGAAGCCGGGCCGGCGCCCGGCCTCGCCGAGACCGCCCGGGCGATGGCCCGCGGCGCGCTGATCGGCGCGCGCGGCAACTCCGGGGTGATCCTCGCCCAGTGGCTGCGCGGCACCGCCGAGACGCTGGCCGAGGGCGGCGGCGCCGACCAGTTGCGGGCCGCCCTCCAGCGGGCCGCCGACTCCGCCTACCAGGCCGTCGCCGAGCCGGTCGAGGGGACGCTGCTGACCGTCGCCCGGGTCGCCGCCCGGGAGGCCGTCGGTGCCGGGGACGGCCTCGCCCAGGTCGCCGACACCGCCTACCGGGCCGCCCGGGACGCCCTGCGGCACACCCCCGAGCAGCTGCCCGTCCTGGCCGAGGCCGGGGTGGTGGACGCCGGCGGGCGCGGCCTGGTCGCCGTCCTCGGCGCCCTCGCCGACGCCGTCGCCGGGCACCAGCCGATGGGCCCGGTCGCGCTGCGCGGGGACGTCCGGATCGCGGAGAGCTGCGAGAGCCACGTCCGGCCGCCCGGCCCCGGCCACCCCGCCTTCGAGGTGATCTACCTGCTGGACGCCCCCGACACGGCGCTGCCGGCGCTGCGCGAGCGGCTCGCCGGGCTCGGCGACTCGCTGGTGGTCGGCGGCGGCGACGGCCTCTGGAACGTCCACGTGCACGTGGACGACGCGGGCGCCGCCGTCGAGGCCGGGGTCGAGGCCGGGCGGCCGCACCAGATCCGGATCACCCACTTCGCCGAGGCCGCCGCCCGCTCCGGCACCGCCGACGACCGGGGCGAGCGCGAGGAGCGCACCCGCGCGGTGCTGTCGGTGGTCTCCGGCGCGGGCCTGGCCGAACTCTGCGAGCAGGCCGGCGCCGTCGTCCTGCACGCCGACCCGGACCGCCCGCCGGCCAGCGCCGAACTGGCCGCCGCCGTCCGCCGGGCCGGCGCCCGCGAGGTCGTGCTGCTGCTCAACGACCCCGAACTGCGGGCCGCCGCCGGCGCCGCCGCCGACCAGCTGCGCGAGGAGGGCGTACGGATCGCCGTGCTGCCCACCCGTTCGCCGGTGCAGGGCCTGGCCGCGCTCGCCGTGCACGAGGCCGGCCGGCGCTTCGACGAGGACGTGGTCGCCATGACCTCCGCCGCCGGCGCCACCCGGTACGCCGAACTCGCCGTCGCCGAGGGGGAGTCCTGGACGATGGCCGGGGTCTGCCAGGCCGGGGACGTGCTCGGGCTGATCGACGGGGACGTCGTGGTGATCGGCACCGGACCGGCCGAGGTCGGGACGATGGTGCTGGACCGGATGCTCGGCGCGGGCGGCGAACTGGTCACCCTGATCCTCGGCCAGAGCGCCCCGCAGGGCCTCGCCGACCAGTTGGTCGCGCACGCCCGGCACCGGCGGCCCGAGGTCGACGCGGTGGTCTTCCACGGCGGGCAGGGATCCGCGCCGGTGCTCATCGGCGTGGAGTAGCCCGGCTGGGCCGTGCCCGGATTGTCGGTCCGGTGGTGTAAACAAGGGCCTGATGGGCGCTCTCGATGAACCACTGACCAAGCTCGTCGGCGACCGGACCGCCAAGGTGCTCGCCGACAGCCTCAAGCTGCGCACGGTCGGGGACCTGCTGCACCACTATCCGCGCCGCTACGTCGAACGCGGCCAGCTCACCAGCCTGGACGAGCTGGAGATCGACGAGCACGTCACCGTGCTGGCCCGGATCGAGAAGGTCACCCTGATCCCGTTCCGCGGCCGCAAGGGCGACCGCCTGGAGGTGGTCGTCACCGACGGCCGCAGCCGGCTCTCGCTGGTCTTCTTCAACCAGGGCTGGCGGCAGAAGGAGCTCAAGGCCGGCGCCCAGGGCCTGTTCGCCGGCAAGGTCGGGGTCTTCAACCGCACCCGCCAGCTCGTCTCGCCGGACTACCAGCTCCTCGACGAGGAGGCAGGGTCCGACGCCGCCCGGCAGTTCGCCGGCCGGCTCATCCCGGTCTACGGCGCCAGCGCCCAGATGCCCAGCTGGAAGCTGTCCATCTGCATCGAGACGGCCCTCACCAAGCACCTCGGCGACGTCGGCGAGCCGCTGCCGGCCGAGCTGCGCGAGCGGCACGACCTGATCCCGCTGCCCGAGGCACTGGAGCTGATCCACCGCCCGCGCAGCCAGGCCGACCGCGAGCGCGCCCAGAGCCGGCTGCGCTGGGACGAGGCGTTCGTCCTCCAGGTCGCGCTCGCCCAGCGCCGGGCCGCCGACTCCGCCCTGCCCGCCAAGCCGCGCCGGGCCCGCGAGGGCGGCCTGCTGGACGCCTTCGACGCCCGGCTCCCGTTCACCCTCACCGAGGGCCAGGAGAAGGTCTCCGCCGAGATCGCCGCCGACCTGGCGAGCGAGCACCCGATGCACCGGCTGCTCCAGGGCGAGGTCGGCTCGGGCAAGACACTGGTCGCGCTGCGCGCCATGCTCGCCGTGGTGGACGCGGGCGGCCAGGCCGTGCTGCTGGCGCCCACCGAGGTGCTGGCCCAGCAGCACCACCGCTCGATCGTCGAGATGATGGGGGACCTGGCCGAGGGCGGCATGCTCGGCGGCTCCGACCTCGGCACCCGGGTGGTGCTGCTGACCGGCTCGATGGGCGTCCCGGCCCGGCGCCAGGCGCTGCTGGACATGGCCTGCGGGGACGCGGGCATCGCGATCGGCACCCACGCGCTGATCGAGGACAAGGTGCAGTTCCAGGACCTCGGCCTGGTCGTGGTGGACGAGCAGCACCGCTTCGGGGTCGAGCAGCGCGACGCGCTGCGCGCCAAGGGCGAGCAGCCGCCGCACCTGCTGGTGATGACGGCCACGCCGATCCCGCGCACCGTCGCGATGACCGTCTTCGGGGACTTGGAGACGTCCGTACTGGACCAGCTGCCGGCCGGCCGCTCGCCGATCTCCACCCATGTCGTCCCGGCCGTGGAGAAGCCCAACTTCCTGGCCCGGGCCTGGGAGAGGGTCCGCGAGGAGGTGGCCAAGGGCCACCAGGCGTACGTGGTCTGCCCCCGGATCGGGGACGAGGAGCCCGCCGACCCGAAGGCGGCGAAGAAGAAGCGCCAGGCCTCCGCGGCCGAGGACGACCTGGAGGACGTGGGCGCCGCGAGCGACGAACGGCGGCCGCCGCTCTCCGTGGTGGAGACCGCGGAGATGCTGGTGAAGGGCCCGCTGGCCGGGCTGCGGGTGGAGATCCTGCACGGCCGGCTGGCGCCCGACGCCAAGGACGAGGTGATGCGCCGGTTCGCGGCCGGCGAGGTGGACGTCCTGGTGGCCACGACGGTGATCGAGGTCGGGGTGAACGTCCCGAACTCCACCGCGATGGTGATCATGGACGCCGACCGCTTCGGCGTCTCCCAGCTGCACCAGCTGCGCGGCCGGGTCGGGCGAGGCAGCGCGCCCGGCCTCTGCCTGCTGGTCAGCGACATGCCGGCGGCCAGCCCCGCCCGGGCCCGGCTGGACGCGGTGGCCGGCACGCTGGACGGCTTCGAGCTGTCCCGGATCGACCTCGAACAGCGCCGTGAGGGCGATGTGCTGGGCCAGGCGCAGTCCGGGGTGAAGTCCTCGCTGAAGGTGCTCTCGGTGCTGGAGGACGAGGAGGTCATCGTGACCGCCCGGGCCGAGGCCACCCGGCTGGTCGCCGAGGACCGGGAGCTGGCCGCCCACGCGGACCTGCGGACCGCGCTGGAGAGCCTGCTCGACGCGGACCGCGCCGCCTACATGGAGAAGGGCTGACCGCGGCCGGCGCCGGCCGATTGTCAGACCCCCGCGAGAGAATGTAGTTGTTCAGGGCGCACCCCCAAGGTGCGTACCTGGCACGACACTTGGGGGTCCTGCCATGGCATTCCGTCATCTCAACGAGCTCCCGCTGGGCGACAAGGTCTTCCGGATCGAACTCGCCAGCGACGACGACCGCGAGGTCACCCTCACCCTGACCGGCTGGCGTGAGGGGGCGGCCGCGTCGCCGCTCGCCTCCGGAAAGCTCCGCCTGCCGGTCGAGGACGTCGCCTCGCTCCGGATCGCGCTCAACCGCGCGCTCCGGGCGCTGGCGATCGTCGCCGATGTCTCCGAGCCCATCCCCGACCGCGACGTGCTGCGCGAGCTGTACCCCGGCCACGGCGCCCCCTGGGTGCCGCAGCACGAGGAGGAGCTGGTCCGGCGGTTCCACGACGGCGAGACCGTCGCCCGGATCGCCGCCCGCTTCGGCCGTACGCCCGACTCCGTCCGTACCAAGTTGCGCGAGCTCGGGCACGACCCGCGCCGCCCCGAGTTCTGCCCGCCCGACGGCTGCCTCTCGTGGTCCCGCTACGCCTCGCCGGCGCTGCTCGGCGCGGCGGTCCCGGCCCAGGCCCCGGCGGCGGACGCGAGCTGACCCCGGGTCGCAGCCCCGCTGCTCCGTGCGGCGGGGCTGCGACCCGCCCGCCCGCCTCCGGGCGCCCGGGCCCGGGCCCGGGGCCGACGGCCGGCGCTCCGATGCCCCTCGCGCCTCGGGGCCTCCTCGCTTCTTCCGTTCCGGCACCAGCGTGCCCCTTCGAGCCGGGGCGGGACGCGGCCGTATAGCGTGGTCGGGCAGCGACGAAAGGACCTCCCACCACCATGACCCGCGTCATCGCCGGGGCGGCCGGCGGCCGCCGGCTGGCCGTACCGCCCGGCCGGGGCACCCGCCCGACCTCCGACAAGGCCCGTGAGGCGATGTTCTCCACCCTGGAGGCGCTCCGCGGCACCCTGCACGGGGCCCGGATGCTGGACCTCTTCGGCGGATCGGGCGCGGTCGGCCTGGAGGCGCTGTCGCGCGGCGCCGAGCACGTCCTGCTGGTCGAGGCGGACGGACAGGCGGCCCGGGTGATCCGGGAGAACGTGCGGACGGTCGGCCTTTCCGGCGCGGTGGTGCAGGCGGCCCGTGCCGAGAAGGTGATCGCCGGCCCGGCCCCGGAGGCTCCGTACGACCTGGTCTTCCTCGACCCGCCGTACGTCGTCACGGACGACGAGGTGCGCGAGATGCTGATCACACTCGTCGCCGGGGGCTGGCTCGCGGACGAAGCACTCGTCACCGTGGAGCGCAGCACCCGAGGTGGCGCGTTCGGCTGGCCCGAAGGCTTCGAGGAGTTGCGGTCCCGCCGCTACGGCGAGGGCACGCTCTGGTACGGTCGCGCCGCCGCCGAGGCCCGCCAGAACCCGTAGTGGGCCGAGGAGGCCCGCCGGACCGTCACCCCACGAGGGAGCATCCACGCCATGCGCCGCGCCGTCTGCCCCGGATCGTTCGACCCGATCACCAACGGTCATCTCGACATCATCGAGCGGGCCTCGAAGCTGTACGACGTGGTGCATGTCGCGGTCGCGATCAACCGGAACAAGCAGGGCATGTTCACCATCGACGAGCGGATCGCCCTGATCGAGGAGACGACCGCCAAGTACGGGAACATCGTGGTCGAGTCGCACCTCGGGCTGCTGGTGGACTTCTGCCGGGAGCGCGACATCCCGGCGATCGTCAAGGGCCTGCGCGCCGTCAGCGACTTCGACTACGAGCTGCAGATGGCCCAGATGAACCACGGGCTGACCGGCGTCGAGACGCTCTTCCTGCCGACCTCTCCGACGTACAGCTTCCTGTCGTCCACGCTGGTCAAGGAGGTCGCCTCGTACGGGGGCGACGTCTCGCACCTGCTGCCGGAGACGGTGCACCGCAGGCTGGTCGAGCGGATCGCGGAGCGTAAGGCGCAGCAGTAGCCGGCGCGGACCGGACGCGTCCGTTTCTGCCGGTTCGTCATGACTTGTCCCGGGTGTGGCCAGGCGGGCCGGTCCGGGCGTTGTGACCTCGCCCCGCAGTGGCCGTACAGTCTGTACTCCCTGCCCAGCGGTGAGGTCCACCGCGCCGGGCCTGCCTCCGCCGGACCGTCGGCGGCACACGGAAAGACGAAGCCCCGTGGACGTGCAGAACAAGGTCGACGAGATCGTCGCGGCCGTCGAGAACGCCCGCTCGATGCCGATGTCGGCCTCCTGCGTGGTGAACCGGGCCGAGCTGGTCGGCCTGCTCCAGGACCTCAGGTCGGCGCTGCCCGCCGAGCTGGCCCACGCCCAGTCGGTGATGGCCGACCACGAGCAGGTGGTGGCCGACGCCGAGGCCGAGGCCGAGCGGATCATCCAGGGCGCGCACGCCGAGCGCGGCTCGCTGATCTCCGACACCGAGGTGGTCCGCCGGGCGCAGGCCGAGGCGGACCGCATCCTCGCGGAGGCGCGCGCCGAGGTCGAGACCAAGCGCGCCGAGGCCGACGACTATGTGGACAGCAAGCTCGCCAACTTCGAGGTCGTGCTCACCAAGACGCTCGGCGCGGTCGGCCGCGGCCGGACCAAGCTGCGCGGTGACTCCGGTGTCTTCGAGACGGAGTACGACGGCGAGAGTGACGGCGAGGAGTTCCGGCCGCAGCCGCGGATCACCCCGAGCCCCGAGGTCGACGAGTACGTCGATGTGAAGCTCGCCACTCTGGAGAACGTGCTCAGCGCGACCCTGGAGGCCGTCGGCAAGGGTCGCGACAAGCTGCTCGGCAAGGCCCCGATCGACGAGCTGGGCGCCTACCTGGCCGCCGCGGACCAGGCCCAGCAGGCCAAGGACCGCGCCGAGGCCGTCGCGGCGGGCTTCGCCGCCGCCGTCGACGCCGACGGCGAGGAGGTGCCGTGGTACCGCGAGGAGGTGCCGCAGCAGCAGTCCTGGCCCGAGCAGACCCCGGCCGCGGCCGGCTGGCAGTCCCCCGGCACGGACCAGTACGCGGCGGTCGCGCAGCAGCCCGGCGGGCAGTACGCCGAGGTGTACGGCGGCGGCTACGACCCGGCCGGCCAGGCCGACCCGTACGGCGCCCAGTACGGCTACGGGCAGCAGCAGCCGCCCCAGCAGCCGCCGCAGGGCTACCCGGCCGGGCAGGAGCAGGGTGGCTACGGCTACCCGCAGCAGGGGTACGCGGCGCAGCAGTACGACGCCTGGGGGAACCCCCAGCCGGAAGCCGGGGGAGGCTACCCGCAGCAGCCGGCCAACCCGCCGGTCCTGCCGCAGCAGCAGGCCGGCCTGGACGAGACCAGCTTCTTCGACACCAGCATGATCGACATGACCCGCCTGCGGGAGCTCGGCGGCCGGTGAGGAGCAGTTCCTCACCCGCCTCCTCGTTCCTCCCTCACGGCGCCGGTGCATCCTTCGGCTCGTGAGGGGGCGGGCCGGTCGGGCCGGAAGGACCGAAGTTGGGCCTGGCGGGAGACTCCGGTAGTCTGACCACTCCGGCCTCTCCGTGTCGGGCCGTCGGTCTGCCCGCGCATCGTCCGGTGAGCAGCGCCGCGCATCAGTTTTCTCAGGAAGTCAGGACACCTTGAACCGCCTCGACCACCGCGACCCCCTCGTGTTCGACACGCACGAGCTCGGTCGTCGCCCGGGCTCGCTGCGCAAGGTGTCCCGCACCCTGGAGGCCCCCGAGGGCCTCGGGATCATCGATGTGATCGGCGTCCCGGAGAAGAGCGAGATCCGGCTGGAGCTCCGCCTGGAGTCGGTGGTCGAGGGCGTGCTGGTGACCGGCACCGCCGAGGCCCACGTCGAGGGCGAGTGCGTGCGGTGCCTGGAGCCCGTCGACGACGACATCGACGTCGACTTCCAGGAGCTGTACTACTACCCGGAGTCCGACGAGCGCCACCGCGCCCGGACCGCCGGGGCCGAGGACCTCGACGAGGACTCGGAAGAAGAGACTTACCGTCTGGAGGGCGACTTCTTCGACCTCCAGCCGGTGCTGCGTGACGCGGTGGTGCTCGCACTGCCGCTGCAGCCGGTGTGCCAGGAAGACTGCCTGGGCCTGTGCTCCGAGTGCGGAGCGCGCCTGAGCGACGACCCGGCGCACCACCACGACGCCGTCGACCCCCGGTGGGCGGCTCTGCAGGGACTCTCCGCCGCCCCCGGCGACGAGGGTGACGGAATCAAGAACAGCGACACCCGTGAGGGTGCCGCCGAGAACCAGGAGAAGTAGCCGTGGCTGTTCCGAAGCGGAAGATGTCGCGCAGCAACACGCGCCACCGCCGTTCCAACTGGAAGGCCGTCGTTCCGGCCCTCGTGGCGTGCGACCGCTGCCACGAGCCGAAGCTCGGCCACATCGCGTGCCCGAGCTGCGGCACGTACAACCGTCGCCAGGTCCTCTCGGTCTGATCGGCAGGGTGTACGGATCGATGTCGGACGGTAACTCCTCCCGCAAGGCGGCCACTGCCCCGAAGGCTTCTTCGGGCGGCGGAAAGGCCGGCGGGCCGGCTTCGACCGAATACGACGTCCTGGAAGGGCGCCTCGGGTACACACTCGAGCGCGCCCTTCTGGTGCGTGCCCTGACCCACCGCTCGTACGCGTACGAGAACGGCGGGCTGCCCACCAACGAGCGCCTGGAGTTCCTCGGCGACTCGGTGCTGGGCCTGGTGGTGACCGACACCCTCTACCGCGTCCACCCGGACGTCCCGGAGGGCACGCTCGCCAAGCTGCGCGCCGCGGTGGTCAACTCGCGCGCGCTCGCCGACGTCGGCCGGGGCCTTGAGCTCGGCACGTTCATCCGCCTCGGCAAGGGCGAGGAGGGTACCGGCGGCCGCGACAAGTCGTCGATCCTCGCCGACACCGTCGAGGCCGTGATCGGCGCCGTCTACCTGGACCAGGGCCTCGACGCGGCCACCGATTTCGTCCACCGGCTGTTCGACCCGCTGATCGAGGAGTCCTCGCAGCTGGGCGCCGGCCTGGACTGGAAGACCAGCCTCCAGGAGCTCACCGCCTCGGTGGGCATCGGAGTGCCGGAGTACGTGGTCGAGGAGTCCGGCCCGGACCACGAGAAGACCTTCACCGCCGCGGCCCGGGTGGCCGGCGAGGACTTCGGCAGCGGCGTCGGCCGCTCGAAGAAGGAAGCCGAGCAGAAGGCCGCCGAGAGCGCCTGGCGGGCGATCAAGGAGAAGTACGCCGACCGGCTCCCCAGCGGGGCCTGATCCGGCGCTGCCCGCCGCGGACACCGCGGCGGGCCCTCCCGTGAGCGCAGTAACCTTCCTCCTGCAGATCCCCGTCGCAGGAGGCTTGTTCCCGTGCCCGAACTCCCCGAGGTAGAGGTCGTCCGCCGAGGCCTGGCCAACTGGGTCGCCGGGCGGACGGTCGCCGGTGTCGAGGTGCTGCACCCGCGGGCGGTACGCCGCCAGCCCGCCGGCGCGGCCGACTTCACCGCCCGGCTCACCAGCACCACGCTCGGCACCGCGCAGCGCCGCGGCAAGTACCTCTGGGTCCCGCTCACCGGCCCCGGCGCGACGCCGGAGGCCGGGGGAGGGTTCTCGTTGATCGGCCACCTCGGGATGAGCGGCCAACTCCTCGTCCAGGACCCGGCGGTGCCCGACGAGACCCACCTGCGCGTCCGTCTGCGGTTCACCGACGGCGGGCGCGAACTGCGCTTCGTCGACCAGCGGACCTTCGGCGGGCTGGCCGTCGAGGAGGCCGAGGACGGCGACCCCGAGGGCACCCCCGTCTCCCTCGCGCACATCGCCCGCGACCCGCTCGACCCGCGCTTCGACGACGCCGCCTTCGTGGCCGCGCTGCGCGCCAAGCGCACCACGGTCAAGCGGGCGCTGCTCGACCAGACCCTGATCAGCGGGGTCGGCAACATCTACGCGGACGAGGCACTCTGGCGCTCCAGGCTGCACTACGACCGCCCGACCGCCGCGCTCACCCGCCCGCAGGCCGCCGTCCTGCTGGCCAACGCCCGGGACGTGATGACCGCGGCCCTCGCCGTCGGCGGCACCAGCTTCGACAGCCTCTACGTCAATGTGAACGGCGAGAGCGGCTACTTCTCCCGTGACCTCGACGCCTACGGCCGCGAGCACGAGCCCTGCCGCCGCTGCGGCACCGCGATCCGCCGGGCCCCCTGGATGAACCGCTCCAGCTACTTCTGCCCCCGCTGCCAGCGCGTCCCGCGCGCCCGCAGCGGGGGCTGATCCCGCCCTACCGCTTGGAGAGTTCGGGTTCCGCGGCGCTGCCGTCGGGGGCGGCGCCGTGGGTGTCCTGGCCGAAGTAGGCGACACCGACTGCCGAGACGACGGCGAGCAGGAAGCCGGCGACGCCCAGCCAGGCGAGACCGTCCTTGGAGGAGTCGCCGAGCCAGATGACGCCGACCGCGCCGGGCAGCACCGTCTCACCGACCACGAGGGCGGCGGTCGCGCCGTTCACCGAGCCGATCTGAAGCGCGACGGTGTGCACGTACATTCCGCCGAGGCCGCCGACCAGGATCGCGTACAGGGCCGGGTCGGAGAGCAGCTTGCCGAGCTCGAACGGGTCGACGCCGTTGAGGATGCGCACGCCGACGCCGAGCGCGCCGAAACCGAGGCCGGAGAGCAGACCGGCGACGATCGCGCCGTTGGCGCCCATCCGCCGCACCAGCAGGCTGCCGCCCACCAGCAGCACGGTGGTGATCAGCAGCAGCCACCAGTGGAACGACATCGCCGCGTGGTGGCCGCCCTCCGGACCGGCCGAGACGGCCAGCAGCACCAGCGCCGAGCAGAGGACGCCGATCGACGCCCACTCCAGCTGCTTCAGCCGGATTCCGAGCAGCTTGATGCTCAGCACCGCGGTGATCACCAGGTTGGCGCTGATGATGGTCTGCGAGAGGAACAGCGGCAGCAGCCGCGCGGCCAGTGCGCCGAGCCCGAAGCCGATGAAGTCGAGCACCGTGCCGAGGATGAACTCCCAGGTGACGGCGGCCTTCGCGGTGGAGGCGAGGCTGGGCCCGCCGTGTGCGGTCGTGCCGGCCGAGGCGCCCCCGGCGGCGGCCTCCTCCCGGGCGGAGCGCCGTGATCCGACGGCCTGCAGGACCGAACCGGTGCCGTAGCAGGCGGAGGCCGCCACGGCGGTGACGAGGCCGATGAACACCCAGTGCTCCGATCGAGAGAAGTGGTCGAGAGACGAGAGAAGTGGTCAAGAGAAGGTCAAGGGACCGAGGTACGGCCACCACTATGCCCGGTCGCGGGACAGCGTCGGAGCGCTCCGCCGCCGGGCTGCGCCTGCCGGAACGTACGTCCGGGCCGGTGGCCGGGTTCCCGCCGCCGGCACGGTTCGGGGGCGGCCGGGGAAACATCATCCCCGAGGAGGGGAGCGCCCCCGGCGGACGGTGGGGGTACGCCCGCCGGCCCGTACGCGAAGGGTATGCCCTGCCCGGACGCCGGTGGGGGTAGCGTCGGTGACATGAGAACCCTTGCTCGACGACGTTCCCGGGGCGGCGGGCCCCTGGCCCTGGTGGCGGCGCTGCTCGGGCTGCTGCTCCTGCTGGCGCCGGCGGCGTCCGCGGCCGGCGGGCTGGACGACGCCACCGCGACGCTCAAGCAGGGCCGGGTGTACGTCGACCCGGCGATGACGGGCCGGTTCAGCCAGAGCCAGGCCGACGCCCTGACCGAGAAGATCCGCAAGGCGGACAAGCCGGTCTTCATCGCGGTCGTCCCGGCCGCCGACCCGTACGGCGCCCAGACCGTCTTCAACGACCTGCGCACCAAGGTGGGCGTCACCGGTACCTACGGCGTCTGGCGCGGCGACCAGTTCCAGGCCCGCTCGGACCGGGAGGCGCTGCCCACCGCGAGCGCCGAACGGATCGCGGGCGCGGCCTTCCGCTCGCACCCCGGCGACATCGACGCCACCCTGAACGACTTCGTCGACACCGCCGCGCCGCAGGTCAAGGGCCACGGCGTGAACAGCTCCGGCGGGGGCCTGTCGACCGCCGCGATCGTCGTCCCGTTGGCCCTGCTGGCACTGGCCGGCACCGGCGTCTTCCTGCTCTTCCGCCGGGCGAAGAAGCGCAAGGAGGAGCAGCGGCGGGCCGAACTGGCGCAGCTGCGCCGGGTGGTGGACGAGGACATCACGGCGTTCGGCGAGGAGCTCGACCGGCTCGACTTCAACCCGGGCGCCGCCGACGCCGACGACGTCCAGCGCGCCGACTACGCGCACGCCCTCGACTCCTACGAGCGGGCCAAGCGCAGCATGGACGAGGCCAAGGGCCCGGAGGACGTCAAGCCGGTTACCGAGGCGCTGGAGGACGGCCGCTTCGCGCTGGCCACGCTGGCCGCCCGCCGGGAGAAGCTGCCGCTGCCTGAGCGCCGCCCGCCGTGCTTCTTCGACCCGCGCCACGGCCCGTCCGTGCAGGACGCCGACTGGGCCCCGGCCGGCGGCGCCGCGCGCACCGTCCCGGTCTGCCGGGCGGACGCCGACCGGCTGGCCACCGGCCAGGACCCGGACATCAGGACCGTCCCGACCGAGCACGGCCCCCAGCCGTACTGGAACGCCGGCCCGGCCTACGGGCCCTGGGCGGGCGGCTACTTCGGCGGTTACGGCGGCGGCCTGCTGCCGGGCCTGCTGGTGGGCACCATGCTCGGCTCGATGATGAGCACCCCGGCCTACGGCGCCCCGGTCGACGGCTCCGACTACGACGGCGGCGACTACTCGGGTGCCGACTACAACTCCGGTGACTTCGGCGGCGGCTTCGACAGCGGCGGCGACTTCGGTGGCGGAGGTGACTTCGGCGGAGGGGGCGACTTCGGCGGAGGGTTCTGACGCCGGCGCGGCATCCCGCACCGGAGAGGATCCCGACCCGCTGACGCTGCCGACCCGTTGACGCTGCCGAGCGGTTGACGCTCCCGGGCCGTTGACGCTGCCGAGCGGTTGACGCTCCCGGGCCGTTGACGCTCCCGACTCGCTGACGCTGCCGACCCCGCCCGACGCGGTCGAACGACACCACGGCCCCGCCACCCACCGGCGGGGCCGCGGTGCTGTCCGGAGCCGTCCGGGGGAGCGGGGGCTGATGGGTTTGAGAACGCAACCCTGTGTGGCAGGCTGGCTCTGTGACCTCCCACACGCCTTCGGCCCCGCCCTCCCTCCCCGGCCGGCCCTGCTCGATCGCCGCCACGCTGCACGTGGTCGGCGAGAAGTGGGCGCTGCTCGCCGTCCGCGAGCTGTTCTACGGCAACCACCGCTTCGACCGGATCGCCCGGAACACCGGCGCGCCGCGCGACCGGCTCACCGCACGGCTGCGCGCCCTGGAGGAGGCGGGCGTCGTCGAGCGCCGCGCCTACAGCGAGCGGCCGCCGCGGTACGAGTACCACCTCACCGAGGCCGGCCGTGACCTCGCGCCCCTCACCCAGGCGCTGCTCGGCTGGGGCGACCGCTGGCTGCTGCCCGAGCCGCCGGTCAGCTTCGGGCACACGCCCCAGGGGCACGAGCCGCACCCGTACGACCCGGCCTGGGTCTGCCGCACCTGCGGGGAGGAGGGGCGGCGCGGGGACCTCCAGGTGGAGATCCACAGCCCGGGCTGGACGATGGAGGGCCCCGCTGCGCCGTGACGCGTGGTGATGCCGCTCCGGATAGGGTCGGGGGCATGCACGGTCGTGACGCGCACAGCGATGAACCGGTCCGGGTGACCGCCTGGGTGCGGGGCAAGGTCCAGCAGGTCGGCTTCCGCTGGTGGACCAGGGCGCGCGCGTTGGAGATCGGCCTGACCGGCTACGCGAGCAACCTCGGCGACGGCCGGGTCCAGGTGGTGGCCGAGGGTCTCGCCGCCGACTGCGAGGAACTGCTCGCCCTGCTGCGCGGCCCCGACACGCCCGGCGGGGTATCCGGTGTGACCGAGATCTGGACGGCCGTCGGCGCCGGCTACGAGAGCTTCGAGATCCGCTGAACCGGGTGGCGGGGCGGGTGGTGGGCCCGTCCGCGCGGGGCGTACGCGAAACGATCGGCAACTGTCGGTGTCATACGGTTGCCATCGGGGCAGACTCGTGGTTGACTCCGCATCGAACGATGATCCACGAGCACCTGGTGGAGACCGGCCCGAGACCGCCTGGCGTGACCACACCGCCATGCAGGTGACAGGGGCGCGGTAGCGTGGGGTGATCGTGTTGACCCTTTCCGTCTTTGGTGAGACGCTTGAAGCCCGCGCACACGACCGCGTTTATCCGGTAGGCGTATACCCCGTGGGCCCAGCTCACGGTGGTTGTGCCGTGGTGCCCAGCCAGCACTGCCGGTGGCGCGCCGCGCGTGCGTCCCCCTTCCCCCTAGACCTGTACCGTTCCGGTTCGGTCACTCAGCGTGGAGGACCATTCATCATGGCAAAGGCGCTTCTCGGGTACGTCGGCGGCCCCGACCCGCGAATGCTCTCCGAGATGCGACGGCTTCAGCAGCGCGTCCAGGACCTGGAGTCCGAGCTCCTTCGGATGCAGGCTGAGAACGACGCTCTCACCGCTGTCGCTGACGAGCACTCGCTGCTCAACAGCATCGATCTGGATCAGCGGGAGCCGGCTCTCACCTGAGTCCCGCCCGGTCCTCGCAGATCGACGCCGCTGTGCACTGAGCCGCCCCGAAAGGGACGCAGCTTGCAAGGGACGCCCTGAGTGGCGTCCCTTCGTCGTGTCCGGAGGCGCCGTCGTGTCCGGAGGCGTATCCGCCGGTCACCGCCGGATACAGTCGCAAGCCGGGGCCCTGGCGAGCGATGAGGAGACCGGCGCGTGCACCTGAAGAGTCTGACACTGCGCGGGTTCAAGTCCTTCGCCTCCGCCACCACCCTGCGGTTCGAGCCCGGCATCACCTGCGTCGTCGGCCCCAACGGCTCCGGCAAGTCCAACGTCGTCGACGCGCTCTCCTGGGTGATGGGGGAGCAGGGCGCCAAGTCGCTGCGCGGCGGCAAGATGGAGGACGTCATCTTCGCCGGGACCAGCGGGCGCGCCCCGCTCGGCCGCGCCGAGGTCAGCCTCACCATCGACAACTCCGACGGCGCGCTGCCGATCGAGTACGCCGAGGTGACCATCACCCGGACGATGTTCCGCAACGGCGGCAGCGAGTACGCGCTCAACGGCGACACCTGCCGGCTCCTCGACATCCAGGAACTGCTCTCCGACTCCGGCATCGGCCGCGAGATGCACGTCATCGTCGGCCAGGGGCAGCTCGACTCCGTCCTGCACGCCGACCCGATGGGCCGCCGCGCCTTCATCGAGGAGGCCGCCGGCGTCCTCAAGCACCGCAAGCGCAAGGAGAAGGCGCTGCGGAAGCTCGACTCGATGCAGGTCAACCTCAACCGCGTCCAGGACCTGGTGGCCGAACTCCGCCGCCAGCTCGGCCCGCTCGGCCGGCAGGCGAAGATCGCCCGCCGCGCCGCGGGCATCCAGGCCGACCTGCGGGACGCCCGGCTCCGCCTGCTCGCCGACGACCTGCTCACCCTGCGCCGGGCCGTCGAGGCCGAGGTCGCCGACGAGCTGGCGCTCAAACTGCGCCGCTCCACCGTCGAGCAGGAGCTGGCCCGCGCGCTGCAGCGCGAGGCCGTCCTGGAGGCGCAGGTCCAGCAGCTCGGCCCCAGCCTGGAGACGGCCCGGCAGACCTGGTACCGGCTCTCCGCCCTGGCCGAACGCACCCGCGGCACCGTCGGACTGGCCGAGGCCCGGGCCCGGCACGCGGCCGCCGGCGGGCAGTCCGAGGAACGGCGCGGGCGGGACCCCGAGGAGCTGGAACGGGAGGCCGAGCGGGTCCGGGAGGAGGAGGCCGCCCTGGCCGAGGCACTGGAGGAGGCCCAGTACGCCCTGGCCGAGGCGGTCGAGACCAGGAGCGGGCTGGAACGCGCGCTCGCCGCGGAGGAGCGGCGGCTGAAGGACGCCGCCCGGGCCATCGCCGACCGCCGGGAGGGCCTGGCCCGGCTCCAGGGGCAGGCCGCGGCGGCCCGCTCCAAGGCCGCCGCCGCGCAGGCCGAGATCGGCCGGCTCACCGAGGCCCGGGACGAGGCGCTGCTGCGCGCCGAGGCCGCCCGGCAGGAGTACGAGGAGCTGCGCGCGCAGGTCGATGGCCTGGCCGGGGACGACGAACGCGCCGACGCCGAACACGAGGCCGCGCGCCAGCGGCTCGCCGCCGTCGAACGCGACCTGGCCGCAGCCCGCGAGGCCGCCGGCGCCGCCGAGCGCGAACGGGCCGGGCTGACGGCGCGGCACGAGGCGCTGGCGCTCGGGCTGCGCCGCAAGGACGGCAGCGGCGCGCTGCTGGCGGCCGGCGACCGGCTGGCCGGGCTGATCGGCCCGGCGGCCGCACTGCTGAGGGTCGCCCCCGGCCACGAGGCCGCCGTCGCGGCGGCGTTCGGCGCGGTGGCGGACGCGGTGGCGGTCGACTCGCCGGGGACCGCGGCCGAGGCACTGCGGCTGCTGCGCAAGGAGGACGCCGGCCGGGCCGCGCTGCTGATCGCCGGCGCCCCCGAACCTGCCCGCGTCGCGGGGGAGTTGCCGGCCGGCGCCCGCTGGGCCGCCGAACTGGTCGACGGGCCCGCCGAGTTGCTGCCGGCCGTGCGGGCCCTGCTGGCCGGCGTCGTGGTGGTCGGCTCGCTCGACGAGGCGGTGGCGCTGGTCGCTGCGGACCGGGGCCTGGCCGCCGTCACCGTCGAGGGAGACCGGCTCGGCGCGGCCTTCGCGCACGGCGGCTCGGGCGGCGCGCCCAGCCTGTTGGAGACCCAGGCCGCGGTGGACGAGACCGCCCGGGCGATCGAGCGGCAGGCCGTCCGCTGTGCGGAGTCGGCCGGACGCCTGGCCGAACTCGCCGGGCTGCGCCGGGAGTCGGCCGCCGGGCTGGAGCAACTGGCCGCCCACCGGCGGCAGGCCGCGAAGGAACGGGCCGAGGTGGCCGGCGCGCTCGGCCGGCTCGGCGGGCAGTCCCGGGCCGCGGCCGGCGAGGCCGAGCGGCTCTCCACCGCCGCCGGCCGGGCCGAGGAGGGGCTCGCCCAGCTGCTCGCCGCGGCCGAGGAGCTGGCCGAACGGCTCGCCGCGGCCGAGGAGTCGGCGGACGCGGGGGAGGACGAGCCGGACGCCGCCGAGCAGCAACGGCTGGCCCAGGCCGCCACCGCAGCCCGGCAGACCGAGCTGGAGGCGCGGCTCGCCGTGCGCACCCACGAGGAGCGGGTGCGCGCCCTGAACGGCCGCGCCGACCAGATGGACCGGGCCGCCCGCGCCGAGCGCGAGGCGCGCGCCCGGGCCGCCGAGCGCCGCCGGCGCGCCGAGCACGATGCCACGGTGGCGAACGCCGTCGCGGCGGGCGCCCGGCAGCTGCTGGCCTGCCTGGAGGTGTCGCTGGCCCGCGCGGACGCCGGGCGGGCCGCCGTCGAGCAGGCGCGCGCCGACCGTGAGGCGGAGCTCAGGGAGCACCGCGAGCACGGCCGCGAACTCAAGGCCGAGCTGGACAAGCTGGTCGACGCCGGGCACCGGGACGAGGTGCTGCGGGCCGAGAAGCGGCTGCGGATCGAGCAGTTGGAGGCCCGGGCGCTGGAGGAGTTCGGCATCGAGGGCGGCGAACTGCTCGCCGCGTACGGGCCGGACCAGCTCGTCCCGCCGCCCACCCCCGAGGACGGCGGGGAGCCCGGGGAGCCGCGCCCGTACGACCGGGCCGAGCAGGAGCGACGGCTGCGGGCCGCCGAGAAGGCGTACCAGCAGCTCGGCAAGGTGAACCCGCTGGCGCTGGAGGAGTTCGCGGCGCTGGAGGAGCGGCACAAGTTCCTCGGGGAGCAGCTGGACGACCTCAAGCGGAGCCGGCGCGACCTGCTCGACATCGTCAAGGACGTGGACGAGCGGGTCGAGCAGCTGTTCACCTCGGCGTACCACGACACCGCCGCCCAGTTCGAGGGCGTCTTCTCGCGGCTCTTCCCCGGCGGGGAGGGGCGGCTGGTGCTGACCGACCCGGACAACATGCTGACCACCGGCGTCGAGGTGGAGGCCCGCCCGCCGGGCAAGAAGGTCAAGCGGCTCTCGCTGCTCTCCGGCGGAGAGCGCTCGCTGACCGCGGTGGCGCTGCTGGTGGCGATCTTCAAGGCCCGGCCCAGCCCGTTCTACGTGATGGACGAGGTGGAGGCGGCGCTGGACGAGACCAACCTGCGCCGGCTGATCCGGATCATGGAGGAGCTGCGCGAGAGCTCCCAGCTGATCGTGATCACCCACCAGAAGCTGACCATGGAGTCGGCCGACGCCCTCTACGGCGTGACCATGAAGGGCGACGGCATCTCCCAGGTGATCAGCCAGCGCCTGCGGGTGGGGGCACCTCCCACCCGCCAGGCCGGGGGAGAGCACCGGGAGCGCGGAGCTCGCACGGTGCAGCCCCGGCAGCGCGAGGAGGCGACCGCCTCCGGGCCGATGGACTGATCCACCGGCCGACGCCGGGGCAGATGCCCGCGGACGACCCCCGATCACGGATACTGGGGTGGTTGTGACTCCTCCCCCTCGCGCGCGAGGGGGCTTCTCACTCAGCCGCTTGACGACCTCATGACGGCCAAGCCCTGACCGGTGCCGGACGGCACAGCGTCAGCGTAAGGGAGGCGGCGACGCTCCGTGCGTCGGTGGCCGAAGGATCACTCTGTCGTGGGATCCCGAGAAGGAGATTGATGTGGAATACGTGATCCTTGCCGTAGTCATCGCCGTGATCGCCATCGGCGCGATCGCCGGCCTCGTCGTTTCCGGCAGACGACGCCAGCAGCTGCCCCCGAAGTCGCAGGCGCCGGTCATCACGGCGCCCCCGACCCCGCAAGAGCCCCAGGTCGGTGAGGAGGCCGCGCCGCCGACCGAGGAGCCCCGACGCACCGTCGAGGAGGTCGAGCTCCCGCTTCCCGAAGCCGAGGCCGAGGCCGTCCCCGCGACGATCGAGGAGGTCGAGGAGGCTCCGGCCCTCGAAGTCCCCGAGCCCACGGCCGGCCGGCTGGTCCGGCTGCGCTCCCGGCTCTCCCGTTCGCAGAACTCGCTCGGCAAGGGCCTGCTCTCGCTGCTCTCCCGCGAGCACCTCGACGAGGACACCTGGGAGGAGATCGAGGAGACCCTGCTGACCGCCGACGTCGGTGTGGCCCCCACCCAGGAGCTGGTCGAACGGCTGCGCACCCGGGTGAAGGTGCTCGGCACCCGCACCCCGGACGAGCTGCGCGGGCTGCTCCGCGAGGAGCTGGTCGAGCTGATCGGCAAGGACGCCGACCGCACGGTGCACTCCACCAAGCACGAGGAGGGCCCGGCCGTCGTCCTGGTGGTCGGCGTCAACGGCGTCGGCAAGACCACCACCACCGGCAAGCTGGCCCGGGTCCTGGTCGCCGACGGCCGCAAGGTGGTGCTCGGCGCCGCCGACACCTTCCGTGCCGCCGCCGCCGACCAGCTGCAGACCTGGGGCGAGCGGGTGGGCGCGCGCACCGTGCGCGGCCCGGAGGGCGGCGACCCGGCCTCGATCGCGTTCGACGCGGTCAAGGAGGGCATCGCCGAGGGCGCCGACACCGTGCTGGTGGACACCGCCGGCCGGCTGCACACCAAGACCGGCCTGATGGACGAGCTGGGCAAGGTCAAGCGGGTCGTCGAGAAGCACGGCCCGGTGGACGAGGTGCTGCTGGTGCTGGACGCCACCACCGGCCAGAACGGGCTGATCCAGGCCCGGGTCTTCGCCGAGGTGGTCGACATCACCGGCATCGTGCTGACCAAGCTGGACGGCACCGCCAAGGGCGGCATCGTGGTCGCGGTCCAGCGGGACCTGGGCGTGCCGGTCAAGCTGATCGGTCTCGGCGAGGGCGCGGACGACCTGGCGCCGTTCGAGCCGGGTGCGTTCGTGGACGCGCTGATCGGGGACTGATCCCCGGCCTGCCGGTGAAGGGTCCGCCTCGCGAGGGGCGGGCCCTTCGGCGTTCTCCGCCGGTGTCTACGAGGCGAGCCAGGCGGGCTCGGCGGTGCGCTCGCGGCCGCGGTGGCAGGCGTAGGCGAGGGTGCCGAGGAGCAGCCTGGCCTCGGGCGGGCAGCCGGCGTTGTCGCGGGTCGGCCGGCGCAGCCAGCGGACCGGGCCGAGGCCGCCGAGGACGGTGGGCGGGGCGGCCACGTAGCTGCCCTCGCCGTGGCAGGTGAGGTCGAGCGCGGCGTCGTCCCAGCCCATCCGGTAGAGCAGGTCGGGCAGCCGGCGGGCGGTGCCGGCGGCGACCAGGAACTGCAGCCGGCCGGTGGGCGCGGCCAGCACCGGGCCGATCTGGGTGCCCATCCGCTCCAGCCGGACCAGCGCCTGCAGGCCGGCCTGCTCGGGGACGTCCAGGACGTCGAAGGCGCGGCCGGTGGGGAACAGTACCGAGACGTCCGCTCCGGAGCGGGCGGCCGGTTCGCCGCCGGGGGCGGGGTGCAGGCCGGGCGCCGCACAGCGGGGGGTGCCGCAGTGACAGCGGGCCACGGCACCGTTCGGGCTGCCGACGGCGACCGCCCAGCCCCAGCGGCCGGTGTACTCCGCGGCCGCCTGGGACGCGGTGACCCGGGTGCGGCGGCGCGCGCCCAGCGGGGCCAACCGCAGGTGCCCCAGTCGAAGTTCGCCGAACAGGTTGTCCATGCCTCCCCCAACAGGTTCTCGTTGCCGATGGTTACGGGGTGGTGACTTTGTGTTGATTGTCCGTTGCGTGGTGCGTTGTGCGGTGGCGGCGCGCAGCGCGTGGCGTGCGCCAGTTGCGGGGTTGCGCCTCGGGCGCCGCCTTGTGGCGGGCGGTGCCGATGCCGGATTGTCGTGTGCGCGGACGGCCGTCGATCGGGGCGGGCGGCAAACTCGCCTGTGGCCGCTGTGGATTGCCGCGCTGAGCAGGAGTGCCGGTGGGGACTTGGCGGCCCGCATATGCCGGACCGTCGGGACTACCCAGTGAAGCGTGTGCCGACTTGCTTCGGTTCACTCCTGGGGGTGGCGAAGGGTGGCGTTTCGCCAGGGTCGCTCCCACGGGTACCACGCGGGGCATTACGTTCAGCACACGGACGCCGTCGGAGGGTCCGCTCCGGGCTCTTGGGGGACGGGAGTTGGGGAAGCTGACGGCTCGTCCGCCGAGATGGCACACCAGTACGACCAACGGTTCGACGAGCGGTTCGGCAGCACTCAGGTACGGCACGTCTGGCAAGAGCCCGCAACCGTCGGGCGGTCACGATCGGGGGCCCCGAAGCAGGGGCCGGGCGGGATGGGGACGTTCCCATGGCAGAGAAGCAACCCAACGAGAAGCTGACCACGTGGTTCGCCCGCAGCGGTTGGTCCAAGGGCGAGTTGGCACGTCAGGTCAACCGCCGGGCCCGCCAGATCGGCGCCCACCACGTCTCCACCGACACCTCCCGGGTGCGCCGCTGGCTCGACGGCGAGCAGCCCCGCGAGCCGATCCCCAAGATCATGTCGGAGCTGTTCTCCGAGCGCTTCGGCTCCGTGGTCTCCATCGAGGACCTCGGGCTGCGGGCCGCCATCCCCGTCTCCACCGTGGGCGGCGGCGTCGACCTGCCGTGGAGCGCGCCGCAGACCGTCCAGCTGATCAGCGACTACTCGCGCAGTGACCTGATGCTCAACCGGCGCGGCTTCCTGGGCACCTCCCTCGCCCTGACGGCCGGCGCCGCGCTCATCGAGCCGATGCAGCGCTGGCTCGCCCCCGGCCCGACCGGCATGCCCACCCCGATCCTCACCGCGGCCAACGGCGGCGAGGCCTTCACCGGCCGGCTCTCCGAGCCCGAGCTGGAACTGCTGGAGCAGACCACCGTCATGTTCCGCCAGTGGGACGCCCAGAACGGCGGCGGGCTGCGCCGCAAGGCCGTCGTCGGCCAGCTCCACGAGGTCACCGACCTGCTCCAGGAGACGTACCACGAGCAGACCACCCGGCGGCTCTTCCGGCTCACCGCCGAGCTGGCCCACCTGGCCGGCTGGATGTCGTACGACGTCGGCATGCACCCGAGCGCGCAGAAGTACTACGTGCTGGCGCTGCACGCCGCCAAGGAGGCCGGCGACCGCCCGTTCGGCGCGCTGATCCTCACCGACATGAGCCGCCAGATGATCCACCTCAACCGTGGCGAGGACGCCCTGGAGCTGATCCACCTGGCCCAGTACGGCAGCCGCGACACCGCCACCCCGCGCCAGCAGTCGCTGCTGTACGCGATGGAGGCACGCGCGTACGCCACGATCGGCGAGGTGAACCGCTGCGCCCGGGCGGTCCGGCTGGCCGAGGACACCTTCACCGACATCCGCGAGGGCGACGGCGACCCGGACTGGCTGAAGTTCTTCTCGCCGGCCGAGCTGAACGCCGAGAACGCGCACTCCTTCCGCGACCTCGCCTACCACTCCGACCGGGCCGAGCTGTATGCCTCGATGTCCGCCCCGGTGATGGAGCGCGCGGTCGACCTCTTCCGCCAGGACGGCGACCACGTCCGCTCGTACGCCTTCAACCTGATCGGCATGGCCAGCGTCCACCTGCTGCAGAAGGAGCCGGAGCAGGCCGTGGAGTACGCCGAGCAGGCGGTGGAGATCGCCGGAAAGGTCCGTTCGGAGCGGCTGAACTCGCGGGTGCGCAAGACCACGGAGGCCGCCTCCGTCCGGTTCAACGGCGTGGACGCGGTGAGCCGGCTCAAGGAGCGGGTGGTCCAGGACATCCCGGAGTACGTCTCGGTGGTCTGACCCGTCTGTTCGCCTGGCTGCCTGCCCGTCTGCCTGCCCGACCGTCCGCCTGCCCGGTCGGGCCTGGGCCGGGCGCCCCGAGGACCCCGCCGACCGTGACGGCCGCCGCCGCCACGGTCGGTGGCCGTTGCCGCACTCCTCGTGTCGCGCGGCGGCACGGTAGCCCATTCGGCGGCGCGGCACGGCCGTGGTTCACGCAGGCGTAACCCCTGCGTCGCCGTCGTCACGGTCGCGAAACAACGGGCTGCATCGGCCGAAACCAGCCTTCGGCACTCTCCTTCTCATCGCCGACACCCCGGGTGGCACGGGACAGGTAACCCGGGTGTGGAGCGGCTTCCATTCATGAGGAGACGCCGATGCCGGACGGCTTCAGCGCGGGCGATACCGCCTTCGTGCTCATTTGTGCGGCCCTGGTCATGGTGATGACCCCGGGCCTGGCCTTCTTCTACGGAGGTATGGTCAGGGCCAAGAGCACACTCAACATGCTGGCGATGAGCTTCCTCTCGCTCGGCATCGTCAGCGTGCTCTGGGTCCTCTACGGGTACTCGCTCAGCTTCGGGCCCGACGCGGGCGCCGGCCTGATCGGCAACCTGGACTTCCTCGGGATGCGCGGGATCGGGCTGAACGACCTGGCCGGCACGATTCCGGTCACCGCGTTCTCCGCGTTCCAGCTGATGTTCGCGATCATCACCCCGGCGCTGATCAGCGGTGCGGTCGCGGACCGCGCCAAGTTCACCGCCTGGGGCCTGTTCATCGCCCTCTGGGTGACCGTCGTCTACTTCCCGGTCGCGCACTGGGTCTTCTTCTTCGACGGCGGCAACGGCGGCTGGCTCGGCGACCGCAACGGCGTGATCGACTTCGCCGGCGGCACCGCCGTGCACATCAACGCGGGCGTCGCGGGCCTGGCGCTCTGCCTGGTGCTGGGCAAGCGGGTCGGCTTCCGGAAGGACCCGATGCGCCCGCACAGCCTGCCGCTGGTCATGCTCGGCTCCGGGCTGCTCTGGTTCGGCTGGTTCGGCTTCAACGCGGGCTCGGCGCTGGCCGCCAACGGCGTCGCCGCGATGGCCCTGGTCAACACCCAGGTCGCCACGGGGGCCGCGCTGGTCGGCTGGCTGGTCTACGAGAAGCTGCGGCACGGCGCGTTCACCACGCTGGGTGCAGCCTCCGGCGCGGTGGCCGGCCTGGTCGCCATCACCCCGGCCTGCGGCTCGGTCAGCCCGCTCGGCGCGGTGGCGATCGGCCTGATCGCCGGTGCCGTCTGCGCCGCCGCGATCAGCCTCAAGTACCGCTTCGGCTTCGACGACTCGCTCGACGTGGTCGGCGTGCACGCGGTCGGCGGCGCGATCGGCTCGCTGCTGGTCGGGCTCTTCGCCACCGGCACCGTCGGCCAGACCGCCAAGGGCCTGTTCTACGGCGGCGGCCTGGAGCAGCTCGGCAAGCAGGCGATGGGCGTGGCCGTGGTCGGCGCGTACTCCTTCGTCCTCTCCTGGCTGCTGGCCCAGGCGATCGACAAGACGGTCGGCTTCCGGGTCGCCGAGGAGGTCGAGGTCGCCGGTATCGACCAGGCCGAGCACGCCGAGTCCGCGTACGACTTCAGTGCGCTGGGCTCCGGGCTCGCCCGGACCACCCCGGCCCCGGCCGCGGCCGTGGTCGCCGCCCCCGCCGGGGCCGCCGCCGCGAAGACCACCGACAAGAGCACCGAGAAGACCGAGGTCGACGCCTGATGAAGCTCATCACCGCGGTCATCAAGCCGCACCGCCTGGACGACGTGAAGGCCGCCCTGCAGGCCTTCGGGGTGCACGGTCTGACCGTGACCGAGGCCAGCGGCTACGGCCGCCAGCGCGGCCACACCGAGGTCTACCGGGGCGCGGAGTACACCGTGGACCTGGTGCCCAAGGTCAGAATCGAGGTCCTGGTCGAGGACGACGACGCCGAGCAGCTGATCGACGTCCTGGTCAAGGCGGCCCGGACCGGCAAGATCGGGGACGGCAAGGTCTGGAGCGTCCCGGTCGAAACCGCCGTCCGGGTCCGGACCGGCGAGCGCGGCCCCGACGCCCTCTGAACCGGGCCCGGCCCGGGCCGGGCAGGACCTAGCATTCAGCTCGTTCAGCTTGATCACGCAGGCGGACCTGCGACCAGCCCACGGTCGCAGGTCCGCTGACGGCGTATCGGCGCCGTTGGTTCAACCGCACGACGGACGGGGACTCCGCATGGCCACCGAAACCGACGACCCCTGCGACTACGGCGCCGCCCGCGCCCGGCTGCTGGGCGAGCCAGGCCCCGCCGGCAGCGCCCGCCGCACCGCACTGGCCGCGCTCACCGACGACTGGCTGGCCGGTCTGCTCACGGCGGCCGGAGCCCCGCCCGGCGTCGCCCTGGTCGCCGTCGGCGGCTACGGGCGCGGCGAACTCTCCCCGCGCAGCGACCTCGACGTGCTGCTGCTGCACGACGGCCCGCTCGACCCGGCGCTGCCCGAACGGATCTGGTACCCGGTCTGGGACACCGGCACCGCCCTCGACCACTCGGTACGCACCCCCGCCGAGGCCCGCGCGGTCGCCGCCGCCGACCTCAAGGCGCAGCTCGGCCTGCTGGACGCCCGGCACGTCGCCGGCGACCCGGCGCTCACCGCCGGGCTGCGCTCCGCCGTCCTCGCCGACTGGCGCGCCGCCGCCCCCGCCCGCCTGCCCGAGCTGCGCGACCTCGGCCGGGAGCGGGCCGAGCGGCACGGCGAGCTCTCCTTCCTGCTGGAACCGGACCTCAAGGAGGCCCGCGGCGGCCTGCGCGACGTCGTCGCGCTCAACGCGATCGCCGCCACCTGGCTGGCCGACGCCCCGCGGGACGGCCTGGACGCCGCCGCGCTGCGGCTGGCGGACGTCCGGGACGCGCTGCACCTGGTCACCGGCCGGGCCACCGAGCGGCTCAGCCTCCAGGACCAGGACCAGGTCGCCGAGCGGCTCGGCGTGCTGGACGCCGACACCCTGCTGCGCCAGGTCTACGAGGCCGCCCGCACCGTCGCCTACGCGAGTGACGTCACCTGGCGGGCGGTGGACCGGGTGCTTGCCGCCCGCTCGGGCCGGGTCCGGCGCCCCTCCCGGCTCTCCTTCCCGTTCACCGGCTCCGGGCGCGGCGCGGGGGCGGTGGCCCGGGGCGCCGTCGAGCGCCGTCCGCTAGCCGAGGGCGTGGTCGAGCAGGACGGCGAGGCGGTGCTCGCCCAGGGCGCCCGCCCGGCCGCCGACCCGGTGCTGCCGTTGCGCGCCGCGGCCGCCGCCGCGCAGAACGGCCTGACCATCTCCTACGCGACGGTGCGCCGGCTGGCCGCCGAGTGCCGTCCGCTGCCGGTGCCCTGGCCGGACGAGGCCCGCGAACAGCTGGTCACGCTCCTCGGCGCGGGCGAGGCCTGTCTGCCGGTCTGGGAGGCGCTGGAGGCGGAGGGGCTGATCACCCGGCTGCTGCCCGACTGGGAGCGGGTCCGCTGCCGTCCGCAGCGCAACGCGGTGCACCGCTGGACGGTGGACCGGCACCTGGTGGAGACGGCGGTGCGGGCCGCCGCGATGACGCGCCGGGTGGCCCGGCCGGACCTCCTGCTGGTCGCCGCGCTGCTGCACGACATCGGGAAGGGCTGGCCCGGCGACCACAGCGAGGCGGGCGAGGTGATCGTCCGCGACGTGGCGGTCCGGATGGGCTTCGACCGGGAGTCGGTCGAGACCCTGGCGATGCTGGTCCGCCACCACCTGACCCTGGTGGACACCGCGACCCGGCGGGACCCGGACGATCCGGCCACCGTGGAGGCGATCACCAAGGTGGTCGCCACCCTGCCGCAGCTGGAGCTGCTGCACGCACTGACCGAGGCCGACGCGACGGCGACCGGCCCGGCCGCCTGGAGCCGCTGGCGGGCCTCGCTGGTGGACGGGCTGGCCGCCCGGGCCGCCGCCCAGCTGGCCGGCGCGTACCCCGCCCCGGGGGAGGCCGCGCCGACCGCCGAGCAGGAGCGGCTCGCGGTGGAGGCCGCCCGGACGGGCGGTCCGGCGCTCTCGCTGCTGGCCCAGGCCGAGGTGGCGGCCCAGGCGGAGTCGGGAGGCCGGGCGGAGACCGTGGGCCGGGCCGGGGTGACGGGCGGGCCGGGCGCGGGCGAACCGGGCACCGAGCCGATGGGCGTCCGGCTGACCCTCGCCGTACCGGACCGGCCCGGGCTGCTCGGCACCGTCGCCGGGGTGCTGGCGCTGCACCGGCTGACCGTCCGCTCGGCCGGCCTGCGCGAGCTGGACCCGGTCGGCGCCGGCCCGGTGCTGCTGCTCTCCTGGACGGTGGCCGCCGAGTTCGGCGAGCTGCCGGAGGCGGCCCGGCTCAGGGCCGACCTGCGCCGGGCGCTGGACGGTTCGCTGGACGTCTCGCGCCGGCTCGCCGAGCGCGACGCGGCCGCCCCGCGCCGGCGCGGCATCCCGACCCCGCCGCCGCTGGTCGCGGTGGCGCCCGCCGTGGTCTCGGCGACCGCGACCGTGCTGGAGGTGCGCGCCCACGACGCCCCCGGCCTGCTGCACCGGATCGGCCGGGCGCTGGACGGCGCCGGCGTCCGGGTCCGGACCGCGCACGTCTCCACGCTCGGCGCCGATGCCGTCGACTCCTTCTACCTCACCGACGACGCGGGGCGGCCGCTCACCGCCCAACGGGCCGGGGAGGTGGCGGCCGCAGTCCGGGCGGCGCTGGGCTGAAGCCCGCCCGGGGGAGGGCACGTCAGGCCCCCTCCGGGCATCCCCCGGGGCAGGTCGTCCCGGGGGTGGAGACCGTTCCCGGGGCGGCCGGATACCCTTGGGGGCGACGACCGTACTGATACCGATGCCGCAGAGGACCCGCGACGACGTGTTCGACACCCTTTCCGATCGCCTCGCAGCGACGTTCAAGAACCTCCGGGGCAAGGGCCGCCTCAGCGAGGCGGACATCGACGCCACCGCCCGCGAGATCCGCATCGCGCTGCTGGAGGCGGACGTCGCGCTGCCGGTCGTGCGGGCCTTCATCAAGCAGGTCAAGGAGCGGGCGCTCGGCGCCGAGGTCTCCGGCGCGCTGAACCCGGCGCAGCAGATCATCAAGATCGTCAACGAGGAGCTCATCGCGATCCTCGGCGGCGAGACCCGTCGGGTGAGGTTCGCCAAGAGCGGCCCGACGGTGATCATGCTCGCCGGTCTCCAGGGTGCCGGTAAGACCACCCTCGCGGGCAAGCTCGGCCACTGGCTGAAGAAGCAGAAGCACACCCCGCTGCTGGTCGCCTGCGACCTCCAGCGCCCCAACGCCGTCAACCAGCTCCAGGTCGTCGCCGACCGCGCGGGCGTGGCCTTCTACGGCCCGCAGCCCGGCAACGGCGTCGGCGACCCGGTGCAGGTCGCCCGCGACTCGATCGAGTACGCGAAGCAGAAGCAGTACGACGTCGTCATCGTCGACACCGCCGGCCGCCTCGGCATCGACGCCGAGCTGATGCAGCAGGCCGCCGACATCCGGGCCGCGGTCAACCCGGACGAGGTCCTGTTCGTCGTCGACGCGATGATCGGCCAGGACGCGGTCACCACCGCCCAGGCCTTCCTCGACGGCGTCGACTTCACCGGCGTGGTGCTCTCCAAGCTCGACGGCGACGCCCGTGGTGGTGCCGCGCTGTCGGTCGCGCACGTCACCGGCCGGCAGATCATGTTCGCCTCCAACGGCGAGAAGGTCGACGAGTTCGACGCCTTCCACCCGGACCGGATGGCCTCGCGCATCCTCGGCATGGGCGACATGCTCTCGCTGATCGAGAAGGCCGAGCAGACCTTCTCGCAGGCCGAGGCCGAGAAGATCGCCTCCAAGCTGCAGGGCGGCGGCAAGGACTTCACCCTCGACGACTTCCTGGCCCAGCTGGAGCAGGTCCGGAAGATGGGCTCGATCTCCAAGCTGCTGGGCATGCTGCCCGGCATGGGGCAGATCCGCGAGCAGATCAACAACATCGACGACAAGGACGTCGACCGCGTCGGCGCCATCATCAAGTCGATGACCCCGGCCGAGCGGACCGACCCGAAGATCATCAACGGCTCGCGCCGCGCCCGTATCGCCAAGGGTTCCGGCGTCCAGGTCGGCGAGGTCAACAACCTGGTCGAGCGGTTCTTCGACGCCCGCAAGATGATGTCGGCGATGGCCTCCGGCAAGGGCATCCCCGGCATGCCGGGGATCCCGGGCATGGGCGGCGGCTCGAAGAAGTCCGCGAAGAAGGCACCGGCGGCCAAGGGCAAGCGCAAGAGCGGCAACCCGCTGAAGCGCGCGCAGGAGGAGGCCGCGGCCGCCGAGCGCCGCGCGCTCGGCCCGGGCAGTGGCGAGGCCCCGGCCCAGGGTGGCGCGTTCGGACTCGGCGCGGGCAAGGGCCCGGCCGACTTCGAGCTGCCGAAGGAGTTCAAGGACCTGCTGTAGGGCGCCTGTGGGGCCTCGTGGGGCCTCGTGGGGCCCCCGCAGGTCTCCGTGGGCCCTTAGGCCTGTAGGGCCCCCTCCCTGTCGCGGGTGAACGGCCCGCCGTCCGGTTCCTCCGGGCGGCGGGCCGTTCGCATGTCCGATGATGAGGGGGTGAGAGTGACGATCAGGGCCCCGCGGGCCGAGGACGAGGTTGCGTACGCCGAGGCGGTCCGACGGTCTGCCGATCACATCGGACGATGGAACCCGGTCGAGCCGGACGGGCTGCCGGACCTCCTGGAGCGGCAGGGGGCCGGGCTGCGCACCTTCCTGATACTCGATCAGGAGACCGGCGGGCTGGTCGGCAAGGTCAACGTCGCCAACATCGTGATGGGGCGGTTCTGCAACGCCGCGCTCGGCTACGACTCGTACCTGCCGTTCGCCGGCACCGGCCGGATGACCGAGGGCATGCGGCTGGTGCTCGACCGCTGCTTCGCCCCGCAGACGGACGGCGGCCTGGGGCTCCACCGGCTGGAGATCAACGTGCAGCCGGACAACGGGCGTTCGATCGGGCTGGCCAAGCGGCTGGGCTTCCGGCACGAGGGGTTCACGCCGCGGATGCTGTTCCTGCAGGGCACCTGGCGGGATCACGAGCGGTTCGCGCTCACCGCCGAGGAGTGGCCGGGGCTGGACCGGTAGCGGCCGGGCCCTCGGCGCCGCCCTCTCCGCTCCCGGGAGCGGCCGCTGCTCGTGCGCCGAGCCCTGCCCAGCGCGGCCGGCTCACCGCCGTCGCCGGAGGCGGCTCTCGGGGTGACTCCCGACTTTCGCGGTGGCTCTCGGGGTGGCCTTCGAAGGGGCGCTCGCGAGGTTGCGAGCGCCCCTTCGGTGTGGCGCGCCGTGCTCGTGGGTGCTGTGCCTGGGGGTTGGTGTGCCTGGGGCGGTGGTGTGGCTGTCGGTGCCGGGCTGGTGGGTGCTGAGCCTGAGCAGCCGGGTGGTCAGCGTGGCTGTTCGGCGACCAGGTAGCGGAAGACGTTCTCCATCCGGACCGATCCGTCCGGGCGCAGGTACGGGTGCAGCACCTCCGCCAGCTCCTTCGCCACCAGCGGCAGCCCCGAGAACTCCGCCGCCGCGTCGTACAGGCCGGTCGAGAGCAGTCCGCGGACCGCGCTGTCCAGATCCGGGTAGGCGAACGGGCAGCTCACCCGGCCGCTGCCGGCCGGGCGCAGGCCGGCCGGTGCCAGCAGATCCTCCAGGGCGCCGGGCGTACTCAACCCGAACGGGTCACGCGCCGTGGTGCGCCCGGCCATCCGACGGGCCACGTCCAGCACGGCCGCGCTCTCGCAACGCTCCGGCGGGCCCCAGGCGGCCAGCACCACATGACCGCCGCGCAGCGTCAGCCGGGCCGCCTCGGTCACCTCGCGCTGGGGGTCGGCGGCCCCCGGCAGCTGCTCGAAAACCGTGACCAGCGAATGGGCCGACCGGGGGACGGCCGCCGCCGTCCGGGCACTCGCGCCGACCTGGAGCCGGCGGCCCCGGGCCAGTTCGCGCAGCTCGTCCTCCGGCTCCAGTCCGGCGACCTGCGCACCCCGCCCGGCCGCCAGCAGCAGGGCCAGGCCCGACCGGCAGCCCAGACCCAGCACGCTGGTCGCCGGGCCGACCTCCAGGCGGTCGTAGACCGCCTCGTAGAGCGGCACCAGCATGCGTTCCTGGATCTCCGCCCAGTCGCGCGCCCGCGCGGGCCACGCTGCCGCGGGCAGCGGGTCGTGCGGTCGTGCGCCCGCGGGTCGTACGGTTGTGCCGGTCGTTCGAGCTGAAGCCATCGCGGCCTCCCATCCGGTCCTTCGGTGTGCTGCTACGGCTCCCCCAAAGTCCCGCCCCACTCCAGCGAACAGCGGCTCGGGCGTGGCGTCCAGAGGGGTGCAGGGTGGTGCGCGCGTGTCGCGGTCGTGCGCCCCCCGGCAGCAGCCGCGTCACCGGTCCCGTTCACCGGGCCGGTACCGATTCGAAGTCGGGGCTCCTGGCGCCGTAACATTCGCCCCATGGCAAAGGCACCCGTTCTCACCCCCCAGGCGGACGACTTCCCGCGCTGGTACCAGGACCTCATCAACAAGGCCGAGCTGGCCGACAACGGTCCGGTGCGCGGCACCATGGTCATCCGACCGTACGGCTACGGCCTGTGGGAGCGGATGCAGCAGGAGATGGACGCCCGCATCAAGAAGGCCGGCGCGCAGAACGCCTACTTCCCGATGTTCATCCCGCAGTCCTACCTGACCAAGGAAGCCGAGCACGTCGAGGGCTTCGCCCCCGAGCTCGCGGTGGTCACCCACGGCGGCGGCAAGCAGCTGGACGAGCCGGTCGTCGTCCGGCCCACCTCCGAGACGATCATCAACGAGTACTTCTCCAAGTGGGTGCAGAGCCACCGCGACCTGCCCCTGCTGATCAACCAGTGGGCCAACGTGGTCCGCTGGGAGCTGCGCCCGCGCATCTTCCTGCGCACCACCGAGTTCCTCTGGCAGGAGGGCCACACCGCCCACGCCACCTACGAGGACGCCCGTGACTACGCGTCGATGATCCACACCCAGGTCTACGGCGACTTCATGACCAACGTGCTCGGCATCGACGTCGTGCTCGGCCGCAAGACCGCCAAGGAGCGGTTCGCCGGCGCGATCAACACCCTCACGCTCGAAGGCATGATGGGCGACGGCAAGGCGCTGCAGATGGGCACCAGCCACGAGCTGGGCCAGAACTTCGCCAAGGCCTTCAACACCACCTACCAGCTCCAGGGCGCCGAGCGCGAGTACGTCTGGCAGACCTCCTGGGGCGTCTCGACCCGTATGGTCGGCGGCCTGATCATGTCCCACGGCGACGACAACGGCCTGCGGGTGCCCCCGCGGCTGGCCGCCGTGCAGGCCGTCGTCCTCGCCATCAAGGGCGACGACGCGGTGATCGCCAAGGTCCGCGAGATCGGCGCCACGCTGGAGGCCGCCGGCATCCGGGTGGTCGTCGACGACCGCACCGACACGCCGTTCGGCCGCCGCGCGGTCGACTGGGAGCTCAAGGGCGTGCCGCTGCGCATCGAGGTCGGCCCGCGCGACCTGGAGAACGGCACCGCGATGCTGGCCCGCCGCATCCCCGGCGGCAAGGAGCCGGTCTCGATCGACGCCCTGGCGTCGCTGCTGCCGGGCGTGCTGGAGGAGGACCAGGCGCTGCTGCTGCGCCAGTCCCGCGAGCGCCGCGAGGCCCGCACCGTCGACGTGAGCAACCTCGACGAGGCCGTCGAGGCCGCCGCCACCGGCTGGGGCCGCATCTCCTGGGCCGAGCTGGGTCCGGAGGGCGAGGCCAAGCTGGCCGAGCAGGGCGTCTCGGTGCGCTGCATCGTGGCCGCCGACGGCTCGGTGCCGGCGACGGACGACCAGGACGGCAACATCGCCATCGTCGCGCGCGCCTACTGAGTTCAGTAGCGGGCGGACCGGCGGCAGCGGTTCGGTGCTGGACAGTTCGGACCGGCGGCAGCGGTTCGGTGCTGGACGGTTCCGTACTGGACGGTTTGGTTTCGGTACTGAGCGGTTCGGGGTGTTCCGTCGTGTTTTCGAGGCGTCCGGGTTGTCGGAAACCGACATGTACTGATGAGTAGTGACGGGCGCCGACAACCATCGTCGGGAATTCCGGCGGTAACCGCACGGGCGTTGTCTCAACTGACGACATACCTACTGACCGGTCAACTCCCGGTATTAACGGAATAGCGGTACGGTGTACGGCCCGTGGCCCTGTCAACTCGACAGGATCATGGGCCGTACGTACGTCCGGGGGTCGACAGCCCGTTCCCCGAGGCGGAAAAGGACGAGGCCCGCCGACTACGACGGGCCCAAACGTGCAGGGGGTTGGTCTTGCGTCAGATCCGGAACGCGCAATTTGCGCGCGCTCGTACATTCCTGAGAGTTTCCTGGGAATTCCCGGGGAACGGGAACACGCGGAACATCGGCTCGCACTCCATCGTTGGTCTAGCGTGAGCACGACACAGCCCCTCGTTCTCGCGGCCGAACTGGCCGCCGCCTGGAGCGACATCCAGGCCTTCCATCAGGACCTCCCCGACCTCGCCTCGCCCGAGGCGTTGATCGGCGAGTCCTCCTCGGCCTGTGGCACGCGGCTCGGTTTCGAGCGGCTCCTCCATGAGGCTGCCCACGGTCTGGCTGCGGCCCGGGACATCCGGGACACCTCGCGCGCCGGCCGCTACCACAACCGACGCTTCCTGCTCCTCGCCTCGGAGCTGGGCCTGGCGCACCCGGTCGAACCGCACGCGAGCAGCGGTTTCTCCCAGGTGACGATGCTCAAGGAGACGCGCGAGCGGTACGCGGAGACCATCGAGCGCCTGGACCGCGCCCTCGGCGCGCACCAGGAGGCGGTGACCGGCGACGGTGCGTCGCGCGCCTTCCGCGGCCCGGCTGCTCGGCACGGCTCCTCCGGGGGCGGCGTCCGGGTCAAGGCGGTCTGCGGCTGCGGGCGCAATGTCCGGGTCGTTCCGTCGGTGCTCGCGCAGGCGTCCATCGTCTGCGGCGCCTGCCAGCAGCCGTTCAAGATCGCGTAGTCGGCGGCCAGGAGAAACGGCCGGCAGCTGTGCGGGCAGTTGGCCCGGCCGGAGCGAATCTGCGCGGCGCCGATCGGCACTCGGCCGATCAGTGGTGGTGAGTTGGGCTGACCGGGAGCGGGGGCTCCCGGTCGACCTGTCCCTCCCGGCCCCTGCGCCCCGCACTCTTCTTGCTCCGCCCCCGCTCTCTCCCCGCTCTAGCTCTCTCCCCGCTCTAGCTCCCTCCCCGGTCTGGCGCCCTGCCTGCTCCAGCGCCGTGTCTGCTCTTGCACCCGGCCCGTCCCCGGCGTCGTTTTCCGGGATTCCCTGCCGTCCGGCCGCTCCGGGCTGCCGGCTCCGAGCCGCCGAGGTCCGTGTCGGTACGTGTTGGGCCGTGCCGGTCGGTGCCGGGCCGTGTCCGTCCCTGTCGGTCCGCCGGAGGTCGGTCAAGGCGGTTCGCGGCGGTGTGGCAGAATGGACAGCTGAGTACTCGGCAGCCGAGCAGGACCCCTCTCTCCTACGGCTGGCGTGTCCCTTGAACGGCCCACCCCCGCAACCCCACGCGAGGGCAAGGCTGCTCACCCACGTCAACACCAGGAGAATCCACTCCCGTGGCAGTCAAGATCAAGCTCAAGCGTCTCGGCAAGATTCGCTCCCCGCACTACCGCATCGTCGTCGCCGACGCCCGCACCAAGCGTGACGGTCGCGCGATCGAGGAGATCGGCATCTACCAGCCGACCTACAACCCCTCGAAGATCGAGGTCGACAGCGACCGCGCTCAGTACTGGCTGTCCGTCGGCGCCCAGCCGACCGAGCCGGTGCTCGCCATCCTGAAGCTGACCGGCGACTGGCAGAAGTTCAAGGGCCTGCCGGCTCCGGCTCCGCTGCTGGTGGCCGAGCCCAAGGTCGAGGACTTCTCGCACCTGTTCGCGAAGGCCGTCGCCGGCTTCGAGGACGCCACCACCGGTGTTGCCATCACCCCGAAGGCCAAGAAGTCGGACAAGGCCGAGGCTGAGGCCGACGCCGCCGCCGAGGCCTGATCGTGATCGAGGACGCCCTCGACCACCTGGTGAAGGGCATCGTCGAGCACCCCGACGAGGTGCAGGTGCGTTCGCGCAACCTGCGTCGGGGTAACACCATCGAGGTGCGAGTGCACCCCGATGACCTCGGCAAGGTGATCGGCCGGGGCGGCCGCACGGCGCGCGCACTGCGCACCGTGGTCGGCGCCCTCGGCGGTCGCAACGTCCGGGTCGACCTGGTCGACGTGGACAGCATTCGCTGACGCTGCTGCTCGTTCAGCCGTCAGGCTTGAGGCCGGTCGGGACGCATGTCGTCCCGGCCGGCCTTCGCCGTTTTTCTCCAGTCTTTTCATTGCTCTGCCTTCCCTAGGCCTTTCCCTAGCACCCATCCAGGAGAACGATCACCGTGCAGCTCGTCGTCGGCAAGATCGGCCGCGCCCACGGCATCAGGGGGGACGTCAGCGTCGAGGTCCGCACCGACGAGCCGGAACTCCGGCTCGGCCCCGGTGCTGTGGTGCTCACCGACCCCGCGTCGGCCGGACCGCTGACCGTCGAGTCCGGCAAGGTGCACAGCGGCCGGCTGCTGCTGCGTTTCGCCGGCGTCAAGGACCGCAATGCCGCCGAGGCGCTGCGCGGCACCATCCTGATCGCCGAGGTCGACCCGGACGAGAGCCCGGACGACCCGGAGGAGTACTACGACCACCAGCTGATCGGCATGGACGTGGTGCTGCTGGACGGGACCCGGGTCGGCGAGCTGACCGAGGTCGTCCACCTGCCCTACCAGGACCTGCTCACGGTGGAGAAGCCCGACGGTACGGAGGTGCTGGTGCCGTTCGTCACCCGCATCGTGCCGACCATCGACCTCGAGAACCAGCAGGTGGTGATCGACCCGCCGCCCGGGCTGATCGACCCGGAGCAGGCCGAGGTCGTGAAGGCCTCGGCGGAGGAGCCGGAGGAGTCGGAGTGACCGCCGGGGGACTGCCGCCGCAGGAGCGCCCCGAGGCGCCGTCCGGCGCGTCTTCGCCGTCCGCCGGGCCTGCGTCGTCTGCCGCGCCTGCGCCGTCCGTACAGGACGGGATGCGGATAGACGTCGTCACGATCTTCCCGGAGTACCTGGAGCCGCTGGACATCTCGCTGGTCGGCAAGGCCCGCGCCCGCGGCCAGCTCGACGTCCACGTCCACGACCTGCGCACCTGGACGCATGACATCCACCGGACCGTGGACGACAGCCCCTACGGCGGCGGCCCCGGCATGGTGATGAAGCCCGAGCCGTGGGGCGAGGCGCTGGACGCCGTCATCGGCCAGGGCCCGGCCGGCGAGGTGCCCACGCTGGTGGTGCCCACCCCCAGTGGGCGCCCGTTCACCCAGGAGCTCGCGCAGGAACTCGCCGGGCGTCCGTGGCTGACCTTCACCCCGGCCCGGTACGAGGGCATCGACCGGCGCGTGATCGATGAGGCGGCCACCCGGATGCCGGTGGTCGAGGCGTCGATCGGCGACTACGTCCTGGCCGGCGGCGAGGTTGCCGTCCTGGTCATGGTCGAGGCGATCGCCCGGCTGCTGCCGGGTGTGCTCGGCAACGCGGAGTCCCATCGGGACGACTCCTTCGCGCCCGGTGCGATGGCCGACCTGCTGGAAGGCCCGGTCTACACCAAGCCCGCCGAGTGGCGCGGTCGGACCGTCCCGGACGTGCTGCTCAGCGGCAACCACGGCCGGATCGCCCGCTGGCGGCGCGAGCAGGCGTTCGCCCGCACCCTGGCGAACCGGTCCGACCTGGTGGAACGCTGGCAGTACGGCGCCTTCGACAAGAAGGACCGCGAAGCGCTCAGCATCCTCGGCCTGGCCTGGGACGAGCGGCTCGGCCGATTTCGGTCCGTGGCCGATGGTGTGGAAGAATAGGCGGCTGCTGTCTGTCGCTGGTCTCCTCCTGTAGGAGTCACGTGGTCCGGTGCCCCCGCCACGGGGGGTTCATCGCCAACCGACGCGGCCCGCAGCTGACCCCATTGTGACGAACTTCCGTGGGCGGCCCGTGGCGCCTGCGATGGAGAGCAACATGAGCAACAAGCTCGCTGCTGTCGACGCGGCTTCGCTGCGTAGCGACATTCCGGCCTTCCGCGCCGGTGACACCCTGAAGGTTCACGTCCGGGTCATCGAGGGCAACCGCTCCCGTGTCCAGGTCTTCCAGGGCGTCGTCATCCGCCGCCACGGCGCCGGTGTCGGTGAGACCTTCACCGTCCGCAAGGTCAGCTTCAACGTCGGCGTGGAGCGCACCTTCCCGGTGCACACCCCGGTCGTCGAGAAGATCGAGGTCGTGACCCGCGGTGCGGTTCGCCGCGCCAAGCTGTACTACCTGCGTGACCTCCGCGGCAAGGCCGCGAAGATCAAGGAGAAGCGCGACCGCTGATCCACCGGCCCCCGGTTCTGCCGGGGGATCGGAGCGCTCTGGGGGGCGCCGCTGCCGCAAGGTAAGCTCAGCCCCCGATGAGCACGCACGAACCATCCGCGGACCGCGACGGCAGTCCCGCACCCACCGGTGCGGACTCGCCGTCGCGGTCCGCGGTCGTTTCTGCGGTCGCCCCGGCGCCGGGCTCCGAGCAGGGGTCTGGGCAGGGCCCCGCGCGTGAGCCGGCGGCTGTGGAGGCGGAGGCGGCGGAGGATTCCGAAGGGGATTCCCCGGAGGGCGCTGATGAGGGCGCTGATGAGGGCGGTGACGAGGACGCGGACGTGGGCGTGGGCGTCGAAGAGCCGGGTCGTTCTCGGTCGCGTGACCTCCTCCTGCTGGTCGGTATCTGCCTGCTCACCCTGCTGCTGGTGAATGCCTTCGTGGCACGGCCGTTCGCGGTGCCGTCCGCATCGATGGAGAACACCCTGCGCACCGGCGACCGTCTGATCGCGAACAAGCTGGCCTACTCCTTCGGTGGCCACCCCCGGCGCGGCGATGTCGTGGTCTTCGACGGAACGGGCTCCTTCCGGCAGGGGCCGGCCGAGCCGTCCGGCTTCTGGGACGGACTGCGGGCGCTCGGCCAGGACCTCGGACTGGCCCCCGCCGGCGACTCGATCTACGTGAAGCGCGTCATCGGCGTCGGCGGCGACCGGGTGACGAGCACCGGCCCGGGCGGGCGGATCACCGTCAACGGCGTGCCGATCGACGAGTCCTCCTACCTCGCGCCGGGGGACGATCCGTCGAGCGTGGCCTTCGATGTGGTGGTGCCGTCCGGCGCGCTCTGGGTGATGGGCGACTACCGCAGTGCCTCCCGTGACTCCCGCGACCACCTGGGCGAGCCCGGTGGCGGGTTCGTCCCGGAGGACAAGGTGATCGGACGGGCGGAGTGGGTGGTCTTCCCGGTCGGCCACTGGACCAGCCTGGACCGGCCGGCGGCGTTCGCCGCGACAGGGAGGACCGGTGGACATGGGGACCAGAGGTAGAGGCCGACTGGCCGACCGCCCGGCCGACCGCGCGGCGGGCCGCTCCACCGACCGGTTCGCCGACCGGCCCGCCGCAGGGCCTGCGGAGGAGATAACGGGTGCGGCCGCCCCGGAGGCGCCGGCACGCGGCCGGGCCGAGCGCCGTCGCACCGCCCGCCGGGCGGCCCGCCGGCGCAAGCGCTCGCTGCTGCGCGAGTTTCCGTTGATCGTCCTGGTGGCGCTGATGGTGGCGCTGGTGATGAAGACGTTCATGGTGCAGGTCTTCGTGATTCCCTCCGGTTCGATGGAGCAGACCATCCAGATCGGGGACCGGGTGCTGGTGGACAAGTTCACCCCCTGGTTCGGTGCCGAGCCGGAGCGCGGCGATGTCGTGGTGTTCAAGGATCCGGGCGGCTGGCTGGAGGCCGATCGCAAGCCGTCCACGGACGGGCCGGTTCTGCGTGGGGCCAAGCAGGCCCTCACCTACGTCGGGCTGTTGCCGTCCGCCGGCGAGCAGGATCTGATCAAGCGCGTGATCGGGGTCGGTGGGGACACCGTGGAGTGCTGTGACGAGCAGGGCCGGCTGAGTGTCAACGGCACCCCGGTGGACGAGCCCTACCTGGCTCCGGGGAACCCGCCGTCACGCCAGCCCTTCAAGGTGAAGGTGCCGGAGGGGCGGCTCTGGGTCATGGGCGACCACCGGGACGTGTCCGCCGACTCCCGCTTCCACATGGGGAATCAGGGACAGGGCACCATCCCGCTGAGCGGTGTGGTGGGCCGGGCGTTCATGATCGCCTGGCCGGTGGGTCGGGTGCATCAACTTGATGTGCCGGCTTCACTCTCCAAGGTGGCGAGGGCTCCGGAGGCTCGCGGAACTGCGCCGAACTCGATGGGGGTTGTGCCGCTTCCGGAGGAACCTCCGCTCGTTATGGGTGTGTTGGGCATCCTTCCGCTTGTCGGCCGAAGGCCGGAGCGATCTCCGGAGTAGCGCGGGCCGGCCGGTGACCGGCCGGCCCGGGCGCGTGGGAGCGCGAGCCGGACGCCTGGGAGTGATAGAGAAGTGCTGATGCGGCCGGTGTGCGACAACGGCCGCGTCCGAAGGCTGTGCTGGTGTCAGGTGTGCCCGAGGCGGGCGGCCCTGGGGCGTTCACGGTCGATGGTGGAGCGTGGTGCCCGCTGTGCGGCACTGTGAGCGCGGGCGCACAGGCGTCCGCACAGCAGGGAGGAGACGTTGTGGGGGATTTGGTGATCGGCGCCCGCTCAGGCGCCGGAGAGCCCGAGGGCTCCGGCGGCCAGGCGGCCCGGTCCGCGGAGTCCGCAGTGTCTTCGGCATCCGCCGAGGACTCGGCGGCCCAGTCCGCCGACGAACAGGGCAACGGCACCGGTGACGTGCCGGACGACTTCCAGGACGAGGTGGGGTCGGCCGAGCAGTCGGAGGAGAAGCCCGCCGACCAGGAGCGCAAGCAGCGGTCCTTCTGGAAAGAGCTGCCGATCCTGGTCGGTATCGCGCTCGTCCTGGCGCTGGTGATCAAGACGTTCTTCGTCCAGGCGTTCTCCATTCCGTCGGAATCGATGCAGAACACGCTTCAGGTCGGCGACCGTGTCCTGGTGGACAAGTTGACCCCGTGGTTCGGGGCCGAGCCCGAGCGCGGAGAGGTCGTGGTGTTCCGCGATCCGGGCGGCTGGCTGGCCGACGAGCCCACCAGTCAGAGCAGCAACTCCTTTGTCCGGGGCGTCCAGGACGTGCTCAGCTTCGTCGGCCTGATGCCCTCCGACAACGAGAAGGACCTCATCAAGCGCGTCATCGCCGTCGGTGGGGACACCGTCGAGTGCCATGGCGACGGGCCGGTCAAGGTCAACGGGATCGCACTCAACGAGCCGTACGTCTTCCCCGGGAACACCCCCTGCCAGTTGAAGGACTTCGGCCCGGTGAAGGTGCCGGAGGGCCGGATCTGGGTGATGGGCGACCACCGCGGGGACTCGCTGGACTCGCGCTTCCACATGGACCAGCCGGGCGGCGGCACCGTCCCCGTGGACGACGTGATCGGCCGCGCGTTCGTGGTGGCCTGGCCGGTCGATCACTGGGCGACGCTCCCGGTGCCGGCCACCTTCGACCAGAAGGGGCTGGCGGCGGCCGCGCCGCTCGTGCCGCCGGTGGCCGGGGCCGTCGGCGCCGTCGGCCTGCTGCCGCTGACGCGTCGGCTGAGGGACCGGGCGGACCGCAAGAAGACGTCCTGACCTCAGCCGGGTCGACCCCGGGTCTTGCGCGGGCCGTAGTACCGACGAGTAATCTGCTCGGACGTGCCACGGCCCGCCGGGTTTTCCGCCTGTGGCCCCGGCGCGCCATGAGCGTTTCCGGTTCGGTCGGGGTTGGACGGTGTCGATGAGCAGTGTCGTGGACGAGACGACGGATCGCCCGCCTGCCGTCACGCGGCCCCGGCGCCGGACTGCGGCCGTGCTTCAGGGTCTGCTGATCGGGCTCGGCCTGGTGCTCATGGTCGGTGGCTTCGTCGTCATGGCGGTCGACTACCGGCCGTACGGCATTCCGACGGGCTCGATGACCCCCACGCTCAAGGTCGGGGACACCGTGGTCGCCCGGCAGATCGACGGCAAGACCGTCGGCCGGGGCGATGTCGTGGTCTTCCGCGACCAGGCCTGGGGCGGTGAGCTCATGGTCAAGCGGGTGGTCGCGGTCGGCGGCGACACCGTGGCCACCACTGGGGACGACCAGCGTCTGACCGTCAACGGCAAGCCGGTGGATGAGCCCTACCTGGCGGCGCAGGGACCCCAGGGCAGCGCGTTCAGTGTGGAAGTACCGCCTGGCCGCCTCTTCCTGATGGGCGACAACCGGCAGGGGTCGCTCGACTCCCGTCTCCATCTGGAGATCGACGGAGGCACGATCCCGGCCAGTGAGGTGCAGGCCCGGGTTGAGGCCACCGTCCTGCCGTTCGGTCGCACCGGAATGTTCGCCCGGACAACGGCCTTCGACGGGATCGGCGGGCCGAAGGCCGGTGAACCGGGACCGCTGGAGCCCGCCTTCTACGCCACCGTTGTAGGCGCGGCGACGATCGTGGTGACCTCCGCGGTGGGTGGGGTGGCGGGCCTGGCCCGGCGGCTCGGCCGCCGCCGCGCGGAGGCCTGACCACCACGGCCGCAGCGATCGCCGTCGGGTCAGCCGGAACGGCGACCGCAGCCGGGGCAGCCGCAGCCAGCGCCACTGCTGCCGCTCGTGTGGCTCTGCCGAACAATGCCCCGCACGGTCGTGCCGGGTGGCAGGATCGGGAGAGTCAGCGAGGTACACGTGGGGAGGGGGAAGAGCCGTCATGGAACCGCAGCGCCGCAAGGCCGCCCGGATCCTGCTGCTCGACCGGCAGGACCGCCTCCTGCTCTTCCGGGGCTCCGACCCTGCGGTGCCGGGCGTCACCTGGTGGTTCACCCCCGGGGGCGGTTTGGAGGCCGGCGAGGGAGTGTACGAGGCCGCGGTGCGGGAGCTCTCGGAGGAGACCGGGCTGCGGGGCGTGGAGCTCGGTCCACTGGTTGCGTACGGCACGGCTTCGTTCTCCTTTCAGGGACAGCGCTACGAGCAGGAGCAGTGGTTCCATCTGGCGCGGACCACGGAGACAGTGCTCGACCACTCGGGAATGGGGGCGGACGAGCACGCGCAACTGCTGGCGGTGCACTGGTGGACGATCGAGGAGTTGAGGGAAACCGCCGAGACGGTCTACCCGGTCGGGCTGGCGGACTTCCTGGAGCAATTGGTGGCCGAAGGGCCCCCAGTCGTTCCGGTAAGGCTCTGAGGGTGGGTGCGGTGGTCCACAATGGGTGGACGTGACAAGTTGAGGGGACGCCTGGATGAGTGCCGAAGATCTCGAGAAGTACGAGACCGAGATGGAGCTCAAGCTCTACCGGGAGTACCGGGACGTCGTCGGCCTGTTCAAGTACGTGATCGAGACCGAGCGACGTTTCTACCTCACCAATGACTACGAGTTGCAGGTGCACTCGGTCCAGGGCGAGGTCTTCTTCGAGGTGTCGATGGCGGATGCGTGGGTCTGGGACATGTACCGGCCGGCCCGGTTCGTCCGCAAGGTCCGGGTGCTGACCTTCAAGGACGTGAACATCGAGGAGCTCGCGAAGAGCGATCTGGAGCTGCCCTCGGACGAGCCGGGCTTCGGGAACTGACGTTGGACCGCCCGGTCCCGCGGTGTCCAGGGGAATTTCGACTATTCCGGGATTCTCACCCCTGCGGGTGACAGAAGTTATCCACAGGCGCGAGTTGTCCACAGGAATCGACAACTCTCTGGTCCCGTCCCGGGCCGCACGGCAACCTCCCCGGCGGAGGTGGTCACCGTGCAGGACACCAAGCGCACCACACGCAAGCAGACACCGTCGGCGCAGGCACCGAAGGCCCAGCAGGGCGCTCAGTCCCGGCGCAAGGCGGCGCGACGGCCGGAGGGAGGGCCGTCCGCGCCGGGTGGGTCCGCTCCGCCGCGCGCGGAACGGGCCGGACCGGACAGGGGCGGCGAGGCCGGAGCCGCCGCGGAGAGGCCGCGTCCGGGCGGGGCAGGCGCCGGGCGCAGTACCAACAACGGCCTCGGCCGCTACGGGGAGCGGGTGGCCGCCCGCCGCCTCGCCGAGGACGGGCTTCGCATCCTGGACCGCAACTGGCGTTGCGTCGAGGGTGAGCTCGACATCGTCGCCCTCGACGGGGACACCCTCGCGGTCTGCGAGGTCAAGACCCGTTCCGAGCGAGGGTTCCAGCAGCCCAGCGAGGCCATCGACCGGGCCAAGGCCGCCCGGCTCCAGCGTCTCGCCGAGCGCTGGATGGCCGAGCGCTGGCCCAGCCACTTCGCCAGGCTGGCCGGCCCCGAGTACCAGCCCGCTCCCGCCGACCCGCAGTGGCCGCCGATCCCGCCCGGCGGCGTCCGGATCGACCTCGTGGCCGTGATCAACCGGGTCCGCGGCGCGGCCTCGGTGGACCACCTGCGGGGGGTGGTCTGAGATGGCGTTCGCCCGTACCTGCTCCGTCGCCCTGGTGGGTGTCGACGGTGTGATCGTCGAGGTCCAGGCCGACCTGGAACCGGGAGTCGCCGCGTTCGCCCTGGTCGGCCTGCCCGACAAGGCGCTGTCCGAGGCTCGCGACCGGGTGCGCGCGGCCGTCGTGAACAGCGGCGAGGCGTGGCCGCAGCGGAAGCTGACGGTGGGGCTCAGCCCCGCCGCGGTGCCCAAGAGCGGCAGTGGCTTCGACCTCGCCGTCGCCTGCGCCGTCCTCGCCGCCGCCGAACGGCTGGACCCGTCGTCCATCGCCGATCTGCTGATCATCGGCGAGCTGGGGCTGGACGGCCGGGTGCGCCCGGTGCGCGGCGTTCTTCCCTCGGTGCTGGCCGCCGCCGATGCCGGGTACCAGCGGGTCGTCGTGGCCGAGCAGACCGCCGCCGAGGCCTCGCTGGTCCCGGGCGTCACCGTCATCGGGGTGCGCAGCCTGCGCCAACTGGTCGCCGTCCTCACCGGCGCTCCCGCGCCGGAGGAACCACCCGACCCGATCGGCGGCCGCCCCGACCCGCTGATGGCAGGGTTGATGCTCCCCACCGCAGGCGTGCGGGGACTGCCCGACGACAAGGCCTCCCGCCTCGACCTGGCCGATGTGGCCGGCCAGTACGAGGCCCGCCGAGCCCTGGAGATCGCTGCCGCGGGCGGTCACCATCTGTACCTCAAGGGCCCGCCGGGCGCGGGGAAGACGATGCTGGCGGAGCGGCTGCCGGCGCTCCTGCCACCACTCACCCAGAAGGAGGCCCTGGAGGTCACCGCCGTCCACTCCGTGGCGGGGCTCCTCCCGGCCGGCAGGCCGTTGATCGCCAGCCCGCCGTACTGCGCCCCGCACCACTCAACCACCATGCCGGCGATCGTCGGCGGCGGCAGTGGCCTGCCCAGGCCGGGCGCGGTGTCCTTGGCGCACCGGGGAGTGCTGTTCCTGGACGAGGCCCCGGAGTTTCCGGTCAGGGTCCTCGACGCGCTGCGCCAGCCGCTGGAGTCGGGCGAAGTGGTGATCGCCCGCTCGGCCGGATCGCTCCGGCTCCCGGCCAGATTCCTGCTCTGCCTGGCGGCCAATCCGTGCCCGTGCGGGCGGTACTCCCGCCGGGGCGAGGGCTGCGAGTGCACCCCCGCGATGGTCAGCCGGTACCAGGGGAGGCTCTCGGGCCCTTTGCTCGACCGGGTCGATCTCCAGGTCCAGGTGGCCCCGGTGACGAGGGTCGAGCTCATGGAGCGGGACACCACGGCCGAGAGCACGGAGATCGTCGCGGCCCGGGTGCTGGCCGCGCGGGAGCGTGCGGCGGCCCGCCTGGCGAACACACCGTGGCTGACCAATGCCGAGGTGCCCGGCCATGAGCTGCGTACCCGCTGGGACCTCGGGTCCGGCGCGCTGAACGACGCCGCGCGCCAACTGGAGCGAGGGCTGCTGACCGCCCGCGGCCTGGACAGGGTGCTCCGGGTCGCCTGGACGGTCGCCGATCTCGCCGGGAGGGACCGCCCGGACCAACGGGACGTGCGGACCGCCCTTGTGCTGCGGACCGGCGTCGAACACGGGCTGCCGCTGACCGAGCGCGCCTTCGGCCGGATCGGCGTCGGCAGGGCAGCGGGAGACACGCCGAAGGGCGGAAAGGCGGCCCGGCCCAGCCCGGCCGGTAGCGGCGGATGACCGGGACTCAGCAGACCAGGGCACGAGGAGACGAGACCGTGAATCAGACGATCAACCACCGTCAGCCTCCCTCCGAGACGGCTGCGGCGGCCGGTACCGAGCGCTACGCCAGGGCGGTGCTGAGCCGGCTCAGCGAACCGGGCGATGCAGTCCTGGGGCGATGGCTGTCCCGACTCACCGCCGTCGATGTCGTCCAGGCGATCCGGGACGGCACCGTGCCCGCCCAGCCCGGGCTGGACGCGGACCGGCTCGCGGCCTACCGGGCCAGACTCGTGGACGTGGACCCCGTCGCGGATCTGGAGCGGGTGCGAACCGTCGGCGGGCGCTTCATCATTCCGGGCGACACGGAGTGGCCGAGCCAGCTGGACGACCTGGGGGACGGGCGGCCGATCGGGCTCTGGCTGGCCGGGACGGGTTCGCTGCGGCTGCTCGCCCTCCGCTCGGTGTCGGTCGTCGGCGCACGGGCCTGTACGGCCTACGGCGCCCATGTGGCCGGGGAGCTGTCGGCACAGCTCGCTGAGCGAGGGTGGGTGGTGGTCTCCGGTGCGGCGTACGGGATCGACGCCTCGGCGCACCGGGGTGCGCTGGCCGTCGGCGGTATGACCATCGGTGTCCTCGCTTGCGGTGTGGACGTCGCCTACCCGCGCGGCAACGCGGAGCTGATCCGACGGATCGTCTCGCAGGGGCTGCTGTTGAGCGAACTCCCGCCGGGGGAGCACCCGAACAGGTTCCGGTTCGTGCTGCGCAACCGGGTCATCGCGGCGCTCACCCGGGGCACCGTGGTGGTCGAGGCGGCGTTGCGCAGCGGGGCGCTCAGTACGGCCAGACGCGCCCGTGACCTCAACCGGCACACCATGGGCGTCGCCGGCCCGGTGACCTCGGAGCTCTCCGCCGGGGTGCATGCCCTGATCCGCAGCGGCGCGACCCTGGTCACCGACGCGTCAGAGGTGGCCGAGTTGATCGGGGCGATCGGCGACGACCTGGCGCCGCAGCGAAGCGGTCCGGTGCTGCCCCGGGACCTGCTGGAGCCGGCGGTCGCCCGGGTGCTGGAGGCCGTGCCCGCCACCGCGGAGGGCGCCCCGGTGGAGCGGTTGGCCCGGCAGTCCGGGCTCCTGCCGGACGAAGTGCTCCACCGGCTCTATGAGTTGGGGTCGCTCGGCTATGTCGAGCGGCACGGCGCGCACTGGCGGCTGGTGCGGAGAAGGGGAGGCGACTGACCAGGGCGGCGGGTCGGGGCCGGCGAGGGCGGAGGCAGGGGAGCGGGTGGGGGAGGGCGAGGAATCGGACGAGGGGCACGGCCTGACGAGGGTGCGGGCAAGGGGCTGGCAAGGGGCTGGAAGGAGGCGGTAGGGCCTGGGGGAGTCCTGAGTAAAGGCCCGGCTACGACCGGGAGAGGAGGAAGTAAAGGGGGAGGGGTTGCGGCTCGTCTACCTCCGGCGTCCGGATCCGGTGACACGAACGCCACCGGATCGGGGGACGACCGAGTGGCGGTAGCACATTGCAGTGAGTCGGTCACGCTACGCTCGCCATGCCTTCCCTATCAGCACATGACTCGGCAGAACGGCGCAGACCAACGCATGCCCACACACATTCCCGGACACAGAGTGACCGGTGGCGCCCGGTCGTCGGGAGGGCCGCGGACCGAGCGGCGCCCCGTGATCGAGTTCCCGCCCAAGGCGACGGGTGCGATGGGGGCCCTCGCCCGGCAGGGCGGCCGGCCGGCGCACACCGGGGCGTACGCCGACCGGCCGGACGCGCCCGGTGCGCCGGACGCCGCCCCCGAGCAGCCCGCTACTCCCACGCAAGCAGGTGTCCACGACCAGCCCGATGTTCCCGACCAACCCGGGGCCCCCGACCAGAGTGTGGTGCCCCCGCCCGCCGAGGTGCCCCCGCCCGCGCCCCGGCGGGACACGGGCGGCCAGGAACGGACGGCGCTCGAAGTGCTCTGGCGCTCCTACAAGGAGACGGGTGACCAGCGGCTCCGGGAGCAGTTGATCCTGCATTACTCACCACTCGTCAAATATGTCGCGGGCCGCGTCGGCGTCGGCCTGCCCTCCAACGTCGAGCAGGCCGACTTCGTCTCCTCCGGCGTCTTCGGGCTGATCGACGCGATCGAGAAGTTCGACATCGACCGCGCCATCAAGTTCGAGACGTACGCCATCAGCCGGATCCGCGGCGCGATCATCGACGAGCTGCGGGCACTGGACTGGATCCCGCGTTCGGTGCGGCAGAAGGCCAAGGCCATCGAGCGGACGTACGCGACGCTAGAGGCCCGGTTGCGCCGGACGCCGCACGAGCCCGAGGTCGCGGCCGAGATGGGCATCGCGATCGAGGACCTGCACGCCATCTTCAGCCAGCTCTCCCTCGCCAACGTGGTGGCGCTCGATGAGCTGCTCCACCCGGTCGGCGAGGGCGGGGACCGGCTGAGCCTGATGGACACCCTGGAGGACCACACGGCGGACAACCCCGTCGAGGTCGCCGAGGACAGGGAGCTGCGCAGGTTGCTGGCGCAGGCGGTCAACACCCTCCCCGAGCGGGAGAAAACGGTGGTGACGCTCTACTACTACGAGGGGTTGACCCTCGCCGAGATCGGACAGGTCCTGGGGGTGACGGAGAGCAGGGTCAGCCAGATCCACACCAAGTCGGTGCTGCAGCTGCGGGCCAAGCTGTCCGACATCCGGTAGGGCACAGAGCACCCGCCCGCACACAGCACCCGCCCACCCGCGTCCTCGCTCGCGCCCGCGCCCGCACCCACGCCCGCGCCCTCGCCCGCACCCACGCCCGTACCTACTTGCCTCCACTCACGCAGCCGCCCGCATGCGCCAGCTCACGCCCGCAATCGTCCGGCATCCGCGGCGCCGTATCGGCGGGATGTAGGGCTCCGTACAGTGGGAGGGTGCCGAAGATCCGAGCGGCCACTTTGGCCGAGCATCGCCAGCTGCAGCGGGCAGCTCTACTCGACGCTGCCCGCAGCCTCCTCACCGAGGGGGGCATGGAGGCCCTGACCTTCCCCGCGCTCGCGGCGCGCACCGGGCTGGCGCGTTCCTCGGTCTACGAGTACTTCCGTTCCCGCGCCGCCGTGGTCGAGGTGCTCTGCGAGGTCGACTTTCCGCTTTGGGCGGCCGAGATCGAGGCCGGGATGGAGAGCTGCGACACCGCGGCCGGCCGGATCGAGGCGTACGTCCGGGGTCAGCTCGCACTGGCCGGGGATCCTCGCCACCGGGCGGTGACGGCGATCTCGGCGCTGGAGCTGGACGAGGCGGCGCGCGAGCGCATCCGGGCGGCGCACGGAAAGCTGGTCGGGCTGGTGATCCAGGCCATGGAGGATCTCGGCCACGAGCAGCCCCGGCTCGCGGCGGCGCTGCTCCAGGGGATCGTGGAGGCTGCCGTCCGGCAGGCCGAGCAGCGGGCGGCCGGCGGCCTGTCCGAGAACCAGGACGTGATCGCGGACGCCGCCGTCGCCCTTGCGCTGCACGGCCTGGGCGGTCGCTGAGCGGAGGCGCGCTCACCGGTCCCGGCCGAGCGGGAGCAGTCGTGACCTTCCCCCGCCGAACAGCGCCAGCGGGTCCAGGTAGCGCTCGCCGCGCAGCAGCCCCCAGTGCAGGCAGTCACGGCCGGCGCAGTGACCGGTGCCGGGCGCGAGCTGTCCGATCACCTGGCCCGCGGTGACCGTGGTGCCCACGGGGACGGAGCCGGTGACGGGCAGATAGGTCGTCCGCAGCGGGGGAGCGCCGGACGAGGAATGCGTGACGGTCACGACCGGTCGGCCCGCCACCAGGCCGGAGAACGAGACCACGCCCGGGGCGGCTGCCCGGACGTCGGTCCCGGGTGCGGCTAGCAGGTCGACACCCCGGTGTCCTGCGGCCCAGGGCGTCGGCGGCGCCTCGAACCGCGCGACCAGCCCGCCCGGCCCACCCACCGGCCACGCCCGCCCGGCACCAGGGCCACTCCCGGGACCGCCGTCGGCGCCACCCTGGCCACCGCCACGGCTCCCGCCGCCGGCACCACCCCCACCGGCACGGCTCCCCCCGGCAACGCTCCCAGCACCGCCCGCCGCATGCCCGACCGGCTCCGGCAGCGTGACCGTCAGCAGCGCTGTCAGCACCAGTTGAGCCAGGAGCACCAGCCGGACCCGGTGGCTGCGCCCAGGCCCAGGCGGCGGGGACGACAGCTCGGGGAGCGAGAGGTCCGGGAACGAACCGGGAGCACCTCCCGAACCGACGGCGGTCGCCCCAACCCACAGCGTGGCCCAAGGCCTGGCCCGAGGCCTGATCCACGACCGAACCCACGACCTGACCCACGACCCGACCCGGGCCCCACCCAAGGAACCGGTCACACCGGCAGCAGCGCTCATGCGCACGAGACTCCCCACAGCCCGCCACCCCGGCCAGCCCCACCCCGATTCCTGTGGACAACCCGCCCTTGTGGACAACCGTCGTCCCCCCGCCGGGCGTACACAGCCCCGGCAGTCACTCAGCCACCTACCCTTCCCATCCCGCCCATCCCGCCCATCCCGCCCATCCCGATCGCCCGGTACCCACCCCACTCCACCCACGCACCCACTCCGCCCCGCCCGCCCCACACCCACGGCGCCCACCCACTCCGCCCCGCCCGCGCGCCCTCCGCTCACCCCTCCACCCCGCTGGAGTCGCCCGTCGCTCGGCGCTTCCCGTACACTTCACACGCGACCCGGTCCGCCGGGTCGACTTCGCACGCCCCGCCACCGGTGGACGGATGTGGCTCAGCCGCCGCCCCCGCCAGGTGCGAGTGCCGCTCGGTCCGCCGAGCCCGTACCGGTCTCCGGACCGCTCGGGCCGAAGCGGCTCGGCACGTTCGGGGCGTCAGGCGTGGCTGTCACCTGGCTGCCACGGACAAAACCGAGCCTGACCCGGCCGTACGCAGACGCGAGCGGGGAGCGCCACCGTGCGCACCACGACATCGGCTGCGCGGAGCCGGGCGCAACACCTTAGGAGTACGGCTATGGCCGTCGTCACGATGCGGGAGCTGCTGGAGAGCGGCGTCCACTTCGGTCACCAGACCCGTCGCTGGAACCCGAAGATGAAGCGCTTCATCATTACCGAGCGCAACGGCATCTACATCATCGACCTCCTGCAGTCGCTGAACTACATCGACCGCGCCTTCGAGTTCATCAAGGAGACCGTTGCCCACGGCGGCAGCGTCCTCTTCGTCGGCACGAAGAAGCAGGCCCAGGAGGCCATCGCCGAGCAGGCCACCCGCGTGGGCATGCCCTACGTGAACCAGCGCTGGCTCGGCGGCATGCTGACCAACTTCTCGACCGTCTACAAGCGTCTGCAGCGCCTCAAGGAGCTCGGCGAGCTGGACTTCTCGGACGTGGCCGGCTCCGGCCTGACCAAGAAGGAGCTCCTGGTCCTCCAGCGCGAGCACGACAAGCTGGAGAAGACCCTCGGCGGTATCCGTGACATGCAGCGCGTTCCCAGCGCTGTCTGGATCGTGGACACCAAGAAGGAGCACATCGCGGTCGGTGAGGCCCGGAAGCTCAACATTCCGGTCGTCGCCATCCTCGACACCAACTGTGACCCCGACGAGGTCGACTACAAGATCCCGGGCAACGACGACGCGATCCGCTCCGTCACCCTGCTGACCCGTGTGATCGCCGACGCCGTCGCCGAGGGCCTCAAGTCCCGCGCCGGTGTCGCCAAGGGCGACGTCAAGGCCGAGCCGGGCGCCGACCAGCCGCTGGCCGACTGGGAGAAGGACATCCTCGAGGGCGAGAAGAAGGCCGAGGAGGCCCCCGCCGCCGCCGAGGCCCCCGCCGCCGAGGCTCCGGCCGCCGAGGCCCCCGCTGCCGAGGCTCCGGCCGCCGAGGCCCCCGCTGCCGAGGCTCCGGCCGAGCAGGCCTGACGTACCAAGGGTGAGGGGCGCCCACCGGTACGACACCGGTCGGTGCCCCTCTCTCCCGTGCCTGGACCGAACCAGCGGTCCCGGCGCAACCCCACGCAGACACGCGAGACGCGAGAAGAGATTCACACCATGGCGAACTTCACCGCCGCGGACGTCAAGAAGCTCCGTGAGCTCACCGGCGCCGGCATGATGGACTGCAAGAAGGCCCTTGACGAGGCCGAGGGCGACGTCCAGAAGGCCGTCGAGCTCCTGCGCATCAAGGGCCAGAAGGGCGTTGCCAAGCGCGAGGGCCGCGACGCCTCCAACGGCGCCGTTGCCGCGCTGATCGCCGAGGACAAGAAGTCCGGCGTTCTGGTCGAGCTGAACTGCGAGACCGACTTCGTCGCCAAGGGTGACAACTTCGTCAAGGTCGCCGACGCGATCGCCGCCCACGTCGCCAGCAGCGCCCCGGCCGACCTGGACGCCGCCCTGGCTTCCGAGATCGAGGCCGGCAAGACCGTCCAGCAGTTCGTGGACGAGGCCAACGCGACCCTGGGCGAGAAGATCGTCTTCCGTCGCTTCGCCCAGTTCGACGGTGACGGCTTCGTCGCGGTCTACCTCCACAAGACCAGCCCCGACCTGCCGCCGGCCGTCGGCGTCCTGGTCGAGCTGGACAAGGAGAACGCCGACGTCGCCAAGGACGTTGCGCAGCACATCGCCGCCTTCGCGCCGAAGTACCTCTCCCGCGAGGACATCCCGGCCGAGGACATCGAGAACGAGCGCCGCGTCGCCGAGGCCACCGCTCGCGAGGAGGGCAAGCCGGAGGCCGCCCTCTCGAAGATCGTCGAGGGTCGCGTCACCGGCTTCGTGAAGGAGAACTCCGTCCTGGAGCAGGCCTTCGCGAAGGACAACAAGAAGACCGTTGCCAAGGTCCTCGAGGAGAACGGCGTCGCCCTCAAGCGCTTCGCCCGCTTCCGCGTCGGCGCCTGAGCCACGTTCCACCGGACTCCCGGCACGCTTAGGCTGGGAACCGCCCCCGCCCGCTGAGCAGGGCGGGAGGGACGCGCCGAACGGGCTCACCCCAGCGTCATCCGTCTACGGGCGGGCCGCGTCGGCACCATGAACGACGAGGAGGCCATTGCCGTGCAGGACACCGAACCGGTTCCCGCGGCAGTGGCCTCCTCGCGTGTACGCGCAGGCCTGGGATCCGCACCCCAGCGTCTGTGAACCAGTAGGTGTAGAAGGAGAAGTCCATGCAGGAGACGCAGGAGACCGCGCAGGACCCCCAGGGCGGCTCGCGCCGCCGGGTGCTGCTGAAGCTGTCCGGTGAGGCCTTCGCCGGTGGCGGCGGGCTCGGCGTCGACCCGGACGTCGTGCACGCGATCGCCCGTGAGATCGCCACCGTCGTCCGCGCCGGTACCGAGGTGGCAGTGGTCATCGGCGGTGGCAACTTCTTCCGCGGCGCCGAGCTGCAGGTCCGCGGCATGGACCGGGCCCGATCCGACTACATGGGCATGCTCGGCACCGTGATGAACTGCCTCGCCCTGCAGGACTTCCTGGTCAAGGAAGGCATCGAGACCCGGGTACAGACGGCCATCACCATGGGCCAGGTCGCCGAGCCGTACCTGCCGCTGCGCGCCGTCCGGCACCTGGAGAAGGGCCGTGTCGTGATCTTCGGCGCGGGGATGGGCATGCCCTACTTCTCCACCGACACCACGGCCGTCCAGCGAGCCCTGGAGATCCACGCCGACGTCCTGCTGATGGGCAAGAACGGCGTGGACGGCGTCTACGACTCCGACCCCCGGACCAACCCGGACGCGGTCAAGTTCGACGCGCTGGAGTACTCCGAGGTCATCGCCCGCGACCTCAAGGTCGCCGACCTCACCGCGATCACGCTGTGCAAGGACAACAACCTCCCGATGCTCGTCTTCGAGCTGCTGGCGGAGGGCAATATCGCGCGTGCGGTGAAGAGTGAGAAGATCGGCACACTCATCAGCCAGGATTCTGTCCGGGCCTGAGCAGCAGTCAGCCGTACGGGAGGGCGCCGGCACCGTGACCGGTTCCCTCCACACCGCGACCGGCTTCGACGCCGACACCGGTCGGGACACCAGCAGATGAACCGGACAGGGAGTACACAGTGATCGAAGAGACCCTCCTCGAGGCCGAGGAGAAGATGGAGAAGGCCGTCGAGGTCGCCAAGAACGACTTCGCCGCCATCCGCACCGGCCGTGCCCACCCGGCGATGTTCGCCAAGATCGTGGCCGAGTACTACGGCGCCGTGACGCCGATCAACCAGCTGGCGTCCTTCTCCGTGCCGGAGCCGCGGATGGCGGTCGTCGCGCCGTTCGACAAGACCGCGCTGAAGGCCATCGAGCAGGCGATCCGCGACTCCGACCTGGGCGTCAACCCGAGCAACGACGGTTCCATCATCCGGGTGGTGCTCCCCGAGCTCACCGAGGAGCGCCGCCGCGAGTACATCAAGGTCGCCCGCGGCAAGGGCGAGGACGCCAAGGTCTCGATCCGCTCCGTGCGCCGCAAGGCCAAGGACGCCATCGACAAGCTGGTCAAGGACGGCGAGATCGGCGAGGACGAGGGCCGCCGCGCGGAGAAGGAGCTCGACGACACGACGGCCAAGTACGTGGCCGGCGTCGACGAGCTGCTGAAGCACAAGGAAGCCGAGCTGCTCGAAGTCTGATGAACGACGCCCCTGACGCCCCTGGCTACTGGGGCCCATCCGACCAGCAGTACCCGCAGTACCAGCCGCACCCCCCGTACCGGCCCGCGCCGGCTCCGCAGCCGGCCGGGCCGGAGCAGCCCCCGCAGTACCAGCCGCAGCCCGGGCAGCACCGGCCCGCGCAGCAGCTGCAACACCGGCAGCCGCAGCAGCCGGCCGGCCCGGGCGCCGCTGCGGGTGACCCCGGCCACCGAACGGGTCACTCGCAGCAGCCTCCGGTGTACTGGGGCGGCGACGCGGAGGAGACTCAGGTCATGCCTCCCGTACCGGCCGACCCAGGGCCAGACCCCGCCGAGGGGCCGGCCCGGGAGGCCGGGCGGCTGAGCGGCCCGCTGTTCCGGGACGAGCAGCCCCGGACGGCGGTGCCGGGTGCGGCGGAGACGGTCGTGCTGCGCGCGATCACCGACGACGTCGCCCCCACCCCCGGCCACGGCGGTCAGCCGCCGCACCCGGGGGCCTCGGCGTACCCCGCGCCGCCGCAGAGCCACCCGGCGGCCGGGCAGCCCCACCCTGTGCCGTCGTTCCCCCCAGGGCAGGAGACACCCGTGGCCCAGCCCGACCCGCAGCCGCAGCCGCGCAAGCAGCGCGGTGGTCGCAACCTCCAGGCCGCGATAGGCGTGGGGGTCGGCCTCGGCGCGGTGATCATCGCCTCGTTGTTCGTCGTCAAGGCGCTGTTCCTGGTCGTGGTGATGGCGGCGGTGTCCGTCGGCGTCTGGGAGCTGACCAGCCGGCTGTCCGAGCGCAAGCAGATCAAGGCGCCCCTGATCCCGCTGGTCGCGGGCGGCATCGCGATGATCGCCACCGGCTACTGGTCCGGGGTGCAGTGGGCGGCGGCATCGCTGGCCCTGACCGGGCTGGCGGTGATGGTCTGGCGGATGGCCGAGCCGCCGGAGAACTACCTGCGCGACATAACGGCCGGCATCTTCACCGCCTTCTACGTGCCGTTCCTGGCCACCTTCGTGGCGCTGATGCTGGCGGCCGACGACGGCCCGCAGCGGATCGTGCTGTTCCTGATCGTCACCGTCTGCAGCGACACCGGCGCCTACGCGGTGGGCTACAAGTTCGGCAGGACCAAGCTGGCCCCGACGATCAGCCCGGGCAAGACCCGCGAGGGCCTGGCCGGCGGCATCGGCCTGTCGATGCTGGCGGGTGCGCTGCTGATGCAGCTGATCATCGACGACGGAAGCTGGTGGCAGGGCCTGATCCTGGGCGGCTGTGCGGCGGTCGTGGCGACCCTGGGCGACCTGGGCGAGTCGATGATCAAGCGGGACCTCGGCATCAAGGACATGGGCACGCTGCTGCCCGGTCACGGCGGAATCATGGACCGGCTGGACTCGCTCCTGCCGACCGCCCCGGTGGTCTGGCTGCTGCTGGCGGCCTTCGTCGGCAGCTGACCGACCGCAACCGGTCGGACCGGTACGAGCGGGGCCCCGGACGCCAGGCGTCCGGGGCCCTGTGCCGTCTGCGCACCCCGCGGCGTCCGCGACATTGGATGAACCAGGCCCAAGCCGGAGAACACTGACGGGTGACGCAACGAAGGGCCCCCTACCAGCGGATTTGCCGCCGGTAGGGGGGCCTTCGTTCATGCGCTGGGCCGTCCCTGGGCCGTCAGGCGGTCGGTTCGCCCGGCAGGAACAGCCGGTCCACGGCCCTCCGGGCGCGGTCCTGGCTGTTCGGCATGAGGTGGGCACAGACCCGGAGCGTCAGGGCCGGGTCGGCGAGACCGATGATCGCGCCCTGCCGGAGCCCACACCCGGCTCCCAGGCCGGCCATGGCCTGATAGCGCACACCGCCCGTATGCGGCCCGGGGCCGAGCCCATCCCGTGTCGGAGTACCGAGGAACCGGCCAGAGCCGGACGTACGAGGCCGAGGCCGAGGCCGGGAGCCGGTAGGCGGCAGCCGGTGGCACCGTGCCCCGTTCAGGGCAGCTCCTGGCCTCACCGCCCGGTCAAGGCCCGCAGGTGCTCCAGCGTGGCTTCGGCCGCTCGCTGCCGTATTGGCCGAGATCACTCTGCCTCCGCGCGGTACGGTGCCGAGGTGAACGAGGAACCGGTGACCATCAGCCTCACCCGCGATCAGGCGTTCGTGCTGTCTGACTGGCTGTTTGAAGTGATGATCAAGTCCGACCGGCTGGACGCAATCGTGCCGGACAAGGCGGTGTGGTCCGCCGTGTATTCGATCTCCGGGCCTCTTGAGAAGGCGCTGCCTGAGATCTTCATGCCGGACTACGCCGGTCGCCTTGAGCAAGCTAGGAATCGCCTTATTGCCGCTATGGGGGGCGACGAAGACTCATCGGCAAGCAGCGAGTCCGGGTGAGTAACGGGGGCCGTCCGTGGGCCGTCTGAGGACACCCAACGATGACAGACGGCGCCCAGGGGCGACGGTTGCTCCCCAAGGGGGAGACGGGTCCGCTCTGGCGGTCTGCGACACTGGATGAACCATGCCTAAGCCCGGAGAACTGACCTTTGTCGCGCCGCGTGGCGCCAAGCCCCCGCGACACCTCGCCGACCTGAGCCCCGCCGAGCGCAAGGAGGCCGTCGCCGAGCTGGGCGAGCAGCCGTTCCGCGCGAAGCAGCTCTCCAACCACTACTTCGGCCGGATGTCGAACGACCCGGCGGCCTGGACGGACATCCCCGCCGCCAGCCGGGAGAAGCTCACCGAGAGCCTGCTGCCCGATCTGATGTCGGTCGTCCGCCACGTCTCGTGCGACGACGACACCACCCGCAAGACGCTCTGGAAGCTGTTCGACGGCACGCTGGTCGAGTCGGTGCTGATGCGTTACCCGGACCGGGTCACGATGTGCATCAGCTCGCAGGCCGGCTGCGGCATGAACTGCCCCTTCTGCGCGACCGGCCAGGCCGGGCTGACCCGCAACCTCTCCACCGCGGAGATCGTCGAGCAGATCGCCGCCGGGATGCGCGCGCTCAAGGCCGGCGAGATCCCGGGCGGCGAGGCGCGCCTGTCCAACGTGGTCTTCATGGGCATGGGCGAGCCGCTGGCCAACTACAACCGGGTGCTGGCCTCGATCCGCCGCCTCACCGACCCGGCGCCGGACGGCTTCGGCCTCTCCCAGCGCGGCATCACCGTCTCCACCGTCGGCCTCGTCCCGGCCATGAACCGGCTCGCCGACGAGGGCCTGTCCTGCCGGCTCGCGCTGTCGCTGCACGCCCCGGACGACGAGCTGCGTGACGAGCTGGTGCCGGTGAACACCCGGTGGAAGGTGGCCGAGGTGCTCGACGCGGCCTGGAACTACGCGGAGAAGTCCGGCCGCCGGATCTCCATCGAGTACGCGCTGATCAAGGACATCAACGACCAGGCGTGGCGGGCGGACCTGCTCGGGCGGCTGATCAAGAATCACCGGGTGCACGTCAACCTGATCCCGCTGAACCCGACTCCGGGCTCCAAGTGGACGGCCTCCCGGCCCGAGGACGAGCGTGAGTTCGTCCGCCGGCTCCAGTCCCACGGTGTGCCGACGACCGTCCGGGACACCCGCGGCCAGGAGATCGACGGCGCCTGCGGCCAGCTCGCCGCGGCGGGCTGACGAGGCCCGGGAGGCGGCGGCCGGCCGCGGCGCCCCGGGAGACGCGTGCCGCCGGCCGCGGAGCCACGGGAGCCAGCAGCAGCCGACCGGCAAAGCCCCGGGGGCGGCAGCTCAGCGCAGCCCGGCGGCCGCCAGGACGGCGGTGAGCCCGCCGGTGACCAGCAGGACGGTGCCGGCCGCGAGCGTCCGCAGCGCCACCGCCCCGGCCAGCAGCCGGGGTGAGGCACCGAGCCGCAGCAGGGCGTCGGCGACGTCCTGACGGGCGGTGCGCAGCTCGGCCAGCCGGGCCGCCACGGCGGCCGCCGTGCAGCCGAGCACCAGGCCGGCCTCGATCGCCGGCAGGGCGTCGGCACTGTCGGGCGTGCCGATCCAGTAGCGGATGGTCGTGAGCACCAGCGCGAGCGCCAGGGCGAGCACGGCCAGCGGGGGCCCGAGCCGGCGGGCCTGGGTGGTCAGGCCCCGCCCGGCCAGCAGCCGCAGCGGGGTCGGCCGGCCGAGCGAGAGCAGCCGGCCGGCCCAGGAGAGCAGCGGACCGGTCAGCAGGGCGAGGCCGAGGGCGCTCGCGGCCCAGCCGCCGAGGGCGGCGGTGCTGGTGGTGCCGAGACCGGCCGGCAGGTGGATCGGGCGGCCGTCGACGGCGGCGCCGGGCCGCAGGGCGATCAGCTCCAGTGCGAGGCCGATCACGGCCAGGCCGACCGGCAGTGCGATCCGCGCCGGGCCGAAGCCGGTCCGGACCGGCCGCGGCCGGCCGGGCAGGGTCTCGGCGAGTGGCACCGCGCCTGCGGCGGCGATCCCGGCGGTGAGCGGTACCAGGGCGAGCAGGGTGACCGGCGCGGCGGCCGGCAGCTTCACCCCCATGCCGAGGTCGGCGGCGAGCGAGGGCCCGGCGATGTCGTTGCGCAGGACCAGGAAGAGCAGCAGGGTCAGCACGGAGCCGAGGGTGCAGGCGAGTGCGACCTCGCCGGCGATCAGGGCCCGGATCCGGGCCGAACCGGCCCCGGCGGCGGTGAGGCCGGTGATCCGCTCGGGCCGCTGGGCGGGCACCGCGCGGGCGGCAACGGCGGCGAACCAGGCGACCGCGGCCAGCGGGGGCAGGCACCAGAGCAGGCGGGCGAGGGTGTCGCCGCCGCCCGGCGGGTCGCTCATCGCCCGGCCGAGGGCCCGCAGCAGGAAGGCGGTGACGACGGCGCCGGCCACTGCGGTGAGCAGCCAGCGGCCGAGGTCGGTCACCCGGTAGCCCCGGGCCAGACGGAGATAGAACACGTCGACTCTTTCAGCGGCGGGGCGGCGTCAGCGGCGCGTGGCCGATACGGCGGACGCCCCGGTGGCTCCCGGCGCGGCGGTGGTCCCGGCCGTCCCGGTGAATCCGGCGGTGGTGCGCGGGACGGGTGCGGCGGGGGCGGCCAGCCGTCCGTCGACGAGGGCGACGGCGCGGTCCGCGAACCGGACGAGCTCGGGGTCGTGGGTGGCCAGGACGAGGGTGAGCTGGTGCGAGCGGGCCGCGCTGGTCAGTATCCGCAGGACCTGATCGGCGGCCTCGCGGTGGAGCGGGGCGGTCGGGTCGTCGGCGAAGACCACCGGGGGCAGCGGGGCGAGCGCCCGGGCGACGGCGATCCGCTGGCGCTGGCTCTGGATCAGCCGGTCGGGCCGGATCCGGGCGATGTCGCCGACGTCGAGGCGTTCCAGCCACTCGTCGGCGGCGGTGTACGCGGCCTTGTTGCCGGCGCCGGCCAGCAGCAGCGGCAGGGCGACGTTCTCCCGGGCGGTCAGCTCGGGCACCAGGTGCGGTTCGGAGCCGACGAAGCCGAAGCGGTCGCGGCGCAGCCGTTCGCGGCCGGCCCGGCCGAGGGTGTGGACGGGGGCGCTGTTGAACCAGACCTCGCCCTCGTCGACCGGGAGGAGGGCGGAGAGACAGCCGAGCAGCGTGCTCTTTCCGGAGCCGCGCGGGCCGGTGACGGCCAGTACCTCGCCCTCCCGGACGCCGAGCGAGATACCGCGCAGGGCGGGGGTGCCGTGATGGGACTTGACGATCCCCCGGGCCCACAGCACGTCGTTGTCAGGCGGGGCCGCTGACATGAGGTTCCATCCTGGGTGGCTGCAGGGATATGACAGTCGTCAGATTAGAACGATCGGGCCGTGGCGCGGTTGCGGCGCACTGGCCCATCAGGGGCAAATCACCCGCAATCAGGCGTGTTTGGTTCGTCTTCGATGCGGGATCCCGGCGGAAAACGTGCGGGAGCCCGCCGGAAATGGACGGCTGGCCGGTGGAGGTGGGACGGCCGCACGCCGGAAATGGACGGCAGCCCGCTGGCTGCGGACGGCCGCTCGCCGGAACTCGGTGACCGTCGCGCAGGAAACACCGAAGGGCGGCCCCGCGGGAAGCGGGACCGCCCTTCGGCGGAGGGTGAGGAAGAAAGATCAGGTCGTCAGATCTTCGCCCACGCGTCGGTGAGGCTGACCCGCAGGATCTGCTCGATCTCGTCGAAGGTCGACTGGTCGGAGATCAGCGGCGGGGCCAGCTGGATGACCGGGTCGCCACGGTCGTCGGCGCGGCAGTACAGGCCGTTGTCGAAGAGCGCCTTCGACAGGAAGCCGTAGAGCACGCGCTCGACCTCGTCGTCGTTGAACGACTCCTTGGTGACCTTGTCCTTCACGAGCTCGATGCCGTAGAAGTACCCGTTGCCGCGGACGTCGCCGACGATCGGCAGGTCGCGCAGCTTGTTCAGGGTGCCGAGGAAGTTCGCCTCGTTGTCCAGCACGCGCTGGTTCAGGCCCTCGCGCTCGAAGATGTCGAGGTTGGCCAGCGCCACCGCGGAGGAGACCGGGTGGCCACCGAAGGTGTAGCCGTGCAGGAAGGTGTTGTCACCCTTGTAGAACGGCTCGGCGAGGCGGTCCGAGATGATCGTGGCGCCGATCGGGGAGTAGCCCGAGGTCATGCCCTTGGCGCAGGTGATCATGTCGGGCTGGTAGCCGAACTTGTCGGCGCCGAACATGGTGCCCAGGCGGCCGAAGGCGCAGATGACCTCGTCCGAGACCAGCAGCACGTCGTGGCGGTCGCAGATCTCGCGCAGGCGCTGGAAGTACCCGGGCGGCGGCGGGAAGCAGCCACCGGCGTTCTGCACCGGCTCGACGAAGACGGCGGCGACGGTCTCGGCGCCCTCGTTGAGGATGGCCACCTCGATCTCGTCGGCGCACCAGCGGCCGTAGGCCTCGGGGTCGACCGTGCCGTCGGGGCCCTCGAGGAAGGCCGGGGCGCGGTAGATGTTGGTGTTCGGGGCCTTGTGGGTGCCCGGCACCAGCGGCTCGAACGGGGCCTTCAGGCCCGGCAGGCCGGTGATCGACAGGGCGCCCTGGGGGGTGCCGTGGTAGGCGACGGCGCGCGAGATGACCTTGTACTTGGTCGGCTTGCCGGTCAGCTTGAAGTACTGCTTGGCGAGCTTCCAGGCGGTCTCCACGGCCTCGCCACCACCGGTGGAGAAGAAGACCTTGTTCAGGTCGCCCGGGGCGTAGTTGGCCAGGCGCTCGGCCAGCTCGACGGCCTTCGGGTGGGCGTAGCTCCACACCGGGAAGAAGGCGAGCTCCTTGGCCTGCTTGGCAGCGGCCTCGGCCAGCTCCTCGCGGCCGTGGCCGGCCTGGACGACGAACAGGCCGGCGAGGCCGTCGAGGTACTTGCGTCCCTTGTCGTCCCAGACGTAGGTGCCTTCGCCCTTGACGATCGTCGGCACGGGGGAGTTCTCGTACGACGACATGCGGGTGAAGTGCATCCACAGGTGGTCGTAGGCGGTCTTGGAAAGGTCCTTCTGCGCCGGGTCGGCTGTCATCGGGTGCCCCAGGTGTAGGTCTGTTTCCGGAGCTTCAGGTAAACGAAGCTCTCGGTGCTCCGCACGCCGGGAAGCGCGCGGATGCGCTTGTTGATCAGTTCGAGCAGGTGCTCGTCGTCCTCGCAGACCAGTTCGGCCAGGAGATCGAACGAGCCTGCGGTGCAGACGACGTAGTCGACCTCGTCGAGGGCGGCCAGCGCGTCGGCGACGGGCTCGATGTCGCCCTCCACCCGGATTCCGACCATCGCCTGGCGGGTGAAGCCGACGGTGAGCGGGTCCGTGACGGCGACGATCTGCATCACGCCCTGGTCGAGCAGCTTCTGGACGCGCTGCCGTACGGCTGCCTCGGACAGGCCGACGGCCTTGCCGATGGCGGCGTACGGGCGGCGCCCGTCCTCCTGGAGCTGCTCGATGATCGCCTTGGAGGCGGCGTCGAGGGGAACGCTGGCGTTCCGGTCGCGGTTGGCCACGCCGCAACTGTGCCTGATCGTCCCTGCGTTCGCAAGCGCGGTAGCTGCTGATTTCGTCGTGATCTTGGAAATCCCATGCGGATTTCATCGTGATATCCGAGTTGGCCTGTCGATAACCGCAGCCGTGCGGCTACCCTGGCCCGGTACGCGCGCAGCTTCGCAGCGCAGCGGGCGTACCCCCAACCAGTGGACCGTGCCGCTTCCGGCCCGGCCACTCGGCACCCTTCGTCCGGCGGACCCGCCGACGTACCATGGCGCCGGAATCTGCAACGCCGCAGGCCCAGACCGAGGAGAGACCCGTGAGCGACCTTCGCACGCTGCGCAACTACATCAACGGTGAGTTCGTCGATGCGGCGGACGGCCGCACGCTCGACATCGTGGACCCCACCACCGGCGAGGTCTACGCGACGTCCCCGCTCTCGGGCGCCTCCGACGTCGACGCCGCCATGGCCTCCGCCGCCGCGGCCTTCCCGGTCTGGCGCGACGCCACCCCGAGCACCCGGCAGAAGCTGCTCCTCAAGATTGCGGACGCGGTCGAGGCGCGTGCCGACGAGATCGTCGACGTCGAGGTGCGCAACACCGGCAAGCCCCGCGCGCTGACCCTCTCCGAGGAGATCGGCCCGATGGTGGACCAGATCCGCTTCTTCGCCGGCGCCGCGCGCCTGCTGGAGGGCAAGGCCGCCGGTGAGTACATGGACGGGATGACCTCGATCATCCGCCGCGAGCCGGTCGGCGTCTGCGCCCAGGTCGCGCCGTGGAACTACCCGATGATGATGGCCGTCTGGAAGTTCGCCCCGGCCATCGCCGCCGGCAACACCGTCGTGCTGAAGCCCTCCGACACCACCCCGGCCTCCACCGTGCTGCTCGCCGAGATCATCGGCGGCGTGCTCAAGGAGCTGGACCTGCCGGCCGGCGTCTTCAACGTGATCTGCGGCGACCGCGAGACCGGCAAGGCCATGGTCGAGCACCCCACCCCGGCGATGGCCTCCATCACCGGCTCGGTGCGCGCCGGCATCTCGGTCGCCGAGTCCGCCTCCAAGGACGTCAAGCGCGTCCACCTGGAGCTGGGCGGCAAGGCCCCGGTCGTGGTCTTCCAGGACGCCGACATCGCCGAGGCGGTCGAGGGCATCTCGGTGGCCGGCTTCTTCAACGCGGGCCAGGACTGCACCGCCGCCACCCGCGTGCTGGTGCACGAGTCGATCCACGACGCCTTCGTCGAGGCGCTGGCCAAGGCCGCGGCCGAGACCAAGACCGGTGGCGTGGACGACGAGGACGTGCTCTACGGCCCGCTGAACAACGCCAACCAGCTGCAGCAGGTCACCGGCTTCATCGAGCGCCTGCCCGCGCACGCCAAGGTCGAGGCCGGTGGCCACCGGGTCGGCGACAAGGGCTACTTCTACGCCCCGACCGTCGTCTCCGGCCTGAACCAGGACGACGAGATCATCCAGAACGAGGTCTTCGGCCCGGTCATCACCGTGCAGAAGTTCTCCGACGAGGACCAGGCCGTCGACTACGCCAACGGCGTGGAGTACGCGCTGGCCTCCTCGGTGTGGACCAAGGACCACGCCCGGGCGATGCGGATGTCGCGCCGGCTGGACTTCGGCTGCGTCTGGATCAACACCCACATCCCGCTGGTCGCCGAGATGCCGCACGGTGGCTTCAAGAAGTCCGGCTACGGCAAGGACCTCTCCTCCTACGGCTTCGAGGACTACACCCGCGTGAAGCACGTCATGACGGCGATCTGAACAGGATCCGCACGGCGGTCCGAGCCGCGTTCTGAGCCGCGCGCCGAGCCGCGTTCTGAGTGATCGTGTGATCTGACAATGGGCCCGGGTCTCTGTGACCCGGGCCCTGTGTCTTGTCACCCTGTCGGCCGTTCGCGTGACCGCCTGACAAGATGAACCTGCATTTCACGGCCGTGACTCCCTAGCCTTACCGCATGAGCATCCCCACCGCTGACTCAGCTGCCGGCCAGGCCGTCAAGGCCGCCGACCGCGCGCACGTCTTCCACTCGTGGTCCGCCCAGGCACTGATCGACCCCCTCGCGGTGGCCGGCGCCGAGGGCTCCTACTTCTGGGACTACGAGGGCAACCGCTACCTGGACTTCTCCTCGCAGCTGGTGAACACCAACATCGGGCACCAGCACCCGAAGGTGGTCGCGGCGATCCAGGAGCAGGCCGCGAAGCTCTGCACCATCGCGCCCGGCTTCGCCGTCGAGGCCCGCAGCGAGGCGGCGCGGCTGATCGCCGAGCGCACCCCCGGCGACCTGGACAAGATCTTCTTCACCAACGGTGGCGCCGAGGCCGTCGAGAACGCCATCCGGATGGCCCGGCTGCACACCGGCCGGCAGAAGATCATGTCGACCTACCGCTCGTACCACGGCGCCACCGCCAACGCGATCGCCCTCACCGGTGACCCGCGCCGCTGGGCCAACGAGACCGGCGTCTCCGGTGTGGTCCATTTCTGGGGCCCGTACGCCTACCGTTCCCCGTTCCACGCCGAGAACGAGGCGCAGGAGTGCGAGCGCGCGCTGCGGCACCTGGAGGAGATGATCGCCTTCGAGGGGCCGGGCACCGTCGCGGCGATCATCCTGGAGACGGTGGTCGGCACCGCCGGGATCCTGATCCCGCCGCAGGGCTACCTGGCCGGGGTGCGGGAGATCTGCGACCGGTACGGGATCGTCTTCATCCTGGACGAGGTGATGGCCGGGTTCGGCCGCACCGGCGCCTGGTTCGCCGCCGATCACTGGGGCGTCACGCCGGACCTCATGACCTTCGCCAAGGGCGTCAACTCGGGCTACGTCCCGCTGGGCGGCGTGGCCATCAACGCCGAGATCGCCGCGACCTTCGCCGAGCGGCCGTTCCCCGGCGGGCTCACCTACTCCGGCCACCCGCTGGCCTGCGCCTCGGCCGTCGCGACCATCAACGTGATGGGGGAGGAGGGCATCGTCGAGAACGCGAAGCACATCGGCGAGAACGTGCTCGGCCCCGGCCTGCGCGAGCTGGCCGAGCGCCACCCCTCGATCGGCGAGGTGCGCGGCCTCGGCGTGTTCTGGGCGTTGGACCTGGTCAGGGACCGCACCACCCGCGAGCCGCTGGTGCCGTACAACGCCGCCGGCGCGGCCAACGCGCCGATGGCCGAGCTGGCCGCGGCCTGCAAGCAGCGCGGGCTCTGGCCGTTCGTCAACATGAACCGGTTCCACGTCGTCCCGCCGTGCACCGTCACCGAGGAGGAGGCCAAGGCCGGCCTCGCGGTGCTCGACGAGGTGCTGTCGCTCACCGACGCACACACTGTCTGACCTACCGACAGGACGGCCCCGGGTTGCCCGTGCGCCCGGGGCCGTCCCATGCCCCGGAGGCCCCACCATGTCCAGCACCACCCTCACCCGCCGCCCGGCCGGCCGCCGTCGGCCGACCCGCCGCAGCGTGCTCGGCACCGCCGGGCTGCTCGGCCTCGGCACGCTGACCGGTTGCGGCATCCCGTCCGCGTACGTCGCCGAGGACCGCCGCTCCGCCCCCGACCGCTCGGAGCGCGAGCAGCGGCTGGCCTTCTCCAACTGGACGCAGTACATCGACACCGACGACGAGGGCGGGCGCCCCACCCTCGACGCGTTCACCGAGCGGACCGGGATCAAGGTCACCTACACCGAGGACATCAACGACAACGACGAGTTCTTCGGCAAGATCGGCCCGGTGCTCACCCAGGGCACCGACCCCGGCCGCGACCTGATGGTGGTCAGCGACTGGATGGCCGGGCGGTACGTCTCGCTCGGCTGGGTGCAGACCATGGACCGGGCCAACCTGCCCAACGTCACGGCCCAGTTGGACCCGCAGCTGGCCGGCCCGGCGTTCGACCCCGGGCGCCGGCGCAGCGTGCCGTGGCAGTCCGGGATCACCGGCATCGCCTACAACCGCAAGGAGCTCGGCCGGGAGATCAAGTCCACCGCGGACCTCTGGGCGCCCGACCTCAAGGGCCGGGTCACCCTGTTCGCCGGGCTGGACGAGGCGCTCGGGCTGCTGATGCTCGCGCACGGGGCCGACCTCGCGGCCTTCACCGAGGACGACGCGCACCGGGCGATGGACGTGGTGCAGAAGATGGTCGACGCCCGGCACATCCGCCGCTTCACCGGCAACGACTACACCAGCGACCTGGCCTCCGGCGCCGCGCTGGCCTGCCAGGCGTACTCCGGCGACGCCGTCCAACTCACCGCGGAGAACCCGGACATCGCGTTCGTGGTGCCGGAGGAGGGCGGCGAACTCTGGGCGGAGAGCCTGCTGATCCCCAACCGCGCCGGGCACAAGCGGAACGCCGAGCTGCTGATCGACCACTACTACCGGCCCGAGGTGGCCGCCGAACTGGCCGCCGCCGTGCAGTACATCTGCCCGGTGCCGGCCGCCCGCGAGGTGCTGGCGGCCAGCGGGGACAAGGAGAAGGCCGAGCTGGCGGAGCACCCGCTGGTCTTCCCGACCGAGGAGATGCGGGCCCGGCTGCACACCATGCGCGACGTCACCTCGGCCGAGCGGCCCGGTCTGCACAAGGTCTGGGGGCGCATCACCGGGGTCTGACCCTCGGCGACGCCTCACCGGGGTCCGGCCCCCGGCGATGCCTCATCTGGGTCCGGCCCCCGCGACGCGTCACCGGGGCCGGCCCTCACCTGCGTACCGCGTCCAGGGCGAGCAGCGCGACGTGCAGGGAGAGGCAGGACTCCACCTGGTCGAGGTCGACGCCGAGGATCCGCTCGACCTTGTGCAGCCGGTCGTAGAAGGACGGCCGGGACAGGTGCGCGGCGTCGGCCGCCGCGGACTTGTTCCGGCCCTGCTCCAGGTAGATCCGCAGCATCTGCACCAACTGGGCGTTGTGCTCGGCGTCGTAGGCGAGCAGCGGGCCCAGCTCCCGCTCCACGTAGGTCTGCAGCCGGGCGTCGTCACGCAGCAGGTGCAGCAGGCCGCGCAGCCGGACGTCGGGCAGCCGGTAGTAGGCGGCGGCCCGGCCGCCGGGTGCGTCGTGCAGGGCGGCGTCGGCGACCTGGGTGGCCTCCAGCAGGGTGCGGCGGGCGTCGCGGACGGAGCCGACCGAGGAGCCGACGGCGACCACCGGGGCCGGGGCGGGCGCGGCGTCCCGGTGGGCCTCCGCGTTCAGCCGGCGCAGCGCCGCGGCGAAGGCGTCCAGCGCGGCGTGCTCGTCCTGCTGGGTGCCGAGCGCGATCAGTACGCCCACGCCCTCGTCGTCCAGCGCGCCGACCAGGGCGGAGAGCCGGCAGACGCGGACGGCGCTCGCCGCCAGCTCGGTGAAGTCGCGCAGCCGGGCCTGCGCCTCCAGCGCGGCCGGGATCGGCCCGCGGCGCTGGCGCAGCACCACCCCGACCAGCCGCCGGCCGTCCAGCGGCACGCCGAGCGCCTGGGCGCGCAGCGCCACCTCGGACACGGTCAGCGCGTGGGTCAGGATGCCGGAGAGCAGCGTGCGGTGGGTCTGCCGCTCCAGGCTCTCCCGGTCGCGGACCACCAGCCGGTTGAGCGCCAGCGCGGAGGCCCCGCGCTCCAGCAGCATGGTGTGGGGGTGGGTGCCGCCCTCCGGCAGCGGCCCCGGGTCCTGCACCAGGACGAGCCGGCCCCAGTCCTGGCCGCGCGCTCCGACGGTGGTCACCAGCCAGCCGCTGCGCGGGTCGTGGCCGGTCCGCCCGGCCGGGCGGACCCCGCGCGAGCGGCGCTCCCAGTCCTCCAGCAGCTCGGTCTCGGGCCGGCCGGCGGTGTCGTGCGCGAGCACCTGGTGGGCGAGGTTCTCCAGGACGACGGGCCCGCCGGCCATCCGGGCCACCTGGCGGACCACCTCGGCCGGTTCGGCGCCCTCCACCACCAGCTCGTTGAAGACCTGGTGGACCGCCTCGGAGATGCGCAGCTGCTCCAGTTGGGCGTTGACCACCAGGGCGTGCACGGCCTCGGTGACGGCGACGAAGCGCAGCTCGCGGCGGAGTGCGATCAGCGGCAGGCCGCGCTGCTCGGCGGCGTGCACCAGGGCGCGCGGCAGTGAGTCGAAGTACCGTCTTCCGAACTCGATGACCAGTCCGGCCACCCCCACCTCGTCCAGCTCGCGCACGTACTGCGCCAGGCCCTCGCGGTGCTCGGGCAGGGCGATGCCGGTGGTCAGCACCAGTTCGCCGCCCTGGAGCACGCCGGCGACGTCGGGCAGTTCGCTGACGTGGACCCAGCGGACCGGGCGCTCAAGATGGCCGGCGCCGGCGACGACCTGGGGGAGGCCGCGCCGCATCACCTCCAGGTCGAGCACACGGGCGACGGTGGGGAGCATCGCGGGCCTCCAGGGTTCAGAGTGTCAGGTAAATCATCCCTCGCGGCGACGATCTGTTGCCCTGCCCGAACCCTTCCACCCTGTAAGGCCCTTTGCGCCGCGCTTGTCGCAGTGACCCTTGTCACGCGCGGGCGGCACCGGGCATGGTCAGCGGGTCGGCTGTGGCGAAACACGACATCACCGCCGGAATCCGTCGCGTAACCAGAAAGCAACAGCGGAATCCCTTGTCGAGGTAACGCAGTGCTGTCAGGATCGCGCTCCTCGGTGATCAACCGGACCGGATTCCCCCGTACCCGGGGCGCGGCGACTCGACCAGTCGTACGACGCCGGTACGGGCCCCGTGCCCGCCGGCACGGGCAGCATGACGGGGATCAGCCGATCGGCAGGCCGTACGGGCAGTCGACGCGCAGGCCGCCGAACCACCGGGCACTTGGAGGAACCAGATGGACCTGACCGACTTCGGGGCAGGCGCGCAGTACATCGCGGGCCGGCAGAGCCGGGGGAGCGGCGAGCCCTTCCAGGTCGTCAACCCGGCCGACGGCAGCGTCGTCGAGCAGGTCGCCCTGGCCTCCACCGAGCAGGTCGACGCCGCCGTGGCCGCCGCCCGGGCCGCGCTGCCCGAGTGGGCCGGCGCCACCCCGGGCGCCCGCTCCGAGGCGCTGACCCGGCTGGCCGCCGTCCTCACCGACGCCGCCGCCGACCTCGCCGCGGTGGAGACCGCGCAGACCGGCAAGCCGGTCAAGCTCGCCACCGAGTTCGACGTCCCCGGCACCATCGACAACACCGCCTTCTTCGCCGGGGCCGCCCGCAGCCTGGAGGGCAAGGCGGCCGGCGAGTACTCCGGCGACCACACCTCGTACGTGCGGCGCGAGCCGATCGGCGTGGTCGGTTCGATCTCGCCGTGGAACTACCCGCTGCAGATGGCCGCCTGGAAGATCCTCCCGGCCATCGCGGCGGGCAACACCATCGTCCTCAAGCCGGCCGAGCTGACCCCGCTGACCTCGCTGATGTTCGCCCGGGCCTGCACCGCGGCCGGCATCCCGGACGGCGTGGTCAACGTCGTCACCGGCGCAGGGCGCACCGCGGGCGAGCACCTGGTCTCCCACCCGGACGTCGCGATGGTCTCCTTCACCGGCTCCACCCCGGTCGGCCGGCGGGTCGCCGAACTCGCCACCGCGAGCGTCAAGCGCACCCACCTGGAGCTCGGCGGCAAGGCCCCGTTCGTGGTCTTCGACGACGCGGACCTGGACGCCGCCGTGCACGGCGCGGTCGCCGCCTCCCTGATCAACGGCGGCCAGGACTGCACCGCCGCGACCCGTGCCTATGTGCAGCGCCCGCTCTACGAGGCCTTCGTGGCCGGCGTCGCCGAGCTGTACGGCGCGATCCGGCTCGGCGACCCGCTGAACCCGCGGACCGACCTGGGCCCGCTGGTCTCCTTCACCCACCGCGACCGGGTGGCCGGCTTCGTCGAGCGCGCCCGCTCGTACGCGACCGTGGTGACCGGCGGCCACGCCCCCGCGAAGGGCCACGACGGCACCGACCTCACCCGCGGCGCCTACTACGCGCCCACCCTGGTCACCGGCGCCGCCCAGGACAGCGAGATCGTCCAGGGCGAGATCTTCGGCCCGGTGCTGGTCGTGCTGCCATTCGACGGCGACGACGAGGGCCTGCGACTGGCTAACGACACCCCGTACGGCCTGGCCGCCTCGGCCTGGACCAGCAACATCCACCGCTCGCTGCGGGCCACCCGGGAGATCGCGGCCGGCTGCGTCTGGGTCAACGACCACATCCCGATCATCAGCGAGATGCCGCACGGCGGCTACAAGTCCTCCGGCTACGGCAAGGACATGTCGCAGTACTCGCTGGACGAGTACACCCAGGTCAAGCACGTCATGTTCGACACCACCGCGGTCGCCCGCAAGGACTGGCACCGCACCGTCTTCGGAGACAGATAACCCTCAGTCAGGGGCGCCCCCCACCGCCCCGACCTCTCCCCAGGAGGCCCGTTCCATGGCGTTCAACGAGCTCACCGACGGTCTGTCGGAACCGGTCCGCAAGGCCTGGGAACGCAGTCTGACCAGCGGCCGGGCCGCCCTCAGCCGGCGGACCGTGCTGCGCGCCGCCGCCCTCACCGCCGGCGCGGGCAGCCTGGCGGCCTGCGGCATCCCGCCCGCGAAGACTGCCGCAACCGGTGACTCCACCGCGAACGCCGCCAAGGACCTCTCGGACAGCGAGAAGGAGGTGAACTTCTCCAACTGGCCGCTCTACGTCGACACCGACGAGGCGGACAAGGAGAAGCACGGCACGCTGGAGGCCTTCACCGCCGCGACCGGGATCAAGGTCAGGTACACCGAGGACGTCAACGACAACGTCGAGTTCTTCGGCAAGGTCAAGCCGCAGCTCGCGGCCGGCCAGGACACCGGCCGGGACCTGATGGTGCTCACCGACTGGATGGCCGCCCGGCTGATCCGGCTCGGCTGGGCGCAGAAGCTCGACCCGGCCAACGTCACCACCGCCATCACCACCATCGAGTCCCGCTTCCGCGCTCCCGACTGGGACCCGGGCCGGCTCTACAGCTACCCGTGGGCCGGCATCCAGACGGTGGTCGCCTACAACAGGAAGGCCACCAAGGGGAAGGAGGTCACCAGCATCGCGCAGCTGCTGGAGGACCCGGACCTCAAGGGCCGGGTCACCTTCCTCTCCGAGATGCGCGACACCGTCGGAATGACCCTGCTGGACATGGGCAAGGACCCGGCGAAGTTCACCGCCGACGACTACGACGCGGCGATCGCCCGGCTGCAGAAGGCCGTGGACAACAAGCAGATCCGCCGCTTCACCGGCAACGACTACGGCCAGGAACTCTCCTCCGGCGACATCGCGGCCTGCGTCGCCTGGGGCGGCGACCTGATCCAGTTGCGGGCCGACAACCCGGACATCGAGTTCGTGATCCCGGAGAAGGGCTTCGTCACCGCGACGGACAACATGCTCGTCCCGGCCAAGGCACAGCACAAGGCCAACGCCGAGAAGCTGATCGACTTCTACTATCAGCCCAAGATCGCGGCGCAGCTGGTCGCGGGCATCGGCTACGTCTCCGCCGTCACCGGGATGCAGGAGGAACTGGCCGCCCTCGCCCCGGACAGCGCGGCCAACCCGCTGGTCGTCCCCACCCCCGAGATGGCGGCCAAGGCGCACGTCTTCCGGAGCCTCACCGAGACCGAGGAGAGCGGCTTCGAGGAGAAGTTCTCCAAGCTCATCGGCGCCTGACCCCCACTGACGGCAGAGAAACCAGAGAGACACCACCACCCATGACAGAGCAGCAGCGCTCGGCGGCCACCGGCGGCGACGTCCGCCTCACCGGCATCGGCAAGACCTACGGCTCCTTCACCGCCGTCCACCCGCTCGACCTGACCGTCCCGCAGGGCTCCTTCTTCGCCCTGCTCGGCGCCTCCGGCTGCGGCAAGACCACCACCCTGCGGATGATCGCCGGACTGGAGGAGCCCACCAGCGGCACCGTCCTGATCGGCGGCCAGGACGTCACCGCCCTCCCCCCGTACAAGCGGCCGGTGAACACCGTCTTCCAGAGCTACGCGCTCTTCCCGCACCTCGACATCTTCGAGAACGTCGCCTTCGGCCTGCGCCGGCGCGGCCGCAAGGACGTCAAGAAGCAGGTCGACGAGATGCTGGAACTGGTCGAACTCGGCCAGTACGCCCGGCGCAAGCCGCACCAGCTCTCCGGCGGCCAGCAGCAGCGCGTCGCCGTCGCCCGCGCGCTGATCAACCACCCGCAGGTCCTGCTCCTGGACGAGCCGCTCGGCGCCCTCGACCTCAAGCTCCGCCGCCAGATGCAGCTGGAGCTCAAGCGGATCCAGACCGAGGTCGGCATCACCTTCGTCCACGTCACCCACGACCAGGAGGAGGCCATGACCATGGCCGACACCATCGCGGTGATGAACGGCGGCCGGGTCGAACAACTCGGCGCGCCCGCCGACCTCTACGAGAACCCCGCCACCACCTTCGTGGCCAACTTCCTCGGCCAGTCCAACCTGCTGCCCGCCGAGGTCACCGGCAGCGAGGGCGACGACCTGCTGCTCACCGCCGGCGGCATCCGGCTCGCCGTCCCGAAGGCCCGCTGCGCCACCGAGGCGAAGAAGGTCCACCTCGGCGTGCGGCCGGAGAAGATCACCATCGAGCACACCTCCGCCGAGGTCGCCGAGGGCCGCAACCGGCTGGCCGGAACCGTGGTCGACTCCAGCTTCATCGGCGTCTCCACCCAGTACCTGGTGCGCACCGACGGCGGCCAGGAGGTCACCGTCTTCGAGCAGAACATGGAGCGCGACGCCCGGATCGTCCCCGGCGCACCGGTCGTCCTGCACTGGAACCCGGCGCACTCCTTCGCCCTGGACGCCGCGCAGGCGATCGACGCGGGCACCGGGGAGGAGGCGGCATGACCACCACCACCCCGGCGGCACCGCCGCAGGCGATACCGCCCGACGGCGGCCCGCTCCCCGGAGCCGCCCCGAAGCAGAAGCGCCGGCTCACCCCGTACTGGCTGCTGCTGCCCGGCATCGCCTGGCTGGTCGTCTTCTTCGCGGTGCCGATGGTCTACCAGGGCTCCACCTCCCTGCAGACCGGCTCGCTGGAGGACGGGTTCCGCGTCACCTGGCACTTCGCCACCTACTGGGACGCCCTGGTCGAGTACCGCTGGCACTTCGTCCGCTCGTTCGGCTACGCCGCCACCGCGACCGTGATGTGCCTGGCCATCGGCTACCCGCTCGCGTACACGATCGCCTTCAAGGCGAGCAAGCGCTGGCGCAACGTCATCCTGATCCTGGTGATCGCGCCGTTCTTCACCAGCTTCCTGATCCGGACGCTGGCCTGGAAGACGATCCTCTCGGACGGCGGCCCGGTGGTCGGCGTGCTCAACACGCTGCACGTCCTGGACGTCACCAGCGCGATCGGCCTCACCTCCGGCGACCGGGTGCTGGCCACACCGCTCGCCGTGGTCTGCGGCCTCACCTACAACTTCCTGCCGTTCATGATCCTGCCGCTGTACACCTCGCTGGAGCGGATCGACCCGCGCCTGCACGAGGCGGCCGGCGACCTCTACGCCCGCCCGTTCACGACCTTCCGCAAGGTGACGTTCCCGATCTCGCTGCCCGGCGTGGTGGCGGGCACGCTGCTCACCTTCATCCCGGCGTCCGGCGACTACATCAACGCCCAGCTGCTGGGCTCGCCGAGCGAGCAGATGGTCGGCAACGGCATCCAGAAGCAGTTCCTGAACGTGCTCGACTACCCCACGGCGGCCGCGCTGAGCTTCATCCTGATGGCCCTGATCCTGGGCATGGTGACGGTCTACATGCGCAAGGCCGGGACGGAGGAACTGGTCTGATGTCCCGAGTGTTCACATGGATCCGCGCCCGCCTGGTGGTGCTGGCCGGCCTGCTGGCCCTGGCCTACCTGGTGCTGCCCAACCTGGTGGTCCTCGCCTTCTCGTTCAACAAGCCGGTCGGCAAGTTCAACTACGAGTGGTCCGAGTTCTCCACCGACGCCTGGACCGACCCCTGCGGCGTCGCCGACATGTGCCAGTCGCTCTCGCTGAGCCTCCAGGTCGCGGTGCTCGCCACCATCGGCGCCACCGTCCTCGGCACCATGGTCGCCTTCGCGCTGGCCCGCTACCGCTTCCGAGGCCGCTCCGCCACCACCGCGATGATCTTCCTGCCGATGGCCATGCCCGAGGTGGTGATGGCCGCCTCGCTCGGCACCCTCTTCCTCAACATGCGCATCCCCTTCGGCTTCACCACCATCCTCATCGCGCACATCATGTTCTGCCTCAGCTTCGTGGTGACGGCGGTCAAGGCGCGCGTGATGAGCATGGACCCGAGGCTCGAACAGGCCGCCCAGGACCTCTACGCCACCCCCGTCCAGACCTTCCTGAGGGTCACCCTGCCGCTCGCCGCCCCCGGCATCGCCGCCGGCGCGCTGCTCAGCTTCGCGCTCTCCTTCGACGACTTCATCATCACCCAGTTCAACTCGGGCCCGACCACGGTCACCTTCCCGATGTTCGTCTGGGGGGCCTCGCAGCGGGGCATCCCGGTGCAGGTGAACGTCATCGGCACCGCGATGTTCATCGCCGCCGTCGGGCTCACCGTGGCCGGCCAGTGGCTCGGCAACCGCCGCAAGGCCACGGCCTGACCGCCCGGGCCGCCTCCCGGGCTACCGTCGGGAGGCGGCCCCACCACCACCATCGATGTGCAGAAAGTGGCTGATAATGCATGGACTCCGCCCGCGCACTCAGTGACGCCAGGCCCACCCCGTTCTGGCTGGAGGACCCGGGCCGGCCGGAGGCGCTGTCCGCCCTGGTCGGCGACGTCAAGTGCGACCTGCTGGTCGTCGGCGGCGGCTACTCCGGCCTCTGGACCGCGCTCATCGCCAAGGAACGCGACCCCTCGCTCGACGTCGTCCTGGTCGAGGGCAACGAGGTGGGATGGGCCGCGTCCGGACGCAACGGCGGATTCTGCGCGGCCAGCCTGACCCACGGCTTCGGCAACGGCCTCCAGCGCTGGCCCGGCGAACTCGCCCAGCTGGAACGCCTCGGCGCGGCCAACCTGGACGGCATCGAGGCCACCCTCAAGCGGTACGGCATCGACGCCGAGTGGGAGCGCACCGGCGAGATCGACGTCGCCACCCAGCCCCACCAGGTCGAGGAACTGCACGAGATCGCCGAGGCCGTCACCGAGTACGGTCTCGACGTCACCGTCCTCGACGCCGACGCGCTGCGCGCCGAGGTCGACTCGCCGACCTTCCTCGGCGGGATCTGGGACAAGGAGGGCGTGGCGATGGTCCACCCCGCCAAGCTCGCCTGGGGCCTCAAGGACGCCTGCCTGGGCCAGGGCGTGCGGATCTTCGAGCACACCCGGGCCCTCGACCTGCGCGAGTACGGCAGCGGCATGGCCGTCCGCACCCCGTACGGGCGGGTCTTCGCCCGCCGCGTCGCGCTCGGCACCAACGTGTTCCCGTCCCTGGTCAAGCGGGTCCGTCCGTACGTCGTACCGGTGTACGACTACGCGCTGATGACCGAGCCGCTCAACGCCGAGCAGCTCGCCGCGATCGGCTGGCGCGGCCGCCAGGGGCTCGGCGACAGCGCCAACAAGTTCCACTACTTCCGGCTCTCCGCGGACAACCGGATCCTGTGGGGCGGCTACGACGCGGTCTACCACTACGGCGGGCGCGTCCGGCACGAGTACGACCAGCGGCCGGAGACCTTCCGGACCCTGGCCCACAACTTCTTCCGCTGCTTCCCCCAGCTGGAGGGGCTGCGCTTCACCCATGCCTGGGGCGGCGCGATCGACACCTGCAGCCGGTTCTCGGCGTTCTTCGACACCGCCCACCGGGGCCGGGTCGCCTACGCGACCGGCTACACCGGGCTCGGCGTCGGCGCCACCCGGTTCGGCGCCGAGGTGATGCTCGACCTGCTGGAGGGCGCCCGGACGGAGCGCACCTCACTGGAGATGGTGCGCAGCAAGCCGCTGCCGTTCCCGCCCGAGCCGGTCCGCTGGGCCGGGATCGAGATCACCACCCGCTCGCTCGACTACGCCGACCACCACGGCGGCCGGCGCAACCTCTGGCTGCGCACCCTCGACCGGATGGGGCTGGGCTTCGACAGCTGAGCCGTGGCTGAGCCGTTCGGATCACGTGATCCGGTACCTGTGTAAGAGAGACCCGCCGCCCGCCTCTTGTCGGTGACGGCGGGTCTCGGTTTCCCGTCGCGCCACGATGAGCAGCTACGACCGGTAGCGGGCTGAGAGACGGGGACAGGACCATGGAGAGCACCGGACTGCACTGGCTCGCCGAGGCGGCACCCGACCCGGAGGCCTTCCGGGAGCAGTGGGAACGCACCGGACTGGGCCTGATGCTGCTGCCCGCCGGCCGGCGCTGGGACGTCCTCTCGGTGCCGGGCCGGCTCGGCCGTCCCGTCCTCGAGATCCTGGACGGCCGCTCCTGCGGCCCGGTCCTCACCGACTTCGGCGGCGAGAGCGTCGGCTTCCTCGTCCCCGTCGGCACCGCCGCCCGCTGGGTCGGCACCGGCGTGCGCACCGCGGGAGACGGCACCTGGATCGTCGTCCCGCACCCCGCGCGGCGCAGCCGGGGCGTGCGCTGGCTCGTCCCGCCCGACGGGTCCGGGCGGCTCAACGACCCGGTCGTGCTGGAACTCGCCCTGCACGGGGCCGCCGCCAGGCTCACCGACTGGTGAGCGCAGTCCCGGGCCGGCAGCTCCCGTGGAGGAGGACGCCCGGCGCGTGGGCGCGCCGGGCGGGCGGCCGCGTCAGACTGGACGTGTGACCACCGTCCCCGACGCCGTCGACGCGTCCCTCCGCCCCGGCCCGGCGCAGCTGCGGCTCGCCGAGCTGGCCCGGCCCGTCTGCGACCGGCTCGGACTCGCCCTGGCCGGCGGGCACGCCCTGCGCGCGCACGGGGTGCCGGCCGGCGCCCAGGACGGGCTCACCCTGGTGACCAGCGGCGGCACCGACCTGCCGCAGGCCGCCGCGGAGCTGGCCGCCGCCTACCGCGCGGCCGGTGGCGGGGTCGCCGAACGCCCCGGCACGCCGCGCCTGGAACAGCTCTCCGTCCGGCTGACGCTCGGCGGGCGGACGCACACGGTGGAGCTGCGCAAGGAGCCGCTGGGCCACCGCCCGGTCCGCCTGGACCTCGGCGCACCGGAGGCGCCCTTGCCGATGACCGCCGTCGCCCTGGAGGACGCGGCCGCACTGACCACCGCACTGCTCGCCGACCGCGGTCTGCCGCGCGACCTGGTCGACGTGCACGCGCTGACCGCCTGGTACCGGGAGGGCGAGCTGCTCGCGCTGGCCGGCGCGCTGGACACGGACTTCCAGCCCACCGTCCTCGCCGACCGGCTGGAGACACTGGCCGACGCCGCCGACGGGCGGTACCGCGCCAGGGGCGTCGCCGGCAGCGCCGTCGACGGGCTGAAGCGGTGGGCGCTCGCCTGGGCACAGGACCTCCGGCTGGACCTGCTGGAGACGCTGGAGGCTCCGGACGGGCTGCACGACCCGTACCTGGAGGACGTCGAGGAGGAGGCCGCGGAGGCGGAGGAGCGCTGAGCTTCGCCCGTTCGGCCCAGCCGGCCTACGACCTGTAAGGCTGAATCCCCGATGCCCGTCAGCCTGTTCGTTGAGGCCGGGCACGACGCCCACCAGACTGGGTGGTGAGCGCGGTAGCCCCGTGATCCCGTCGCCCGGCCCACTCGCGGGCGGCGCCAGACAAGGGACCGACGGCAGGACGCCGCCCGGGACTTCGGAGGCAGACGGACTTGAGCAAGCACATCATCCACTGGATCGGCGGCGCGCCGGTCGCCACCGCCGGCACCGCTCCCCGCCGCGGTGACATCTTCGACCCGGCCACCGGCCAGGTCGCGGGCCACGTCGACTTCGCGGAGATCGCCGAGGTCGACCAGGCGGTGGCCGCCGCCGCGTCGGCCTTCGCCGAGTGGCGCAACGCCTCGGTGGCCAAGCGCAGCACCGTCCTCTTCAGCTTCCGCGAGCTGCTCAACGCCCGCCGCGACGAGCTGGCCGCGATCATCGTCTCCGAGCACGGCAAGGTGCACTCCGACGCGCTCGGCGAGATCGCCCGCGGCCTGGAGGTCGTCGAGTACGCCTGCGGCATCCCGCAGCTCCTCAAGGGCGGCTTCACCGAGCAGGCCTCCACCGGCATCGACGTCTACTCGATCCGACAGCCGCTCGGGCCGGTCGCGATCATCTCGCCGTTCAACTTCCCGGCCATGGTGCCGATGTGGTTCTTCCCGATCGCCATCGCGGCCGGCAACACCGTCGTGGTGAAGCCCTCCGAGAAGGACCCGTCGGCGGCCAACTTCCTCGCCGAGCTGTGGAAGGAGGCCGGCCTGCCGGACGGCGTCTTCAACGTCGTGCACGGTGACAAGGTCGCCGTCGACCGTCTGCTGGAGCACCCCGACATCAAGTCGGTCAGCTTCGTCGGCTCCACCCCGATCGCCCGGTACGTCTACGAGACCGGCACCCGCTACGGCAAGCGTGTCCAGGCGCTCGGTGGCGCCAAGAACCACATGCTCGTCCTGCCCGACGCCGACCTCGACCTCAGCGCCGACGCCGCCATCAACGCCGGCTTCGGCGCGGCCGGCGAGCGCTGCATGGCCATCTCGGTCCTGGTCGCGGTCGACCCGATCGGCGACGAGCTGGTCGAGAAGATCAAGCAGCGGATGTCCGGCCTGAAGGTCGGCCCCGGCTGCAACGGCGAGTCCGAGATGGGCCCGCTGGTCACCGGCCAGCACCGGGACAAGGTCACCTCCTACGTGGAGTCCGGCGTCGCCGACGGCGCGGAGCTCGCGGTCGACGGCCGCAAGCACCCGATCACCGCCGAGGACCGCAACGGCGCCCCGACGGCGGACGGCTTCTGGCTCGGCCCCACGCTGTTCGACCACGTGAAGCCCGGCATGTCCGTCTACAACGACGAGATCTTCGGCCCGGTGCTGTCCGTCGTGCGCGTCGCCTCCTACGAGGAGGGCGTCGCCCTCATCAACGCCAACCCGTACGGCAACGGCACCGCCATCTTCACCAACGACGGCGGCGCGGCCCGGCGCTTCCAGTACGAGGTCGAGGTCGGCATGGTCGGCATCAACGTGCCGATCCCCGTCCCGGTCGCCTACTACTCCTTCGGCGGCTGGAAGGCCTCCCTGTTCGGAGACACCCACGCGTACGGTCCGGACGGCGTGCAGTTCTTCACCCGCGGCAAGGCCGTCACCCAGCGCTGGCTCGACCCCTCGCACGGCGGCATCAACCTCGGCTTCCCGACCAACAGCTGAGCCCGCTTGGCTGCGGCCGCCGGCCGGACCCCTCTCCCCGGGGTCCGGCCGGCGGCCGTTCGCCGTTGCTGCGGCTACCGCGGCTCGCCGTTCCGGCCGACCTCGCGGCGCACCTTGGCGCGCACCGCCAGCGACACCACCGGACCGAGGCTGTCCACCACCTCGACCAGCACGCCCAGCCGGTCCAGCGCCGCGAACGCCCCGGTCGCCCCCTGCGGATCCACCCCTTCGTACAGCTCCAGCCCGACGAAGGCCGCCGCCACCGCGCGGGCCAGCCCCGGTAGATCGAGGAACTCGGCGAGGGGATGTCCCGCGTACAACCGCTCCAGAACGCGCTGGAGCTCGTCCGTCCACATCCGCAGCGCGTCGGCCGTCGCCTCCGTGAGCTGCGGATGGCCCGTGGCGCCGGCCAGGAACTGCCCGAGCAGGGCGACGTTTCCCGCCGCTCGCTCCTCCTCGTCGAGGTTCTGCCCGATGCTCAGCAGCTCGCGCAGCGAGCCCGCCGCCTCGAAGTGCGGCCGGTACCGGTCCAGCCGCAGCCCGGTCTCGCGCAGGGCGGCCGCGGCCAGCAGACCCTCCACCGTCTTGAAGTGGTAGAACACCAAGGCCTGGTTGACGCCGATCTCGGCGGCGATGGTGCGAGCCGAGACTCCCGAGATTCCCTGCCGTTTGAGCGCGCTGATGGCAGCTTCCATCAGCCGCTCGCGTGTGTCGCTCATGTGCGGCAGCGTAGCTGCCGCACCCGGCCATCCGGACGGCGGTTCCGACCACTCACGTGCGGACGGATTCCCGGACCGGCCGGACATGGTTCGGAATTCCCTCCGGGCCGATGAGCGGATATTCCGCGGTGAACCACCCCTGGTACCCCATCACCAGGCCGACCAGCGGGTTGACGACCCGGACCTCAATGCGGAACCGGCCGGCCTCCTCGTCGAACCACTCGTGCAGATCCGCCCGGCCCGTCAGCACGGCAGGCCAGCGCGGCGAACCGGGGAGCGCGGAGACCCGCTGCTCGCCCGAGGAGATCACCAGCCCGCCGCGCCCGGTGACCCGGACATGCAGGTCCACGGCGAGGTGCTGGTGCGTCCCCAGGAAGTCGACGACCGTCCCCGGCTGCGGTGCGGCCACCATCGTCGCGTCGAAGCGGCGGGGCCGGGTGAACTGGAACGTCCGGACGAAGGTGACGGTCTCCCTGCCGAAGCCGTCCCGGTAGGCGTAGTTGGCGATGGTGAACGGCACGTCGCGGCCGTGCTCCGGGAACAGGATGTTCTGCCGGCTCCCGAGCCGGAGCAGTGGGGCCAGCCACCGCGCCCCCTGCCGGATGCGCTCCATCCGGCCGGTGCCGATGCAGGCGACACCGTCCTGGGAGGAGAAGCCGAACCGCCGTTGCAGCTCGGGGTGCAGCCGGTCGAAGTCGGCCCCCAGCGCCCGCCGGAAGATCGACGGGCCTGCGCTCCCAGTCGTGGCGGTGGCGGTGGTGCGTGCTGAGGCTGCGGCGGTGGTCACGGCGTCTCCAGGGCGTTGAGCAGGCGGGGCCGGCGGGTGCTGAGGGCGGGGCCGCTCCGGTCCGGGCGTCTGGCACAGCGCCGGGCGGCGGGGGTGACGGGGGAGGGCGGCAGGAGAGCGGAGAGAAGGAGGACGGCCCCGCCGCAGGCCGTTCCCACGACCGGACCGGCCGCGGCGGCCGTCAGGAGCGCGGCAGCGACGGTGGTGCCCAGCCGCGCGCCGGTCTCGGCCACGGCATGCAGGCGCGCGCGCTCGGGCGGGATCCCGCGCTCGGCCCAGAGCCGCAGCCGGTCGAACGACCACGCGGTGAGCCATCCGACGACGGGCCGCACGAACCAGCGGTCCACCAGGGCACCACCGGGCCATCGCCAACTCCGGTAGTCGTAGCCCGTGACGAACCGGACGGTTCCGCCGGACGGTGACGCAGCAGGAACGTAGCGCCAGTAGCCGGAGCCCTCCTGTAGAGGGGAGAGCCCGTTGTCGGCGACGAACCGCAGCGCGCTGATCCGTGACCCGTCGGGCCGGCACCGCTCGGCCGTGGTGATCCCGGTGCCCGTGAGCGCCGGGCCGCCCGGTGGTCCGAGCCAGTAGCGGCGGATCGCGGCTGGGCGTTCCGCCCCTCCGCCCTCCTCTTCACGAGCCGAGGCTCCGTACCGGATCCGCGTGAAGCGTGCGTCCCACCTCTCGTGCTCGTGCGGTGTCTGGGTGAGATCCCAGAGCACGTCCATCGGTGCCCGGATCCGGGTCTCGACGTAGACCGGCCTGGTTGGCCGCCTGGTAGCAGGCATGACTCCCCCCGAGTGAGAGTTTGAGCGACTGCTCAACTTCGATGGGCGTCATGATGGCAGAGATTTGAGCGACCGCTCAAGAGGGGGTCGAGGCCGGCCGGCGTTTGCGTCGCCCTGTCGATCGGCGTAGTGTTCCCTAGTCGCTCGGCAGGGAGCACCGGACACGCATCGGCGCGGACGGTCCCGGGGCGGCCAATCCCTAGAAACACACTTCCCGGTTCGGGCTGGGTC
>NZ_JBVINN010000035.1:23639-101257 GCF_055579305.1 Kitasatospora sp. NPDC032757 | reverse complement strand
CAAGACGCTCGGCTGGGATACCCCAGCCGAGCGTCTACGTGATCTACTCACCGTCTGAAACCAAGCGGTGTTGCGACGACCCCTTGAACCCAAGCTCCGTTGAGGAGACCGGGGCCGTCGGCGTTGCCGCGGGCCTACTTCGCGTTCTTGGAGAAGTAGTCGAAGGCCTGCCGCGCCTGCTCCTGGAGCGAGGGGCCGGCCATGTACTCGGACGGGTTGCGGTTGCCGATCGAGTTGACGCTGATCAGGTTCGGCTTGCCGTCCTTGGTGATGAACCAGCCGCCGCCGCTGGAGCCTCCGGTCATGGTGCAGCCGATCACGTACATCGGCGGCCGGGCCGGGTCGAAGGAGAGCTTGACCGGCCGGATCGCGGAGTCGCAGTGGTTGAGCTCCATGCCGTCGAACGGCCGCTCGGCCGGGTAGCCGTAGGAGAAGGCCGAGGTGATCTGCTCGCGCGGGGCGTTGAACCAGACCGGGATCGAGCTGCCGACCGTCTCCTCCAGCGACTTGCCGGCGCCGTTCTCGTTGCGGACCCGGATGATCCCGTAGTCGTACTGGGAGTTGGGGCCGACGCCGTTCTCCTTCACCCAGGTCGGCGAGACCAGCGCGCGGACCGCCGTCCACCGCCCGTACGGGGAGACCTGCTGCTCGCTGTACTGCCTGCCCCGGCTGGCCTGTCCGTCCCGGTTGTAGCCGGGGACGAAGGTGATGTCCTTCAGCCAGGTGCCGCCCTTGCCGTCGTGCAGGCAGTGCGCGGCGGTGTAGACGAGGTTGCTCCGGCCCGGGTTGGCCGGGTCGGAGACCACGGTGCCGGAGCACATCGAGTCGCCCTCGGGCGTGGTCATGAAGATCTTGCCGACCACGGCCGTCGCCGGGCTGTACGGGTGCGGCTGCGGCTTGGCGGGGATGGCGGCCGGCGGGGTGTCCCGCTCGACCGTGCTGCCGGCCGTCGTGTGCGAGTACTCCGGGGTGGCCCGGCCCTTGGCGTTCTCCATCTTGGCGATCGACCAGAAGCCCTGGGCGACCTCGTTGACGAAGGCGTTGTCGCCGACGAACCTCGCCCAGTCGTCGAGCTTCCAGTTGGCGAGGTCCTGGAGGCTGCCGGGCAGTGCGGCCCCCGGCTTGCCGGGCGCGGTGGTGGCGGCGGTCGCGGACGGCGCGCCCGCGGCCTCGTTGCTCTTCTCGTTGTCCGGCCCGCAGGCGGTCGCGCTGAGGGCGAGCGCGGCGAGCACGGCGGCTCCGGCCGTCGCGGCCCGGCGGCCGGGCCCGGCCGTGGTGATCGGTGGCATGGTGATCTCTCCCCGTCGGTCGGTTCCTGCCAGGCGGCTACTTCTGCTTGCGGGAGATGTAGTCCAGGGCCTGCTTGGCGACCGTCTCCAGGTACGGGCCGCTCAGCGAGGTGTGGTCCTGGGTGCCGACGGAGGTGTTGCTGACCAGTGCGAGCCTGCCGTCCGGCATCGGGGCGAACCAGCCGCCGCCGCTGGAGCCCTGCGTCATGGTGCAGCCGATGGTGTGCATCGACGGGCGCTTCGGGTCGAAGGAGAGCCGGACCGGTTTGCCGCCGTCGCACTTGTACAGCTCCTGCCCGTCGAAGGGCTTGTAGAGCGGGTATCCGACGGCCGAGACCTTCAGCTGGTCGCGCGGGGCGTCGAACCAGACCGGAACGGCCGAACCGACCGTCTCCTCCAGCGACTTGCCGGTGTCGTTCTGGTTCTGCACCCGCATGACCGCGAAGTCGAACTGGCTGGCGGCGTCACCGGTGCCGCCGCCCTCGACCGTCCACTGCGGCGAGGTCACCACGTCCTTGGCCCACCAGGTGCCGAGCGGAGCCAGCTCCGCCAGCGGGGCCTTCTTGCCGCCGCTGGAGGCACCGGAGTTGTTGTAGGCGGGGACGAAGACGAGGTCCTTGTAGAAGGCGCCGCCCTTGCCCGGGTGCACGCAGTGCCCGGCCGTCCAGACCAGGTTGCTCTTGCCGGGGTGGGCCGGGTCGGCGATCACGGTGGCCGAGCAGTTGCCGCGGCCGCCCTCGGCGCTGAAGAACACCTTGCCCGAGGGCTGCTTGGTGTACGGGCGGGCCACCGGCGTCGCCTTGACCACGGGCGGCTCGGGGTCGGTGACCCCGGCGTCCCCGGCCGGCTTGGCGGTGGGCGGCGCCGGTTCGGCGGGCTTGGAGTCGCCCATCTTGTCCGGGTTCCAGAAGTCCTTGACGACGGGGTTGTTGAAGACGTGCTTGGAGGCCCAGTTGTCCCAGTCCTCGAACTTCCACTTCTTCAGGTCGTCCCAGCTCTTCGGCAGGCCCTCCAGCAGGCTGGTCGGGATGCCCGACGGCAGGGTGAGACCGCCGATCACTCCGCCGCCCCCCGCGGCGGCGGAGGCGGTGGCGCTCGTCGAGGCCGGCGGCGGTGCGGCGGTGCCCCCGTCGCCGGCGGGGCCGTCCGGGCCGCAGGCGCTCACGGCGAGCAGGGTTCCGGCGGCAAAGGCCGCGGCCATGGCTGACCGGTGGATCGATGGCATGGTGTTCGCTTTCCCCCTGGATGGTCCTGTTCCGGCGGCGCCCGCCGTCCTGGAGTCTCCCACTCGCCTCCAGGACGGCACGGGCCGACCCCAGGGTTCCGGAGCTGACGGGAGGTCACCGATCTGTGACGAACGCCCCGTCGGCTCGTTGCCACGGCAGGGGCTCCCACCCCAGGGGTGAACAATCACCGCTCTTCACCCGGACGAGTGAGCCGCCCTTGTGATCACCCGTCAGAGATAGGTAACCCTTACCTGACGCGACGGTGCGAGCGCCCGCCAGACCCTCTCCACCACCCGCGCGCGTCCGCACCCCACGCGCCCCAAGGAGCAGCCTTGAGCACCGCCCTCACCGGAGCCCCGCCCGACGTCCCGGCGCGCCGGCCCGCCCCGGCCCGCCCCGCCGTGGCCGGCCCGGCGCAACCCGATCCGCTGCTTCACCCGGACCCGGCCGTCGCCGCCGAACAGGCGGCCCTGGAGGCCCTGCTGCGCTGCTGGGCCCGCGAGACCGGTGCCACGCCCGGCCCCGACGGGCGGCTGCGGATCGCCGTCCTCGGCGGCGCCGCCCGGCTCTCCGCGCCCGTCCGCCACTGGTCCAGGGCCGGCTGGCACCGCTTCGGCCCGGCCACCCTCTCGGCCGGCGGCGGCGCCGCGGCGGGGGATGGCCGCGACGCCCCGGTCGACGCCGTCACCACCGCCGCGCTGCTCGCCGCCGCGGCCGCCGCCCGCCCCGACCCCGGCCAGGTCGCCGACCTCGCCGCCCGGGTCGCCGACTCCGTCGTCCGCACCGCCGACATCCTCACCCACCACCGCACCGCCGCCGCCCCCGGCGGGCCGGAAGGCTCCCACTTCCTCGCCGCCGAACAGTCCCTGCTGCTCGGCCACCCGCTGCACCCCACCCCGAAGAGCCGCGACGGCCTCGGCCCCGCGCAGAGCGCCGCCTACTCCCCGGAACTCCACGGCTCGTTCCAGCTGCACTGGTACGCCGTCGACCGCGAACTGCTCGCCGCCGGCTCCGCCGTGACCGAGAGCGCCGACCGGATCACCACCCGACTCCTCGGCGACCCGGCCCTGCTACCGCCCGGCACCGCCGCCCTGCCGCTGCACCCCTGGCAGGCCCGCGAACTGGCGCTGCGCCCGGCCGTGGCCGGACTCCTCGCCGACGGACTGCTGCACGACCTCGGCCCGGCCGGCGCACCCTGGTACCCGACCTCCTCGGTGCGCACCGTCTACCGGCCCGGCACGCCCTGGATGCTGAAGCTCTCGCTCGGCCTGCGGATCACCAACTCCCGCCGGGAGAACCTCCGCAAGGAACTGCACCGCGGCCTGGAGATGCACCGGCTGCTGGAGAGCGGCCTGGCCGCCGAGTGGCGGGCCGCCCACCCCGGCTTCGACATCGTCCGCGACCCGGCCTGGATCGGCGTCGACCACCCCGCCCTCGGCGACCCGGGCGGCCTGGACACCGTGCTGCGCGCCCAGCCCTTCGCCCCCGGCGACCGCGTGCTCTGCGTGGCCGGGCTGGTCGCCGAACAGCCGCTCGGCACCGGCGACACCGTGCCGTCCCGGCTCGGCGACGTCCTGCGCTCCCTCGCCGCCCGCTGCGGCCGCCCGGTGGCCACCGTGGCCGCCGAATGGTTCCTGCGCTACCTGGACGCCGTCGTGCTGCCCGTCCTCTGGCTGGACGGACGGGCCGGCATCGCGCTGGAGGCGCACCAGCAGAACAGCCTCGTCCTGCTCGACGCCGACGGCTGGCCGACCGGCGGGCGCTACCGCGACAACCAGGGCTTCTACTACCGCCAGAGTGCGGCCGAGCGGCTCACCGGCCGGCTGGCCGGCCTCGGCGCGCAGAGCGACACCTTCCTCGCCGACGAGGTGATCGACCACCACTTCGCCTACTACCTCGGCATCAACCACGTCCTCGGCCTGATCGGCGCCCTCGGCTCCCAGCGGCTGGCCGACGAGGCGGTGCTGCTGGCCGCGCTGCGCGGCTTCCTCGGCAGCCCCCGGGTCGCGGCCACCGGCTCCGCACTGCCCGCCCTGCTGCTGGACGCGGCCACCCTGCCCTGCAAGGCCAACCTGCTCACCCGGATCAACGGCATGGACGAGCTGGTCGGCCCGGTCGCCACCCAGTCCGTCTACGTCGACATCCCCAACCCGGTGGCCGGCGCGTGACCTCCGCCGCGAGCCCGGCCGAGGAGGCCGCCGGCTGGGGCGCCATGCCCACCACCGCCGGCGAGTTCCGGCTCCGCCCGGTCCGGCTGCCCGCCGACCTGGAACTGCTCACCGGCTGGATGAACGACCCGGAGACCGCCGCCTTCTGGGACCTCGCCGGGCCGCCCGCCACCACCGAACGCCACATCCGGGCCCAGCTCGACGGCGACGGGAACAGCGCGCCCTGCCTCGGCCTGCTCGACGGCACCCCGATGAGCTACTGGGAGGTCTACCGCGCCGACCTCGACCCGCTCGCCGGGTACTACCCCGCCCGGCCCCACGACACCGGCGTCCACCTGCTGCTCGGCCCGGCCGACCGGCGCGGGCGGGGCCTCGGCTCCGCCCTGCTCGCCGCGCTGGCCGACCGGATCCTGCGGGAACGGCCGCTCTGCGAGCGCGTGGTGGCCGAACCCGACGTCCGGAACCGGCGGTCCGTCCGCGCCTTCGAACGAGCCGGCTTCGTACCCGCCGCCGAACTCAACCTGCCCGGGAAACGGGCCGCCCTGATGGTCCGCGACCGCGACCGCGGCCCGCTCCCCTCCGCCCCGAACCCCGCCTAGGACACCGCCCACCCCATGGACACCCCACCCCAGCCCGAGCCGTACGACCTGCTCGGCGTCGGCATCGGCCCGTTCAACCTCTCGCTCGCCGCGCTGGCCGAGCCCGTCCCGGGCCTGCGCACCCTCTTCTGCGACCAGCGCCCGGAGTTCCGCTGGCACCGCGGGATGCTGGTCGACGGGGCCCGGATGCAGGTGCCCTTCCTCGCCGACCTGGTCTCGCTGGTCGACCCGACCAACCGCTGGTCCTTCCTCAACTACCTGCGCGAACAGGACCGGCTCTTCCCGTTCTACTTCGCCGAGCGCTTCCAGCTGCCACGCCGGGAGTACGACCACTACTGCCGCTGGGCCGCCGAGCGGCTCGCCAGCTGCCGGTTCGCCACCGTCGTCACCGCCCTGCACTGGGAGGGGGGCCGCTACCGGGCCGAGCTGCTCGACACCGCCACCGGCCGGCGCGAGGAGGTGCACGCCCGCAACCTCGTGCTCGGCGTCGGCACCCGGCCGCTCCTGCCCGAGGCCTTCGCCGGTGTGGCCGGCCACCCGCGGGCCTTCCACTCCGCCGACTACCTGGACCGCCGCGCCGCCCTGGACGGCGCCCGCGACATCACCGTGGTCGGCAGCGGGCAGTCCGGCGCCGAGGTCTTCCTCGACCTGCTGCGGCGCCACGCCGGCGACGGCGTCCGGCTCCGCTGGCTCACCCGGACCAGGGCCCTCGCCCCCATGGAGTACTCCAAACTCGGCCTGGAGCACTTCACCCCCGACTACACCCGCTACTTCCACGGCCTGCCCGAGCCGGTCCGCGACCGCCTGGTCGACGCCCAGTGGCAGCTGCACAAGGCCGCCAGCGCCGAGACCCTCGCCGAGATCCACGACCACCTGTACGAGCGGACCATCGGCCGCCCGATCGACGCCGACCCGGTCGAGATCACCCCCGGAACCACCGTCACCGACGCCCGGCCCGGACCCTGCGGCGGGCTCGAACTCCGCTGCCGGCACGCCGACTCCGGCGCCGAGCACGTCCTGCGCACCGACGCCGTGGTGCTCGCCACCGGCTACCGGGCCGCCCGCCCGGCCGCCCTGGAACCGCTCGCCGAGCTGATCGACTGGGACGGCTCCGGGCGCTACCGCGTCGACCTCGACCACCGGGTCGCGACCCTTCCCGAGCTCACCGGCGGGCTGTACGTACAGAACGCCGAACTGCACACCCACGGCGTCGGCACCCCCGACCTCGGCCTCGGCGCCCACCGTGCCGCGGTGATCCTCAACGCCGTGACCGGCCGGACCGTCCACCGGCTGCCCGCCCGTACCGCGTGGACCGGCTTCGCCCCGCCGGAGCCGGCGGCCCCCGCCTCCACCCCGCCCACCACCACCGTCCCTCGCCCCCAGGAGCTGTCCCGTGCCGCAACCGCCGGCCGCTGAACCGCCGCTGTACCTGCCCCCGCAGCTCACCGCCGGGCACTGGCGGCGGGCCGGCCGCACGCTGCTGGCCAAGATGCTCGGCGAGTTCGCCTACGAGGAACTGATCACCCCGGTCCCCGGCGACGCCGACGGCGCGTACCTGCTGCCCCTGCCCGAGGCCGAGTACCGCTTCACCGCCCGCCGAGGCGCCTACGGCAGCTGGCAGGTGGCCGAGGACTCGGTGCGCTGCTCCCGGCCGGACGGCCTCGACCCGCTGCGCTTCCTCCCGTACGCCCGGCACACCCTCGGCCTGAACGGCGAGACCACCGGCCACCTCGTCCGCGAGCTCACCGCCACCCTGATCTCCGACGCGCACCAGCTCGCCACCGCGCTCACCGCCGCCGAACTGGCCGACCTCGGCCACACCGAGCTGGAGGGCCGGCAGGGCGGCCACCCCTGGATCGTCCCCAACAAGGGCCGGATCGGCTTCTCCGCCTCCGACGCCGCCCGCTGGGCCCCGGAGGCGCGCACCCCGCTGCCACTGCCCTGGATCGCCGTCCACCGCCGGCTCGCCCAGTACCGGGGCGTCCCCGGCCTCACCGAGCCCGGGCAGCTGTACGCCCGCGAGATCGACGACCCGGACGCGCTGCGCGCCGGGCTGCGCGCCCTCGGCCTGGACGCCGACGACTACCTGCTGCTGCCCGTCCACCCCTGGCAGTGGGACGAGACCGTCGTCCCGCTGTTCGCGCCGTGGATCGCGTCCGGCGAGATCGTCCCGCTGCCCTCCGACGGCGACCTGCGGCTGCCCCAGCAGTCCATCCGCTCGTTCTTCAACCGGAGCCGCCCCGACCGCTGCACGGTCAAGCTGCCGCTCGCCATCCTCAACACCCTGGTCTGGCGCGGCCTCCCGACCGAACGCACGCTGGCCGCGCCCGCCGTCACCGCCTGGATCCACGGGCTCCGGCAGGCCGACCCGTTCCTGCGCGACGAGTGCCGGGTGGTGCTGCTCGGCGAGATCGCCTCCGTCACCGTCGACCACCCGCTCTACCGCGAGCTGCCTGAGGCGCCCTACCAGTACAAGGAGCTGCTGGGCGCGATCTGGCGCGAACCGCTCGGCCCCGCCCTGGACGCCGGCGAGCGCGGCCGCACCCTGGCCGCGCTGCTGCAGACCGGCGCCGACGGCCGGGCGCTGGCCGCCGAGCTGATCACCCGCTCCGGGCTCGCCCCGGCCGCCTGGACGGCCCGGCTGTTCGCCGCCATGCTGCCGCCGCTGCTGCACTTCCTCTACCGGTACGGCCTGGTCTTCTCCCCGCACGGCGAGAACGCCATCCTGGTCTTCGACTCCTCCGACGCCCCCGTGCGCCTCGCCGTCAAGGACTTCGTCGACGACGTCAACCTCAGCGACCAGGACCTCCCCGAGCTGCGCGGGCTGCCCGCCGAGGTGGCCGGGGTGCTGCTGCGCGAGGACCCTCAGGGCCTCTGCCAGTTCCTCCACTCCGGCCTCTTCATCGGCGTCTTCCGCTACCTCGCCCCGCTGCTGGAGGCGCAGAGCGGCCTGCCCGAGACGGAGTTCTGGGCGCTGCTGCGGGCCGAGGTCCTCCGGTACCAGGAGCGCTTTCCCGAGCTGAAGGAGCGGTTCGCCCTCTTCGACCTGTTCCGGCCACGGATCGACCGGCTCTGCCTCAACCGCAACCGGCTGCTCCTCGACGGCTACCGGGACCGCCCGCACCGCCCGCACGCGGCCAGGCACGGCACCGTCCCGAACGCCCTCACCCCCGAGGGGACGGCCGGGCTGCCCGGCCAACGGGACCGGATTGTCACCCCTGCCCCGTAGGGTGGGAGGGTCATGACGAACGACTCCGAATCCCAGCTCCCCGCCGCCGCCGCCGAGGACGCCGCCGCCGATTCGGCCGCTGCCGCCGCCGCCGAGGCCGCCGTCCCGCGGGCCCAGCTCCCCGAGCTGCTGCACGCCGCCGTCGAGGCCGTCGGCGGCGTCGAGCGCCCCGGCCAGGTCCGCATGGCCGAGGCCGTCGCCGACGCCGTCGACCACGGCGAGCACCTGCTGGTGCAGGCCGGCACCGGCACCGGGAAGTCCCTGGCCTACCTGGTGCCGGCCCTCGCCCACGGGGACCGCGTGGTGGTCGCCACCGCCACCCTGGCGCTCCAACGCCAGCTGGTCGAGCGGGACTTGCCGCGCACGGTGGAGGCGCTGCACCCGGTGCTGCGCCGCCGCCCGCTGTTCGCGATGCTCAAGGGCCGCTCCAACTACCTCTGCCTGCACCGGGCCAACGAGGGCACCCCGAGCGAGGAGGGCGAGGGCCTGTTCGACCCCGTGGACGCGCTCGGCGGCCCGACCGGCAAGCTCGGGCAGGACGTGCTGCGGCTGCGCGACTGGGCCGACGAGACCGAGACCGGTGACCGGGACGACCTCAGCCCCGGCGTCTCCGACAAGGCCTGGGCCCAGCTCTCGGTCACCTCCAAGGAGTGCCTGGGCGCCACCCGGTGCGCCTACGGGCAGGAGTGCTTCGCCGAGAAGGCGCGCGAGCGGGCCAAGCTGGCGGACGTCGTGGTGACCAACCACGCGATGCTGGCGATCGACGCCATCGAGGGCGCGCCGGTGCTGCCCGAGCACGGGCTGCTGATCGTCGACGAGGCGCACGAGCTGGTCAACCGGGTCACCGGCGCGGCCACCGCCGAGCTGACCGTCGGCGCGGTCAACCGTGCGGTGAAGCGGGCCGCGCGGCTCGCCAACGAGAAGGCCGTGGACGCCCTCCAGGGCGCCGCGGAGAACTACCACGGCCTGATGGAGACGGCTCAGCCCGGCCGGGTCGAGGAACTGCCCGAGTACCTGGCGTACGCGGTCACCGCGATCCGGGACGCCAGCCGGCAGGTGATCACCTCGCTCGGCGAGACCAGGGACAAGTCGCTCAGCGACGAGGACGCGGTGCGCAAGCAGGCGATGGCCTCCGCCGAGGCGCTGCACGAGACGGCCGAGCGGCTGCTCGCCGACTCCGAGTACGACGTGGTCTGGATCGAGCGCAGCGACCGGTTCGGGATGGGCACCGCCTCGCTGCGGGTCGCCCCGCTGAGCGTCTCCGGGCTGCTGCGCGAGGGCCTGTACAAGGAGCGCTCGGTGGTGCTCACCTCGGCCACCCTCAAGCTCGGCGGGGACTTCAACGGCGTCGCGGCTTCGGTCGGCCTGCCCTCGGAGGCCCGGCTGCCGGACGTGCGCGGGCCGGGGGACGCCCCGGAGCCCGGTTTCGGCGAGGACGTGGTGCCGCACTGGCGGGGCATCGACGTCGGCTCGCCGTTCAAGTACCCCAAGCAGGGCATCCTCTACGTCGCCAAGCACCTGGCCGATCCGGGCCGCGACCCGGAGCGCCCCGACATGCTGGACGAGCTGGCCGAGCTGATCGGCGCGGCCGGCGGGCGGACGCTGGGCCTGTTCTCCTCGATGCGCGGCGCCCAGACGGCCGCCGAGGCGATGCGCGGGCGGCTCGACAACCGGATCCTGCTCCAGGGTGAGGACACCCTGGGCGAGCTGATCCGGGAGTTCGCCTCGGACGCCACCACCTGCCTGTTCGGCACACTCTCGCTCTGGCAGGGCGTGGACGTGCCCGGTTCGGCGTGCCAGCTGGTGGTGATGGACCGCATCCCGTTCCCGCGTCCGGACGACCCGCTGATGAGCGCCCGGCAGAAGGACGTCGAACAGCGCGGCGGGAACGGCTTCATGGCCGTCGCGGCCACCCACGCGGCGCTGCTGATGGCGCAGGGCGCGGGCCGGCTGGTGCGCGCCGCGGACGACCGGGGCGTGGTGGCGGTGCTGGACCCGCGGGTGGAGACCAAGCGGTACGGCGGGTACTTCCGGTCCTCGATGCCGGAGTTCTGGTACACCACCGACCGCAACCAGGTGCGGCGCTCGCTGGCGGCGATCGACGACTCGGCGGCGCCGGTCCGGCCGGTGGTCAGGAAGGGCTGAGCGGGCGTTCTGGGCGGGTCTTCTCCGCGGGCGTTCCGAGAGGGCGTTCCCCGCGGGAGTCCTGAGCCGGCCCCGGGGAGTAGCTGCCCCGTGGGCCCGGGAACGCCCCGTCGGAACGCGCTCGGGAACGCCTTCCGCGTGGCCCGGGAACGCCGGAGGGGCTCCCCGCACTCTGCGGTGGAGCCCCTTCCCGGTGCGTGCTGTGGCGGCGCTCAGAGACGGCGCAGGACCGCGACGACCTTGCCCAGGATGGTCGCGTTGTCGCCGTTGATCGGCTCGTACGCCGGGTTGTGCGGCATCAGCCAGATCCGGCCGTCCTCGCGCTTGAGGCGCTTGACGGTGGCCTCGCCGTCGATCATCGCGGCCACGATGTCGCCGTTCTCGGCGACCGGCTGGCGGCGGACGGTCACCCAGTCGCCGTCGCAGATGGCCGCCTCGATCATCGAGTCGCCGCGCACGGTGAGCGCGAACAGCTCGCCCTCGCCGACCAGTTGGCGCGGCAGCGGGAAGACGTCCTCGACCGTCTGCTCGGCCAGGATCGGACCGCCGGCGGCGATCCGGCCGACCAGCGGCACGTACGAGGTGGACGGGCGCCCGGCCGTCTCGGCGGTGTTGGGGCGGGCCACCTCGACACCGCGGACCTCGTAGGCGCGCGGGCGGTGCGGATCGCGGCGGAGGAACCCCTTGCGCTCCAGGGCCATCAGCTGATGGGCGACGGAGGAGGTGCTGGACAGGCCGACGGCCTGGCCGATCTCGCGCATGGACGGCGGGTAGCCGCGGCGCTGGACGGAGTCCCGGATGACCTCGATCACCCGGCGCTGGCGCTCCGTCAGCCCGGCCTCGTCGGTGCGGATGCCCGGGGGGCGCCCCGGCATCGAGCGCGCGGGGGCGGGGTGCGAGTCGTCCAGCACGGGGGAATGCTCGATCGGCTGGTCGGGAACGCGGCTCGTGCTGGAAATGGCCGCGCCGGAGAGTCGGTGTTCTTCGCTACGGTCCATGCTGACGTCCACACTCTGCTGATTCGTGGTGCGCTGCCCCACCTTGAGCTGGGAGTGTTCCTGCACCGGGATGGTGTTGCTTTCGATCGTGTTCACGGCGGCCCCTCTCGACGGCTGTCCTCTCCCTTTTCCAGCCCAACGGCACCTCCTATCGAAAGGTTGCGCCAAACACACGTTCGAGTGAATTATTCGGGAGTTGGCTGACTCGATCAAGGCTTTGTTGTACATCGATTAAATGTTCGACTCGAAGTCGGCCCCGGCAGTCTAATCCGCACCGGCGGGACCGTCGCGTCCGGACCGACACGCCCGCCGCACTGCCTCCCTCGAAGACCTACATGTAGTGGCTACAGTCCTCATCGTGCCCAGTACTAGTGGTCACGGTGCATGATCAGCTTGCCGAGGCCGGGTCGTCATCGCGTAGACTCGACCAGTCCGCACGTCCTGCCCGGGAGGGATCCTCAGGTGCACTGCCCCTTCTGCCGGCACTCCGACAGCCGCGTCGTCGACAGCCGGACCACCGAAGACGGCAGCTCGATCCGCCGCCGCCGGCAGTGCCCGGATTGCGGCCGCCGCTTCACCACGGTGGAGACGGCCGCACTCATGGTCATCAAGCGCAGCGGTGTCACCGAGCCGTTCTCCCGGGAGAAGGTCATCTCCGGAGTCCGCAAGGCCTGCCAGGGCCGCCCGGTCACCGAGGACGCCCTCGCCCAGCTCGGCCAGAAGGTCGAGGAATGCGTGCGGGCCACCGGCAAGTCCGAGCTCACCACCCACGATGTGGGCCTGGCCATACTCGGACCGCTCAAGCAGCTCGACGTCGTCGCCTACCTGCGCTTCGCCAGCGTGTACCAGGCGTACGACGGACTGGAAGACTTCGAGGCCGCCATCGCGGAGATCCGCGCCGAACGGCCCCCCGAGGCGGACGACACCTGCGTGCCCGTCCCCGCCGCCGCGCCCTAGGAGGCCCGGCTCAGCACACCGGCCCCCTCCGGGGCCGATCGCCACACCGGCCCCCTCCGGGGCCGACGCGTGCCCGGAAACGGTGCACAGAACACCACAAACCGTGCGGAAACAGGCGGGTCGTCGCCTGTCCGCACACCGGAAGAGCGAACCAGCGGTGCCCGGACTTTTCGGGGCACTTTGGGCGTTTGCCCAGGAGGAGGAGCGAGAAGTGACAGACACCACGAGCGGTTCCGCACGCGGGTCGAAGTCCGACAAGGCCACGACGAAGGGTGCCGGCAAGGCCCCCAAGGGCGGCCTGCGGATCGAGCGCATCTACACCACCCCTGGCGTCCACCCCTATGACGAGGTCCGCTGGGAGCGCCGCGACGTCGTCATGACCAACTGGCGCGACGGCTCGATCAACTTCGAGCAGCGCGGCGTCGAGTTCCCCGACTTCTGGTCGGTCAACGCCGTCAACATCGTCACGTCCAAGTACTTCCGCGGCGCCGTCGGCACCCCGCAGCGCGAGTGGAGCCTCAAGCAGATCATCGACCGCGTGGTGCTCACCTACCGCGCCGCCGGTGAGAAGAACGGCTACTTCGCCACCCCCGGTGACGCCGAGGTCTTCGAGCACGAGCTGACCCACGCCCTCCTCCACCAGGTGTTCAGCTTCAACTCGCCGGTCTGGTTCAACGTCGGCACCAAGCAGCCCCAGCAGGTCAGCGCCTGCTTCATCCTGGCCGTCGACGACTCCATGGAGTCGATCCTCGACTGGTACAAGGAAGAGGGCATGATCTTCAAGGGCGGCTCCGGCGCCGGCCTCAACCTCTCCCGGATCCGCTCCTCCAAGGAGCTGCTCTCCTCCGGCGGCAACGCCTCCGGCCCGGTCTCCTTCATGCGCGGCGCCGACGCCTCCGCCGGCACCATCAAGTCCGGCGGCGCCACCCGCCGCGCGGCCAAGATGGTCGTACTCGACGTCGACCACCCCGACGTCGAGGCCTTCATCGAGACCAAGGTGAAGGAGGAGGAGAAGATCCGCGCCCTGCGCGACGCGGGCTTCGACATGGACCTCGGCGGGGACGACATCGCCTCCGTCCAGTACCAGAACGCCAACAACTCGGTCCGGGTCAACGACGAATTCATGACCGCCGTCGAGAACGGCACCGAATTCGGCCTGCGCGCCCGCATGACCGGCGAGGTCATCGAGACCGTCGACGCGAAGAAGCTCTTCCGCAAGATGGCCGAGGCCGCCTGGGCCTGCGCCGACCCCGGCATCCAGTACGACTCCACCATCAACCACTGGCACACCTGCCCGGAGTCCGGACGCATCAACGCCTCCAACCCCTGCTCCGAGTACATGCACCTGGACAACTCCAGCTGCAACCTCGCCTCGCTCAACCTGATGAAGTTCCTGCGCGACGACGACTCGTTCGACGCCACGACCTTCGCCAAGGTCGTCGAGCTCGTCATCACCGCGATGGACATCTCCATCTGCTTCGCCGACTTCCCCACCGAGAAGATCGGCGAGACCACCCGCGCCTACCGCCAGCTCGGCATCGGCTACGCCAACCTCGGCGCCCTGCTGATGGCCACCGGCCACGCCTACGACAGCGAGGGCGGTCGCGCCCTGGCCGGCGCCATCACCTCCCTGATGACCGGCACCGCCTACCGCCGCGGCGCCGAACTCGCAGGCGTGGTGGGCCCGTACGACGGCTACGCCCGCAACGCCGCCCCGCACCAGCGGGTCATGAAGCAGCACGCGGACGCCTCGGTCGCCGCCGTCTCGGTCGACGACCTGGACGCCCCGGTCTGGGCCGCCGCCACCGAGACCTGGCAGGACGTGCTGCGCATCGGCGCGCAGAACGGCTTCCGCAACGCCCAGGCGTCGGTGCTCGCCCCGACCGGCACCATCGGCCTGATGATGGACTGCGACACCACCGGCGTCGAGCCCGACCTCGCCCTGGTCAAGTTCAAGAAGCTCGTCGGCGGCGGCTCGATGCAGATCGTCAACGGCACCGTCCCGCGCGCCCTCAAGCGCCTCGGCTACCAGGGCGAGCAGATCGAGGCGGTCGTCGCCCACATCGCCGAGCACGGCAACGTGGTGGACGCGCCCGGCCTGAAGACCGAGCACTACGAGGTCTTCGACTGCGCGATGGGCGAGCGCTCCATCTCGCCGATGGGTCACGTGCGGATGATGTCGGCGATCCAGCCCTGGATCTCCGGCGCCATCTCCAAGACGGTGAACATGCCGGCCTCCGCGACCGTCGAGGACGTCGAGGAGATCTACTTCGAGGCGTGGAAGATGGGCGTAAAGGCGCTCGCCATCTACCGCGAAAACTCGAAGGTCGGCCAGCCGCTCTCGGCCAAGAAGAAGGACAGCGACGAGGTCAAGGCCTCCGAGAGCGCGTCCGTCGTCGAGAAGGTCGTCGAGTACCGCCCCGTCCGCAAGCGCCTCCCCAAGGGCCGCCCGGGCATCACCACCTCCTTCACGGTCGGTGGCGCCGAGGGCTACATGACCGCCAACTCCTACCCGGACGACGGCCTCGGCGAGGTCTTCCTGAAGATGTCCAAGCAGGGCTCGACCCTCGCCGGCATGATGGACGCCTTCTCCATCGCCGTCTCGGTCGGCCTCCAGTACGGCGTGCCGCTGGAGACGTACGTCTCGAAGTTCACCAACATGCGCTTCGAGCCGGCCGGCCTGACCGACGACCCGGACGTGCGGATGGCCCAGTCGATCGTCGACTACATCTTCCGTCGCCTGGCGCTGGACTTCCTGCCCTTCGAGACCCGCTCCGCGCTCGGCATCCACTCCGTCGAGGAGCGCCAGCGCCACCTGGAGACCGGCTCCTACGAGCCGCTGGAGGCCGAGGAGCTGGACACCGAGACGCTCGCCCAGTCCGCCCCGGTCACCCCGGCGGCCCCGGTGGCCAAGCCCGCCCCGGCGGTCGAGGCCCCCAAGGCCACCCCGGTCCAGGCCCACAACTCGACGGAGCTGATGGAGATCCAGCTCGGCCTCAACGCCGACGCGCCGCTCTGCTTCTCCTGCGGCACCAAGATGCGCCGCGCCGGCAGCTGCTACCTCTGCGAGGGCTGCGGCTCCACCAGCGGCTGCAGCTGACCGCTGACTCCCGAGCGGTGATCCACCGCTGAGGCGGGGCGAGGACTTCGTGTCCTCGCCCCGCCTCTTCGTCGTTCTCCGGGCGTTTTCGTGCCCGGGTACCTGCCGATGTCACAAATCGGAGGGCTGCTCGGTCTCGTACGGCAGATGACCGTGACGAGAGGACGGGGACGGCGATGGCCGGGACGGTGCTGGTGACCGGGGCGACGGGGACGCTGGGGCGGGAGGTGGTGCGGCTGCTGGTCGAACGGGGCTTCTCCGTGCGGGGGCTGAGCCGGCGGGAGCGCAGCGGTGGTGGGGTCGCGTGGGTGGTGGGGGACCTGCTGACCGGGGCCGGGGTGGCCGAGGCGGTGGCGGGGGTCGAGGTGGTGGTCGACTGCGCCACCACCATCGGCAGCAAGGACCTGGTGGCGGTCGGGACGCTGCTGGACGCGGCGAAGGCGGCCGGGGCGCGGCACGTCGTCTACGTGTCGATCGTGGGCGTGGACCGGGTGCCGCTCCCGTACTGCCGGACGAAGTACGCGGCCGAGCAGCTGGTGCGGGAGTCGGGGGTGGGGTGGACGGTGCTGCGGGCGACGCAGTTCCACGACCTGCTGGTCAAGGTGTTCCGGTTGTCGGCGAAGCTGCCGGTCTTCCCGGTGGTGAGCGGGGTGCGGATCCAGCCTGTGGACGTGCGGGAGGTGGCCGCGCGGGTGGCCGGGCTGGCGGGGGAGGAGCCGGCGGGGTACGCGCCGGACCTGGGCGGGCCACGGGTGCGGACGTACCGGGAGCTGGCGCAGGTGTATCTGGCGGCGACGGGCAAGCGCCGGCTGCTGCTGCCGCTGCGACTGCCGGGTCCGGTGGTCCGGGCGCTGCGGGCGGGCGGGAACCTCACGCCTGAGCATGCGGAGGGGCGGCGGGCCTTCGAGGAGGCGCTGCGCCAAAGTGTCAACCAGGGTTGACGCGGCGCGAGTGTCAACCTAAGTTGACAGTATGAGCGAGAGCAGAGAACTCGCGGCGGCGGCGAGCAGCCGTGATCCGGCGGTGGGGCTCCGGGCGGTGCGGGCGTTGCGTGACCTGGCGGACCGGCTGGAGGGGTTGCAGGTCGGGAACGCCCGGCAGCAGGGCTGGTCCTGGCAGGACATCGCGGTCTGTCTCGGGGTGAGCCGGCAGGCGGTGCACAAGAAGTACGCCCGGCGTGGGCCCGGTGGAGAAAAGGACGGAGGCTGAGCGATGTTCGAGCGTTTCACCGACCGTGCGCGGCAGGTGGTGCTGCGGGCGCAGCAGGAGGCGGCCGGGCTGCGGCACGGGTACGTCGGGACGGAGCACCTGCTGCTGTCGCTGCTGGCGGAGCCGGACGACCCGGCGGTCGTGGTGCTGGTGGGTTCGGGCCTGGACCACGAGACGGCCAGGCAGGCGGTGTTGCGGCTGCTGGGGACGGGGGAGGACGCCCAGGCGCTGGCGGCGATCGGGGTGGACCTGGAGGCCGTCCGGGAGGCGGTGGAGTCGGTGTTCGGGGAGGGGGCACTGGACGATCCGGGGGAGGGGACGGAGGTGCGGCGGCGCGGCTGGTTCCGGTCCGGGCCGAAGGCGCGGCGGAGTCCGTTCACGGCGCGGGCTAGGAAGGTGCTGGAGCTGTCCCTGCGCGAGTCGATCCGGCTGAAGTCCGGTGAGATCGCGGTCGGGCACCTGCTGCTGGGGGTGCTCCGGGAGGGCGAGGGTCTCGGGGTCAGGGTGATCGCCGACCACGGGCTGGATGTGAACGCCGTCCGGCGGGCGGTGGAGGCGACGCTCGGCTGACGGAGTTGCGGCGGGCTCGCCGCGGATCGGTGCACGAAGCGTGAACGAACGAGACTGTCCGTCAACTTGCCAGTTGAGGACAACAGCTGAATGGATATGATCGGCCGACTGCGTGAACCGATCAACCGCCCGGAGACGTTTCATCACGTCGGCCGGGCGGTCGCGCATTCGCCTAGCCCCGCTGTCGGCGTCAGCCCGTCGACGCCCGCCGCCGCTGCCGAGGACCGCACCGATGAGAGAACGCACCAGCCCCGACGGCGGCCCGCGCCGACGACCCGCCGCTCGCACCGTGGCCCTGACGGCGGCGGCGGTCCTTCTCGCGCTGGTCGTCACCCCGATCGCGATCGGCCGGGCGTCGGCGGCCCACCAGCCGCTGACCGCCGTGGCCGTCGGCGCGGTCGCCGTGCTCTGGCTGATCGTCGTCGGGGTGGCGGCGTCCGCCACCGAACGCGGCCACCGGCTCGGCGCCGCGCTCGCCGGGAAGGACGGCGAGGCCATGACGGCACTGGTCGTGGCCGGTGCGGCCAAGCAGGCGGAGACGGCGGCCCGGCAGCGGGCCGCCGCCGCTCAGGCCGAGTGCGACGCCGCCCGCGCCGAGCTGGCGCAGGCCCGGGCTGACGTCGCCGCCGCGCAGACCGAACTGGCCCGGGCGCGGGCCGAGGCCGAGGCGGAGCGGGCCGACCGCGACCGGCTGGACCGGCTGGCCGACGAGGTGCTGCCCGAGGTGGTGAAGAGGCTCCGCGACGGCGCCTCCGTCGACAGCGCGCTGGCCACGCACCGCAAGCACCCCCAGTACGCGCTGCTGCGGGCCGTCGCCGAGGAGGTCGGCCGGGGCGAGCGGCTGCGGGCCGCCGCCCTCGCGGTCTGCGCGACCGCTGCCGGGCGGGTCCAGGCGCTGGCCACGAGCATGCACGCCGAGCTGCGGGAGATGCAGCACCGGCACGACGAGGAGGTCCTCGGCGACCTGCTGCGGCTGGACCACTCCACCGCGCAGGCGGGCCGGATGGCCGACGGCATCGCCGTACTCACCGGCGCCCGTTCGGGCCGGCGCTGGGCCAAGCCGATCGCCGTGGAGTCGGTGCTGCGCGGCGCGCTCGGCCGGATCGGCGCGTACCAGCGGGTCCGGCTGCACAACGCCAGTACCGCCGCCGTGGCCGGGTTCGCCGCCGAGGGCGTGATGCACGCGCTCGCCGAACTGCTCGACAACGCCACCAACTTCTCCGCCCCGCCGGCCGAGGTGCACGTCTACGTCGAGGAGGTGCCGGCCGGGCTGGCGGTCACCGTCGAGGACAGCGGCCTCGGGCTGGGCGACAGTTGGCTGCGCCGGGCCGAACGGGCCGTCTCCGCCGAGCCGCTGGACCTCACCACGCTGTCGGCGGGCACCCGGCTCGGCCTTGCGGTGGTCGGCACGCTGGCCCGCAAGCACGGGCTGCAGATCTCGTTCCGGCCGTCGGCGCGCGGCGGCACCGGGGTGGTGATGCTGATCCCGCAGCAGCTGGTGACGCACCCCGCGCCGGAGCCCGCCCCGGCGCCCGTACCGGATCGCCCGGCCGCGCAGGCTCCCGCGCGCCCCGCACTCACCCCGGCCCTCCCGCCCGCCATCGCACCTGCGCGCCCCCTGCCCGCCGTGCCGGCTGCTCCGGCGGCCCCCGCCGTCCCCGCCCCGGCCGCCCGGGCCGACGCGCCCGCGCCGGTCACCGACAGCGGCCTGCCGCAGCGCCGCCGCGGGCAGACGCTCGCCACGGCCGCCCCGGCGGCCCCCGCCGCCAGGCCCGCCCGCGGCGACGCGGCGAGCGCCGCCGCCCGGTTCGGCGCCTTCCGCCGCGCCTCGCAGCAGGCCAGGAGCGGTGGCGAACCGACCACGGACACCACGCCCGACGCTTCCCCCGTCACCGAGAAGGACTCCTGATGAGCAGCGCCACCGATCGTGATCTCGACTGGCTGTTGGAAAACCTGCTGACGGCCACCCCCGGCACCCGGCACGCCCTGGTGCTCTCCGCCGACGGCCTGAAGCTCTGCCACACCGCCGGTCTCGACGCCGACCAGGCGGACCAGCTGGCGGCGATCGCCTCCGGTATGCAGAGCCTGGCGCACGGCGCCTCGATCGAGTTCGGCGACGGCAGCGGCGGCGTCCGGCAGTCGATGACCGAGTTCCACGGCGGCATCCTGTGCATCGTGGCGGCCGGCGAGGGTGCCCACCTTGCGGTGGTGACCGACGACGACGCGGACGTGGGCGTGGTCGGCCACAACATGCACGGCCTGATCGAGCAGATCGGCGTCCACCTCAGTGCCCCGGCCCGCGAGGACCTGGCGGGCGCGGCGGACCCGGCCCGAGAGAGCGCCCGGGCATGACCGGCCGGCCGGTTCTGCCGGGCCGTGACGACGACCCGGACCGCCTCTACACCATCACCCGGGGCCGCAGCCGGTCCCCGGAGAACGCCTTCGACCTGGTCACCCTGATCGTCGCCGAGCGGGAGCCGGCGCCGGGTATGCAGTCGGAGCACGTCCGCATTCTGCGGATGTGCGAGGCCCCTACCGCCGTCGTGGAGGTGTCCGCCGAGCTGGCGCTGCCGGTCTCGGTGGTGAAGATCCTCCTCGGCGACCTGCTGGAGACCGGGGCGATCACCGCCCGCCACCCCCGGTTCGCCCCCAACAAGGCCCGGCTGCCCGATCTCGACACGCTGAAGCAGGTGCTGCATGGACTCCAACGGCTCTGAGGCACCGGCGGCCCGGCGCACCCCGCTGCGCGGCACCGCCGACAACGCGCTGAAGATCGTCGTGGTCGGCGGCTTCGGCGTGGGCAAGACCACGCTCGTCGGCGCGGTCAGCGAGATCCGTCCGCTGAACACCGAGGAGACCATGACCAAGGCGGGCGAGGGGATCGACGACCCCTCGGGCGCCTGGGGCAAGCGCTCCACCACGGTCGCGTTCGACTTCGGCCGGATCACGCTCTCCGCCAGCCAGGTGCTGTACCTGTTCGGCGCGCCCGGGCAGGAACGTTTCTGGTTCCTCTGGGACCGGCTGTTCAGCGGCGCCCTCGGCGCGGTCGTCCTGGTGGACACCCGGCGGCTGGAGGAGTCCTGGTACGCCATCGACCGGCTGGAACACCACGGCACGCCGTTCATCGTGGCCCGGAACAACTTCGGTGAGCCGACCCACACGCTGGAGCAGGTCCGCGAGGCGCTCGACCTGCCCGCGGACGTCCCCCTGGTGGACTGCGACGCGCGCGACCGGGAGTCGAGCAAGCAGGTGCTGATCGAGCTGGTCCGGCACCTGGCCGTCCGGGTCGAAGCGGCCGCCCGCGTCGGGGCCGACGCCGCCCTGCTCGCAGCAGAAGGCATCACCGACCCGTCCCTGTACGAGGAGAGCACGCCGTGACCGAGCCCGCCGCCACCCCGCCGCCGGGCTGCCCGGCGCACGCCGGCGCCACCCCGCTGTACGGGCCGCGCTTCCAGACCGACCCGGGGCAGCTCTACCGCGAGCTGCGGGCCGCCCACGGTCCCGTCGCCCCGGTGGAGCTGGCCGGAGGCGTCCCGGCCTGGCTGGTGATCGGCTACCGCGAGCTCCAGCTGGTGACCGGTCAGCCGCAGCTGTTCGGCCGCGACTCCAGCCGCTGGAACGCCTGGGAGACCATCCCCGAGAACTGGCCGCTCAAGCCGATGATGGCCCCGGTGCCGTCGATCCTGTACGCCGAGGGCGAGGAGCACGTCCGCCGTTCCCGGGCGGTCACCGACGCACTGGCCGCCGTCGACCCGTACGAGCTGCGCAAGCACGCGGAGGAGGTCGCCGACCGGCTGATCGACGAGTTCGCCGGGCGCGGCGAGGCCGACCTGGTCGCCGAGTACGCCCACCGGATGCCGCTGCTGGTGCTCTGCCGGCTGTTCGGGCTGAACGAGGAGCAGGCGCCGGTCCTGATCGACGGCCTGCTGACGATGCTGGACGGCGGCCCGGACGCGCCCGCCGGCGCGCAGCGGCTGCTCGGCGTGATGCTGCAGCTGGTCGAGGAGAAGGCCGAGCACCCCGGTAACGACATCGCCACCGCGATGCTCCAGCACGACGCGGGCCTGTCGCACGACGAGATCATGCGTGACCTGCGGGTGATCCTGATCGCCGGGCACCAGCCCAGTTCGTACTGGATCTCCAACGCGCTGCGGCTGATGCTCACCGACGAGCGGTTCGCCGCCTCGCTCTCCGGCGGCCGGCGCAGCATCAGCCAGGCGCTGAACGAGGCGCTCTGGGAGGACACCCCGACGCAGATCTTCGCCGGCCGCTGGGCGACCCGGGACACCCAGCTCGCCGGGCAGCGGATCGCCGCCGGGGACATGGTGCTGCTCGGCTTCGCGGGCGCGAACGCGGACCCGTCGGTGCGTCAGCCCGACGGCAGCCCGGCCGAGGGCAACCGGGCGCACATGAGCTACTCGTACGGCGAGCACGGCTGCCCGTTCCCGGCGCAGGAGGCGGCCGAGGTGATCGCCACCACTGCGATCGAGGTGCTGCTGGACCGGCTGCCGGACCTGCGGCTGGCGGTGGCCGAGCACGCGCTGGTCTGGCGCCCGTCGGCCTGGGTGCGCGGGCTGGTGGCGCTGCCGGTGTCGTTCACCGCGGGCTACCACGCCTGAGCCGGCCGGCTGTCCGGCTGTTGCAAGAACCAGGACCTCAAGGAGAGTTGTGCCGATGACCGCCCCGATAGCCCTCGATCCGCTGGCGCGCGACAACGCCGCCGAGGGTGCGCTGCTGCGCGCCGCCGGCCCGGCGGTGGCGGTGGAGCTGCCCGGCGGGGTCGCCGCCTGGGCGGTGACGCAGCACGCGGCCGCGCGGGACCTGCTGACCGACGCCCGGCTGGTGAAGGACGCCTCGCACTGGGCTGCCTACCAGCGCGGCGACGTGCCGAAGACGTGGCCGCTGATCGGCCTGGCGGTGCCCGGCCCGAGCATGGTGACCACCGACGGCGCCGAGCACCGGCGGCTGCGCGCGCTGGTGGCCCAGGCGTTCACGCCGCGCCGGGTGGAGCTGATGCGCCCGCGGGTGGAGGAGATCACCCTCGGGCTGCTGGACGCGCTGGCGGCGGGGGAGCGGGAGGTGGACCTCAAGACCGCGTTCGCCTTCCCGCTGCCGATGACGGTGATCTGCTCGCTGCTCGGCGTGCCGGAGTCCGACCACGGCCACCTGCGCGACCTGTACGAGCGGTTCTTCGGCATCCGGCCCAACCCCGAGGGCATCCAGGCGACCATCGCCGGGCTGAACGCCTTCGTCAACGACCTGGTGGCGCAGCGTCGTTCGGCGCCCGGCGACGACCTGGCCAGCGTGCTGCTGGCGGCGGACACCGAGGGCGGCGCGCTGAGCGACGCGGAGGCGGCGGCCACCCTGCGGGTGATCATCGCGGCGGGCCACGAGACCACCGTGAACCTGATCGGCAACGCCGTCCGGGCCTTGCTGGCCCACCCGGACCAGCTGGAGCTGGTGCGCTCGGGCAAGGTCGGGTGGGACGCGGTGGTCGAGGAGTCGCTCCGCTGGACGCCGCCGACCAGCAACTTCCTCTTCCGGTTCACCACCGGGGACGTCGAGGTGGGTGAGGTGGTGATCCCCGCGGGCGAGCCGGTGCTGATCTCGTACAACGCGATCGGCCGCGACCCGGCGCAGCACGGCATGACCGCCGAGCTGTTCGACATCACCCGTGACCCGATCCGCCACCTCTCGTTCGGCCACGGCCCGCATGTCTGCCCCGGGTCGCCGCTGGCCCGGCTGGAGGCGGGGGTCGCGCTGCCGGCACTGTTCGAGCGGTTCCCGGAGCTGGCGCTGGCGGTGGGGGACGAGGAGCTGCGGCCGAGCCCGTCGCTGGTGGTCAACTCGCTGCGGGAGCTGCCCGTCCGGCTCCGCTGACGGCAGGTCGTCGCACGGCCCCGTCCGGCCCGTCAGGCCCGGGCGGGGCCGTGTGGCGTTCGGGGGTGCCGTGCGACGGTAGGGCGGGGCCGTGTGGCGTTCGGGCGGGGCACGGCCCCGGGTCTCGGGTGCGGGCGGGGCACGTGCCCGGGTCACAACTTGGGCGATGCGTGGATGAAGGTCGAACGCGGACCTTGGCGAGGGGTGGCCGCTGCGTTAACGTCGTCAAACCGGCCGCCGCCGCGTCCATGTCGATCTCCGGTACAGCGCAATGTCGTTCTGTCGTACTGCCGGCGCTCTGCGCCCTGGCGAGGAGGACCGCATTGACCCCCACCCCGACCGTGCCGTCCACGTGTACGCCCTCCACCCGTTCCCGCCGTCTGGTCGCCGTACCCGCCCTGCTGGCGGCACTGGCGCTGACCGCGGCCTGCTCCAACAGTTCGAGCAGCTCGGGGGGCGGTTCGGGCGGCGGGGGGCAGACCCTGGCCGGTGACTGCGCCAAGTACCAGCCGTACGCGGGGCATTCGGGCACCACGGTGACGGTCTTCGCGTCGATCCTCAGCCCGGAGTCGGACAACCTGGAGAAGTCCTGGTCCGAGTTCAGCTCCTGTACCGGCATCAAGATCAGCTACGAGGGCTCGAACGACTTCGAGTCCCAGCTGCCGGTCCGGGTGACCGGCGGCAACGCCCCCGACTTCGCGATCATCCCGCAGCCCGGGCTGCTGGCGCAGATGGTGAAGAGCGGCAAGGTGGTGAAGCCGCCCGCGCAGACCGTCGCCAACCAGGAGAAGTGGAGCCCGGTCTGGAAGACCTACGGCTCGGTGAACGGCACCTTCTACGCGGCGCCGATGAGCGCCAACATGAAGTCCCTGGTCTGGTACTCGCCGAAGACCTTCAAGCAGGCCGGCTACGAGGTCCCCAAGACCTGGGCCGACCTGATGGCGCTCAGCGACCGGATCGCCAAGGCCGGCGGCGGCAAGCCGTGGTGCGGCGGCATCGCCTCCGGGACGGCCACCGGCTGGCCGGCCACCGACTGGCTGGAGGAAGTGGTGCTGGGCTCGTACGGCGGTGACGTGTACGACCAGTGGGTGAGCCACAAGGTGAAGTTCTCCGACGAGAAGATCACCACGGCGATGAAGACCGTCGCGGACTGGATGCAGAACCCGGCCTGGGTCAACGGGGGCTACGGCGACGTGAAGTCGATCGCCACCACGACCTTCCAGGACGCGGGCGCGCCGATCCTCACCGGCAAGTGCCTCCTGCTCCAGCAGGCGTCCTTCTACAAGGCGCAGTGGCCCAAGGGCACCAACGTGGGCCCGGACGGCGACATCTTCGCCTTCCACCTGCCGGCGGTGAACCCGCAGGTCGCCAACCCGGTCGAGGGCGGCGGCGAGTTCCTGACCGCGTTCGCGAGCCGGCCCGAGGTGCAGGCGGTGCAGAACTACCTGTCCAGCTCGGACTGGGCGAGCAGCCGCGTGAAGACCGCGACGGGCTGGGTCTCCGCCAACCAGGGCGTGGACAAGAGCCTCTACACCGACCCGATCGACCGGCTCTCCGCCGACGCGCTGACCGACCCGGCGGCCACCTTCCGCTTCGACGGTTCGGACCTCATGCCGGCCGCGGTCGGCGCCGGGCAGGAGTGGAAGTCGCTGACCGCCTGGTTCGCCGAGGGCCAGTCCGTCCAGAAGACCGCCGCCGACATCGACGCGGCCTGGCCGCAGTAGCGGCGCGCCGGGCGCCACGTGAGGACCATCTGTCGAGGGCGGTGCGGGGCCACCCACCCGCACCGCCCGCCCCTCCTCTCTGCCTGCGGCAGGGAAAGGACGCGCAGCCATGTCCCTGACCGCCACCGCGCTCGCGGACGGCACGCCGGCCGCCGGTGCCTGGGGTGACGCGGCCGTCAAGTTCGGCAACAGCTTCGGCGCGATCGCGGGCTTCCTCGGAATCCTGCTGCTGGTCTTCCTGGCCGCCGGCCGGGCGTCCGGCCGGATCGCCCGCCCGCTGGCCGTCGCGGTCTTCCTCGGCCCGGCGGTGGTGCTGCTGCTGGTCGGCCTGGTCGCCCCGCTGGTCCGCACCGTCTACCTGAGCCTGTACAACGACGACAGCAGCCGGTTCGTCGGCGGCGAGAACTTCGGCTGGGCGTTCACCACCGACTCGGTGCAGAAGATCCTGGTCACCACCCTGCTCTGGCTGGTGGTCGCGCCCCTGGCCGCGACCGGCCTGGGCCTGGTGCTGGCGCTGCTGGTGGACCGGATGCGCGGCCAGGCGGTCTACAAGTCGCTGATCTTCATGCCGATGGCGATCTCGCTGGTCGGCGCCTCGATCATCTTCAAGTTCGTCTACGAGTCCCGGGACGCCTCTCAGCACCAGATCGGCCTGCTCAGCCAGCTCGCCATCGCGCTGGGCTGGGAGCACCCGCCGAACTGGATGCTCTCCCAGCCGCTGAACACCTTCCTGCTGATGGCGGTCATGGTCTGGGTGCAGACCGGCTTCGCGATGGTGGTGCTCTCGGCCGCGATCAAGGCGATCCCGGACGAGGTCACCGAGGCCGCCCGGCTGGACGGCGCCGGCGGGGTGCGGCTGTTCTGGTACGTCACGGTGCCGATGATCCGCACCACGGTGGTGGTGGTGCTCACCACCGTCATGATCACGACGCTGAAGGCCTTCGACATCGTCCGCACCATGACGGGCGGCAACTTCGGCACCCAGGTGCTGGCCAACGAGATGTACTCGCAGTCCTTCGTGCAGTTCAACACCGGGCGGGGCAGTGCGCTCGCGGTGATCCTCTTCCTCGCGGTGCTGCCACTGGTGGCCTACAACATCGTCCAGCTGCGGAAGGAGCGTGGGGTCCGATGAGCGTGCTCGATCCGGTGCGCGGGCGCCGTCCGTCGGGTGGGAGCCGTTGGCCGGGCGGGCGCCGTCGGTCGGGTGGGCGCCGGCCGGCGGGCGACCGTCGCGGCCCGGTTCGGCAGGCCTTCAGCAGCCCGCTCGCCTCGGTCTTCGTGATCGCGGTGACCGTGCTCTGGACCATCCCCACCCTCGGCCTGCTGGTCACCTCGCTGCGCCCCAAGCAGGACGTCACCGCCGACGGCTGGTGGAACGCCCTCCTCCACCCCGACCTCGGCCTCTCCAACTACCACACGGTGCTGTTCGAGGGCGGCTCCGGCGTCTCCACCGGCCTGATGCCGTTCCTGGTGAACTCGCTGGCGATCAGCGTCCCGGCGACGCTCTTCCCGTTGGTGCTGGCGGCGATGGCCGCGTACGGGCTGGCCTGGGTGCGGTTCCGGGGCAGTGACACGGTGTTCTTCGTGGTCTTCGCGCTCCAGGTGGTGCCGATCCAGATGGCGCTGATCCCGCTGCTGCGGCTGTTCTCCGGCGGCGCGCACCTGGGCTCGCTGACGCTGATCCCGGCGGTGGACCTGAAGGGCACGTATGCGCCGGTCTGGCTGGCGCACACCATGTTCGCGCTGCCGCTGGCGATCTTCCTGCTGCACAACTTCATCGCCCAGCTGCCGCGCGACCTGATGGAGGCGGCGGTGGTGGACGGCGCCTCGCACTTCAAGATCTTCCGGTCGATCGTGCTGCCGCTGTGCACACCGGCGCTGGCCTCGTTCGCCATCTTCCAGTTCCTCTGGGTCTGGAACGACCTGCTGGTGGCGCTGACCTTCGCCGGCGGCACCCCGGAGGTGGCTCCGATGACGGTCCGGCTGGCGCAGCTCTCCGGCTCCTTCGGCGGGCGCTGGGAGCTGCTCACCGCCGGGGCGTTCCTGTCGATCGTGATCCCGCTGGTGGTCTTCTTCGGCCTCCAGCGGTACTTCGTCCGCGGCCTGCTGGCCGGATCCGTCAAGGGGTGACGCTCGAAAGGGCGACGGTTCAAGCGGTGGCGGTCGAAGCAGGACTGTCACGGGGGGCGGCGGTCAAGCGGTGGCGGTCAAGGGGTGCCAAAGCGGTGACGGTCGAAGCGGCGACGGTCAAGGGGTGACGCGTCCCGGCGGGGGATTGTGGCGGTTCCGTGGACACGCTCGCCGCGCAACCGGTACACCGTTAGGGGCAGTTGGCCGAAGCGGGCATAGGGGGCGGTCATGGCAGGTACAGGCCTACGCACAGGCACTCGTCCGGGCCTCCGGGCAAGTGCGGGCCCGGGCACCCGGTGGCGGAGGAGGATCGCGGCCCTGCTGGCGGCCCTGAGCACGGCCGCGGCGCTGGCGGCCGGCCCGGGAGCCGCCCCCGCGGCGGCCGCCACGGCTACCCTGGGCTCCACGGCGGTCGGTCCGTCCACCGACTCGGACGACTCCGACTACCTCAACGCGTCCCGGTACGTCACCGGCGCGGCGGGCGGCACGGTCAGCAGCATCAGCGTCTACGTGGGCGCGGTGGACGCCGCACCCGACAACCAGTTCCAGGCGGCGGTCTACCGCGACAACGCGGGCAGCCCGGGCGCCCTGCTGGCGAGCAGCGGCTCCGCGACCCTCACCGCCAACAGCTGGAACACCGTGCCGCTGACGGCGGGCCTCTCCGCCAACACGCCCTACTGGCTGGCCTACAACAGCAACGGCTCGGGCGCGGCCGTCAACAACCTGCACTACAGCGCCGGCGGCACCAGTGTGTACGGCAACGGCGGCCGGGCGTTCGGCAGTTGGCCGGCCGACTTCGGCGCGTCCACGGCCAGTGGCCTGAGCTTCTCGATCTACGCGACGTACACCCCGGAGGAGACCCCGCCGCCCCCGCCGCCCGGCGCCGGACCGGGCGGCGAGGGGCCGATCCTGCTGGTCACCAGCCAGGCCAACCCGTACAGCCGCTACCTCGCCGAGATCCTCAAGGCCGAGGGTCTCAACTCCTACCGCACGGTGGACATCTCGGCCGTGACCAGCTCGCTGCTCGCCTCCTACGACGTGGTGCTGCTCGGCGAGACGCCACTCACCGCGGCCCAGGCCGCGACACTCACCAGCTGGACCAGCGGCGGCGGCCGGCTGGTCGCGATGCGCCCGGACAAGCAGCTCGCGCCGCTGTTCGGCCTCACCCCGGCGGCCGGGACCCGCGCCGACGCCTACCTCAAGGTGGACACCGGCGCCGCGCCCGGCACCGGGATCACCGGCGACACCATGGGCTACCACGGGCCCGCCGACCTCTACACGCTCAGCGGCGCCACCGCCGTCGCCACCCTGTACAGCGACGCCGCCACCGCCACCGCCAACCCGGCCGTCACCCTCCGCACGGCCGGCAGCGGACGGGCCGCCGCGTTCAGCTACGACCTGGCCAGGTCGGTGGTGCAGACCCGCCAGGGCAACATCGCCTGGGCCGGCCAGCAGCGCGACAGCACCGACGGCTACGAGGCCAGCGAGATGTTCTTCGGTACGGGCGGCCAGCCGGACTGGAACAACCTCGACAAGGCGCTGATCCCGATCGCGGACGAACAGCAGCGGCTGCTGGCCAACCTGATCACCCTGGTCGACGCCGCCAACAAGCCGCTCCCGCGCTTCTGGTACTTCCCGCGGGACGTCAAGGCCGTGGTGGTGATGACCGGCGACGACCACGGTGTCGGCGGTACGGCCGGCCGCTGGGACGGCTACATCGCCCAGAGCCCGCCCGGCTGCTCCGTCGCCGACTGGGAGTGCGTGCGCGGCTCCTCGTACATCTACACCGACGACCCGCTGACCCCGGCGCAGGCGCAGGCCTACACCGACCAGGGCTTCGAGGTGGGCGTCCACGTCACGACCAACTGCCGCCCCTGGGGCACCACCGCGGCCCTCCAGGGCTTCTACCGCGACCAGCTGGCCCAGTGGCGGGCCAAGTACCCCTCGCTGCCGGGCCCGTCGAGCAGCCGCACGCACTGCGTGGAGTGGGACGACTGGGCCACCCAGGCGAAGACCAAGCTGGCCAACGGGATCCGGCTGGACACCGACTACTACTTCTACCCGTCCAACTTCACCAAGGACCGGCCCGGTTACTTCAACGGCACCGCCCAGATCATGCGCTTCGCCGACACCGACGGCAGCGTGATCGACGAGTACCAGGCCACCACCCAGCTCACCGACGAGTCCGGCCAGTCCTACCCGGGCACCATCACCACGCTGCTCGACGCCGCCTACGGCGCCAAGGGCTACTACGCGGCGCTCACCGCCAACATCCACACCGACTTCGCCGCCTCCTCCGCCTCGGACGCGGTCATCGCCGCCGCCAAGGCGCGCGGCGTCCCGGTGGTCTCCGGCCGGCAGATGCTCGCCTGGCTGGACGCGCGCAACGGCTCGGCCTTCTCCAAGCTGGCCTGGAGCGGGAGTTCGCTGACCTTCGACATCACCGGCGGGGCCAACGGCCTGCGCGCGATGCTGCCGGTCTCCGCCGCCTCCGGCACGCTGACCGGCATCTCCTCCGGCGGCCGCGCGGTCCCGTACCGGATCGAGACGATCAAGGGCGTGTCGTACGCGTTCTTCGACGGTGCGGTGGGCTCCTACGCCGCCTCGTACGGCCGGGACACCACCCCGCCCACCGTCACCGGGACCAGCCCGGCAGCCGGCGCCACCGGGGTCGCCCCGGGCACGGCGGTGCGCTTCTCGTTCAGCGAGCCGCTGGACCAGGCGAGCGTCACCGCCTCCGCCGTCACCCTGCGCACCGCCGGCGGCAGCGCCGTCGCGGGCACGGTGGCCTACGACGGCGCCACCAACGGCGTCGTCTTCACGCCGGGCGCCCCACTCGCGCTCACCACCGGGTACACCGCGACCGTCCAGGGCGTCCGCGACACCTCCGGCAACGCGCTGGCGAACCCGGCCACGCTCTCGTTCACCACCGGGGGAGGGCCGCCGAAGACGCTCGGCAACACCGTGGTCGGCTCACTGATCGACGACACCGACTCCAACCACCTCAACGGAAGCCGGGTCACCACGGGCGCCGCCGCCGTGCCGCTGACCTCGCTGAGCGTGCACGTCGGCCCGGTCAGCGCGGCGCCCGACAACCAGTACCAGCTGGCGGTCTACACCGACGCGGGCGGCTCGCCCGGCTCCCTGGTGGCGGCCACCGGCAGCGGCACGCTGACCCCCAACGCCTGGAACTCGTTGCCGGTCAGCGCCACGCTGAGCGCCAACACGGCGTACTGGTTCGTCTACAACAGCAACGGCACCGGCGCCACGGTCAACAACATGAACTACTCCACCGGCCCGGCCGGCTCGGGCGCCTACAGCAACGCGGCGGTGCCCTTCGGTACCTGGCCGGCGGCCTTCGGGCCGGCGGTGAAGGACTCGCTGGCGTACTCGCTGTACGGCTCCTACTGAGCCCCGGGTCTTCTCCGGCAAGCCGCTGACCTGCCCTCACTTTCGCGTCCAGGGCAGAGGGGCGCTTCTGTCACAGCCCTGTGACGGAGGCGCCCCGGTGTTTTTGAACCTGTTCAGAATGGTCTACAGTCGGCTCCAGTCGCGGCGCCTGTGCGCCTGCCGGCGGACTGCCCCCAGGGTGGCTTCCGCATGCCCACCGACCTCTGAGGGGGTACTCATGTCCGGTCTCTCCACGCCCGCCCCGGCCGACGGACCGTCCGAATCCGGCTCGTCCGGCGCCGGCTCGTCCGGTGCGGATTCGGCCGGTGCCGGTCCGTCCGGTGTCGCTCCGTCCGGTGCCGGTCCGTCCGGTGTCGCTCCGTCCGGTGTCGCTCCGTCCGGTGTCGCTCCGTCCGGTGCGGGTCCGTTCGGTACCGCTCCGTCCGGTGCGGGTGCGTTCGGTCCCGGCCGGGTGGCCGGCGCACCGTTCGGCCCCGGCACGGCGGGGGCCGGTCAGTCCGGCTTCGACCCGTACCGCGGACCCGTCGGACCGAACCCGTACCGCCCGCCGGTCGCCGGACGGGTGCCACGGCCCGACGGCTGGCTGCGCCCCAGCGACCCGGGTACCAAGGCCCCGGCCCCGCCGAGGGCGCTGCTGGCCGCCGTACTGACCGGTCTGCTGACCGCCTGGCTGCTGGGCGACGGATTCGGCGTCAACCTGCTGATCTGCGGCGCGGTGGCCGCCGTCGGCGCGGGCCTCGCCGCCCGGTCGGCCGGCCGGAAGGTACGCCCCTGGACGGTGGCCTGGAGTCTGGTCGCCCTGGTCCTGCTCGCCGTGCCCGCGATCTCCGACGCCGGCTGGCCGACGGTGCTGTCCACGGTCTGCGCGCTGGCCCTGGCCTCGCTCGCGCTCCACGGCGGCCGCCGCTGGGCGGGCGTACTGCTCGCCCTGCCGGGCATTCTCTGGCAGCTCGTGCCCGGCCTGCGCTGGGCCCGGGACAGTCTGCGCGGCCTCGCCCTGCCCGGCCGCGGCAAGCTGGTTCCGGTGCTGCGCGCGGCGGTGGTGGCGGTCCTGCTGCTGATCGTCTTCGGCCGGCTGTTCGCCAGCGCCGACGCGGCCATGGCGGACATCCTCGGGAGCCTCAGCCCCAGCTTCGCCCCCGGAGAGATCCCGCTGCGCCTGGTGCTGTTCGTCCTCGGCTTGGCCACCACGCTGGGCTTCGCCCGCATCGCGGCCGGTCCGCGCCGCTGGGACCGTACGGTGGTCCGCCCCGGCCGCGAGCGCGGCCGGCTGGAGTGGGCGCTGCCGCTGGTCGCGCTCAACCTGATGTTCGGCGCCTTCGCGCTGGTCCAGGCCGTGGTGGTGCTCGGCGGCCGGGACTCGATCATGGAGAACACCGGGATGAGCCGCTCCGAGTACGCCCGGCAGGGCTTCTGGCAGCTGATGGCCGTCACCGTGCTGACGCTGGTCGTGGTCGCCGTCGCCAAGCGCTGGGCGCCGCGCAGCTCCGAGTCCGACCGCCGACTGGCCCGGATCCTGCTCGGCGTGCTCTGCCTGCTCACCCTGGTCGTGGTCGCCTCGGCGCTCGGCCGGATGTGGTTCTACGTCGACGCCTCCGGGCTGACCAGGCTCCGGCTCTGGGTGCTGGTGGTCGAGGTCTGGCTGGGAGCCGTCTTCGTCCTGCTGATCACGGCCGGGCTGGTCCGCTCCGCCGCCTGGCTGCCTCGCGCCGTGGTGCTCAGCGGCGCGCTGACCGTCGCCGTCTACGGGCTGATCGGGCCGGACGCGATCGTCGCCGAGCAGAACGTGGCCCGCTTCGAGCGCACCGGTCAGATCGACCTGCGCAATGTCCGCGACCTCTCGCTCGACGCCGTCCCGGCCCTGGACCGGCTGCCGCAGGACTACCGGATCTGTGCTCTGGAGAAGCAGTGGTCCGAGCTCCCCGAGGAGGCCTCGCCCTGGTACGCCACCAGCTTTGCCGAGTCGCGGTCCCGCGGGATTCTGCTGGAGCGCCCGCCGGTCGGCCCGCGGAACGCGACCTCGGACGCCTGCGCGTCGGTGGGGCTGCAGCGCGGCTTCTTCGAAGGGTACTGAGCCGCTGACCTGGCGGGTGCGAGCCGCCTCCGCGGTGCAAAGGGCCGGGGCCGGCCGGGAGCGTTGTGCTCCCGGCCGGCCCCTCGCGTTCGTTCAGCCCCTCGCGTTCGTTCAGGCCCTCGCGTTCGTTCAGGCCGGTGGTGTGCGACTCAGTGCATCGCGACACCCGAGGCGTCCGACGGCAGGTCGCTGGCCTTGGCCTTGATCACGACGAGCGCGACCACCAGGGCGAGGCCGGCGAGCGCCGCCCCCGCGATGAAGCCGTGCGAAATGCCCTGCGCGAGCACCTCGTTGGCCGCGCCGGTGCCCTTGGGGAACTCGTGCTTCTCCAGGAACTCCGCGCGCTGCTCCGGCGTGGCCGTGGCCAGGAAGCCGGGCGCCTGCAGCTTGGCCTCGGCGGTGGCGTAGTGCGCGAACACCGTGGTCAGGATCGACAGGCCGAGGGAGCCGCCGATCTGCTGCATGGAGTTGAGCAGGCCGGAGGCGGCGCCGGTCTCCTCGCCGGCGACCCCCGCAACCGCGAGCAGCATCACCGGCACGAAGGTCAGGCCCATGCCGAAGCCGAAGATCACCGTCGGGCCGAGCACCCCGTCCACGTAGCCGCTGTCCGCGCTCATCTGCGTCAGCCAGGTGAGCCCGATGGTGACCAGCAGCGCGCCGCCGGCCATGAACGGCTTGGGGCCGTACTTGGCCTGGAGGGCGGAGGCGAGCTGGGCGGCGATGATGATCGACACGCTGATCGGCAGGAAGGCGAATCCGGCCTTCAACGGGCTGTACCCGAGCGGTCCCTGTACGAAGAGCGTGACGTAGAAGAAGATGCCGAACATGGCCGCAGCCAGGCAGAGCATCATCACCAGGCCGCCGGTGCGGTTCCGGTTGGCGAACAGGTGCAGCGGGGTGATCGGCTGCGCGGTGCGGTTCTCGATCACCAGGAACGCGGCTATCAGCAGCACGCCGGCCGCGAAGGAGCCGAGCGTGAGCGGATCCGTCCAGCCGTCCGAGGCGGCCCGGATGAACCCGTAGACCAGGCCGACCAGGCCGAGCGTGGAGGTCATCGCGCCGGGCAGGTCGAAACGGCCTTCGTGGCGCTCCGACTCGGCGATGTAGCGGGGCGCGGCGAGCGCGATCAGGACCGCGATCGGCACGTTGACGAAGAAGACCCAGCGCCAGTCGAGGTACTCGGTGAGCACACCGCCGGCCAGCAGGCCGATCGCCGCCCCCGCCCCGGCCACCGCGGAGAAGACACCGAACGCCTTGTTGCGTTCGGGGCCTTCCTCGAAGTTGGTCGCGATCAGTGCGAAGGCGGTCGGTGAACAGATCGCGCCGCCGATGCCCTGCAGTGCGCGGGCGGCCAGCAGCAGGCCGCCGTCCTGCGCGAAGCCTCCCAGCAGCGAGGCCAGGCCGAAGAGCAGTGTGCCGGCGATGAACACCCGGCGGCGGCCGAGGATGTCACCCGCGCGACCGCCGAGCAGCAGCAGGCCGCCGAAGGTCAGTGTGTAGGCGTTGATCACCCAGGACAGGTTGGTGGTGGAGAAGTTCAGCGCGTCCCGGATCTGCGGCAGCGCGATGTTCACGATGGTGGCGTCGAGGACCACCATGAGCTGCGTGGCCGCGATGACGGTCAGGGTGATGCCCTTGCGCCGGCCCTTGCTGCCTTGCGATGGTGAGCTCTTGCTGAGTGTGTCGGAGATAGCCAAGTTGATGCCCCCTGCTGGCTATTGCTTCGTATGCCGTGGACCAGACGCCCGGCACGGTCCCACGGCGTCCCGCAGGCTATGAAGGAACGGGATCGTTCACTAATCTGGACGATATCCTCGGCGATATTGTGAACGCAAGCGTTCTCTAAGGTTGGTGGCGATGGATCAGTTGGTGCGGCGCCAGGCGAAGGCTCCGGTGACCGACCGGGCGGCAGGACGGACCGTGGAGCGGGCGGGGGAGCGCCCGGCCGCTCCCGAACCAGCGCCTGCCCCGGTAGCTGCGCCCGCGGCGCTCTGCCCGGTCAGGGCGGCCGCCGAGGTCCTGTCCCGGCCGATGCGCCGCCGGGGCAAGGAGCTGGAACAAGCGATCTTCGAGGCCGCGCTCGACCAGCTCACCTCCGGCGGATTCGCGCGGCTGACGATGGAAGGCGTCGCCAGTGCCGCGCGGACCGGAAAGGCCGCGCTGTACCGGCGTTGGGCGTCCAAGGTGGACCTGGTCGTCGATGCCCTGGACTCCACTCTGCCACGGCCTGCCGACACCCCCGACCTCGGGTCCGCCCGCAGCGAATTGCTGCTGCTCATCGAGGGTTTCACCGAGGCGATGAGCTCCCGGGCGGGTGGCGCGATGCACGCGTTGATGGCCGAGCTGGACCACGAACAGGCCGAGCTGTTCAAGGACTTCATCGTTCAGCGGGTGATCGAGCCGACCAAGGGCACCATCCTGGACATCCTCCGCCGGGGTGCCGAGCGCGGCGACGTCCGGCCCGGCGCGGCCACTCCGCTGGTCGCCGACGTGGCCCCGGCGATGCTGCTGTACCGGGTGAAGACCTCCGGCCGGGGGATCGCCCCCGGGTTCGCGGCCGAGCTGGTGGACGAGGTGCTGGTGCCGCTGATCCGCGTCTGAGGCGTGCGGGCGTGGGGTGGGCGTGGGCGCTGGTAGGTGTGGCCGTAGCCGTAGCCGTAGCCGTAGCCGTGGACGTGGGGTGGCGTGGGCGTGGGCTGGCGGGCGCGGGCGCGGGCGCTGGCAGGCGTGGGCGTGGGCGGGTGCGGCGGGGGTGAGCGTGGTCGGGGCTGCTCCGGGCGGGGCTTACGCTGGAGGTTGCCCCACTCGAAGGACACCGCGATGCCCATCGTTCCGCCGACGCACTCCGTCGAGCGCTCGCTCCGCCGGGCCGGCGCCAAGATCGTCGTCGGTCTCGACGAGGTCGGGCGCGGCGCCTGGGCCGGCCCGGTCACCGTGGGCGCGGCCGTCACCGGCCTGCGCAAGCCGCCGGAGGGTCTGACCGACTCCAAACTGCTCACCGAGCTGCGCCGTGAGGCGCTCGCCCCGGTGCTCGCCGACTGGGTCACCGCGTACGCGCTCGGTCACGCCTCCGCGCTGGAGTGCGACGAGCTCGGGATGACCGCCGCCCTCCGGCTGGCCGCCGTCCGTGCGCTGGAGGCGCTGCCGGTGGAGCCGGACGCGGTGATACTCGACGGCAAGCACGACTACCTCGGCGGGCCCTGGCGGGTGCGCACCGTGATCAAGGGCGACCAGTCCTGCATCTGCGTCTCGGCCGCCTCGGTGCTCGCCAAGGTGCACCGCGACGGGATGATGGCCGAACTCGGCGAGGCGCACCCGGAGTACGGCTTCGCCGACAACGCCGGCTACCCGTCCCCGGTGCACCGCGCCGCGCTGGAGGAGTTCGGCCCGACCGAACAGCACCGGCTCTCCTGGGCGTACCTGGACGGGCTGCCCCAGTGGCGCCATCTGAAGCGGAGCCGGTTCGGCGCGGGCGGACCGGGTTCGGAAGGCCCGGCCGACGAGCAGTTGATGCTCGGTTTCTGACGTTCCGTCGTGAATTGCCGGGGTGGGGGCGGGCGGTTCGTGGTGCCCAATAGGTGGGGTGCCCGTGCGCTCCCGACCGGCATTTGATAGATATCCGGGTATGCCTGTCTTCCCCGAGGAGCCGGAGATTCACGAGAGCCTCCCGGGCCCCGGCGTTCCCTTCCCCCGCGAGTCGGACGCACAAGCCCTTCGCACATCTGCCACCGCCGGCTCGACCGCCGCCGTACCGTCGGCCGTCACTGCCGCACCGCCGGTCGTCGCACCGGTGCCGGGCCCGCGCCCCGCACCGCCGCGCCCCGCACCGCCGCGGCCGGCGCCGTCGCGCGCCGACCGTTCGGGGCCGCCGCCGCGTACGGCCCAGATCCCCAAGCCCGGCCCGCGACGCCCGGCGCCCGCCGCACCGCAGGTCGCCGTCCAGCAGGTCGCTGCCTCCCTGGCGGACGCCCTGGGCCGCGCCGACGAGGCGGTCGACCAGCTGCTGGAGAGCGGCCGCAACCCGGGCGACATCCTGGTGCTGACGGTCGGTGAGGCCCACCCCTGGCAGCAGCACGAACTCTCCTTCGGCGAGGAGCGCTACTGGGCGCAACTCGCCGAGGGCGATGACGTGTTCTACGCCGACGCCGCGCTGAGCCGCCCGGCCCGCCGTGAGGTGGTCGTGCTGGTCGTCAACGGCGGCACGGCCGACCGCGCCGCCGAGGCGTACACCAAGGCGCTCGGCCACGCGGCTGCGCTCCTGGTGGTCTGCGGCAACGCCGGCCCCGTCGCCGCGGCTGCCGCCGGCGCGCCCACCAGCCGCCCCGTTCGCGTCTGAGACCCCTGGACCGTCCGGGCCCGATGCCGCGAGGCACCGGGCCCGGTTCGCGTTGTGCCGGGGCCGGGGCTGGGGCCGGGGTCGGGGTCGGGGCGGGGTCGGCGCGGGTGCCGGTGGGCGGTGGGCGCTCGGGCAGGGCCGGCGCGGCCTCTGGTGACGAGGCGCGCGCCGACGGCCCGTTGGCGGTCCGCGACCCGTCGTCCGGGCGCTGTGCCCTGCGGTCGGCGGCGCGCCGTGCCCTGCCTCAGGCCGTAGCCGTAGCAACTGCAGCTGCAGCCGTGGGCTCGGCCGCCGTTGCAGCCGCCGTTGCAGCCGCCGTTGCGTCAGCCGGTGCCGGTGCGCCGGGCCGCCGGCTCGATGGCCGTCACCCGGGCCGGAGCCCACGGAGGTTCGGACGCCCGCGGGCGCTGCGACCGCTCGCCGAGCTGGCTCCGCTCCGCCGGCTGGCGCAGCGCCGACCGGGGTGGCAGCTCGGTCACGGTGTGGACCGGCCCGCCCTCCCACGAACCCGCGTGCGGGGTGCGTCCGCTGCGATCCTCGCCGAGGATCTGCCAGCCCGCCGGGGTGAGTGCGACGTACGAACCGCAGCGCAGCCCGTGCAGCACAGCCGCGTCCTGCAAGGCCCACATCCAGGCGCCGTCCTGCTCCGTCCAGCCGGCCGCACCTTCGCGGCAGCGGAGCAGTACGGCCGTCCGGGTCGGGGCGGTCTGGCGCAGGTCGTGCGGGGTGACCTGGCGCAGGTGCGCAAGGATCGCGTTGCGGTGCTGCCAGCCGTCGGTGTGCCGGGGCCAGGGCGCGAACGAGGCCGAGGCGGTCAGCCGTTGCGACGCGTCCACCACCCCGACCACGACCGTGCCCGGCTGGGGCAGGTGGCGTTGGTGCAGCTCCAGGACGAATTCGCGCGGATCGCGCAGCAACGGGATCCCCGCGGCCGCCCACGTCTCCAGGTCGAGCACCCGTCTGGGCGACGAACTCCGGGCGAGGGGATACTGACCTCGGCCGATACCGTTGATCACGATCCTCCTTCCCGACCCACGGGCGCGCGGGTACGTGCGTACGCCGAAGTCCTGGTCCGTCGGACCGGGTTCCGGGTACGGTCCAATTCTCAGGGCAGATGGGGTGGAGCGGCAATGATGAAATGATGAACGCCGCCCGAAAGCCAACGTTCTGCCGGATATATTCCACAGCCGCGTGCACTCCACTCGGGTGGCGCCGGATCGCGATCACGGCCACCCGAAGGCCTCTGCGGAGCATCTCAGGCAACATCCGCCCTCCTCGTCCCCGATCGGTGGGTCCTGCGTTCGCGGGTGTTCCGGTGATCACCTCCATTGCTCCATTCGAGTGACGGCCGCTCTCGGGCTTCCGGCTTCTTCCGCCGCCTCCGCCCCGGTACCTCAGCCCTGCACGGCCAGTACCAGGGGCAGGACGGCGCTCGCCCCGGCCTTGCGCAGCAGCCGGGCGGCGACGGTGACCGTCCACCCGGAGTCGACCAGGTCGTCCACCAGCAGCACCGGCCCGCCCGCTCCGGCCACCGCGGCCGCCACTTCGGGCGGCAGGACGAGTGCGCCGGCCAGCGAGTGCAGCCGCTGGGCACTGTTGCTGCGCGCGCCGTGCGGGGGCTGCCCGGTCGCGTACTCGATCTGCCCGAGCAGCGGCAGCCGCCCGATCTCGGCGATCCGGGCACCGAGGCTGCCGACCAGTTGCGGCCTCCGGGAGGAGGCCATCGTCACCACGCCGACGGGCCGGTCCAGCCGGGTGCCGTCGCTGGTCTCGGGACCGGCCCAGCCGCCGGGGCCGCGCGCCCAGTCGGCCAGCACCGCCACCAGCGCGTCCACCGCCTCCCCGGGGACGGGCGTGTCGGGCGCCTGGTCGGCCAGCAGGGTGCGCAGGCGGTTGCCCCAGCCGATGTCGGAGAGCCGGCCGAGGGCCCGGCCGGTCTCGGCCTGCTCGCCCGCCGGGATGCGGCCCTTGAGCGGCACGCCCAGCGCGTCCATGCCGGTGGGCCAGAGCCGGCGCGGCTCGAAGCTGACCCCGGGCCGGCCGAGCGCGGCCCGGGCGGCGTCCAGCGCCTCGGCGGAGACCTCCGGGGTGTGCAGCGGCCCGGCGCAGTTGTCGCAGCGGCCGCACGGCACGGCCTGCTCGTCGTCGAGCTGCCGCCGCAGGAACTCCATCCGGCAGCCGGTACCCGCCGCGTACTCGCGCATGGCCCGCTGCTCGGCCTCGCGGGAGGCCGCGACCTTGGCGTACCGGGCGGTGTCGTACTCCCAGCTCTGCCCGGTGGCCGTCCAGCCGCCCTTGACCCGCCGCACCGCGCCGTCCACGTCGAGGACCTTGAGCATGGTCTCCAGCCGGGCGCGGCGCAGGTCCACCCGGGGCTCCAGGGCGGCGGTGGAGAGGGGCCGGCCGGCCCCGGCGAGCGCGTCGATGGTACGGCGCACCTGCTCCTCCGGCGGGAAGGCCAGCGAAGCGAAGTAGCGCCAGATCGCCTCGTCCTCGCGCCCGGGCAGTAGCAGCACCTCGGCCCGGTCGACGCCGCGGCCGGCCCGGCCCACCTGCTGGTAGTAGGCGATCGGCGAGCTCGGAGAACCCAGGTGCACCACGAAGCCGAGGTCGGGCTTGTCGAAGCCCATGCCGAGCGCGGAGGTGGCGACCAGGGCCTTGACCCGGTTGGCCAGCAGGTCGGCTTCGGCGGTCCGGCGCTCGGCGTCCTCGGTGCGGCCCGAGTACGAGGCCACCGCGAAGCCCCGCTCGCGCAGGAAGGCCGTCACCTCGTCCGCGGCGGCCACCGTCAGGGTGTAGACGATGCCGGAGCCGGGCAGCCGGTCGAGGTGGTCGGCCAGCCAGGCGAGCCGGTGCGCCGGATCCGGCAGGGCGAGCACGCCGAGGGTGAGGCTCTCCCGGTCGAGCGGCCCGCGCAGCACCAGCGCGTGCGCGTCGGTGGTGCCGGTGCCGAGCTGCTCGGCGACATCGGCGGTGACCCGGGCGTTGGCCGTGGCGGTGGTGGCCAGCACCGGGACGCCCGGCGAGAGGTCGGCGAGCATGGTGCGCAGCCGGCGGTAGTCGGGGCGGAAGTCGTGGCCCCAGTCGGAGATGCAGTGGGCCTCGTCGACCACCAGCAGGCCGGTGGAGGCGGCGAGCTTGGGCAGCACCTGGTCGCGGAAGTCGGGGTTGTTCAGCCGCTCGGGGCTGACCAGCAGGATGTCCACCGCGCCGGCCGCGACCTCGGCCTGGATGGCGTCCCACTCGTCGGTGTTGGCCGAGTTGATGGTGCGGGCGTGGATGCCGGCCCGGGCCGCCGACTCGACCTGGTTGCGCATCAGGGCGAGCAGGGGGGAGACGATCACCGTCGGCCCTGCGCCGCGGGCGCGCAGCAGGGCGGTGGCGATGAAGTAGACGGCGGACTTCCCCCAGCCGGTGCGCTGCACCACGAGGGCCCGTCGGTGGTCGACGACCAGGGCCTCGATGGCCGTCCACTGGTCGTCGCGGAGCGTGGCGGCCGGCCCGGCGAGTTCGCGCAGGACGGCCTCGGCCCGCGCCCGGACCTCGGCGCGGTCGGCGGCCGTCGCGGTGCCGGCGCCGGAGGCGGCCGTGCCGGTGCCGGACGTGGCGGAAGCGTCGGTGGCGGTGGTGTGGGTCTGCGGCTGCTGCATGGCGTCCATGTAACCCCGAGGTGCCGACAATGGGCGAACGGCGGTGACCCGTGGACACGTGGAGCGCGGGTGCATTTCATCCGTTCTTCCGCTGAACGGCCGTCAAATATCCCTCGGGAGGGTGGGTGTGTATGCCCCGAACGAGGGAGGTTTTATCCACAGGGCGGGTTTATCCACAGGAAAAAAGAAAAATCCGGGGGCGTTCTCGAATTGCGGCAATCTTCCGGCCATGACGAACGAACGCATCACCCTCCCCTTCGGCCGCCCCTCCGAGGCTCGGCCGGTGACCATGCGGGGCCCGGCCGACATGGCCGAGCTGCTGCCCTACCTGCTCGGTTTCTTCCCCGACGACAGCATCGTCGCCGTCGGCCTCCAGGGACCGGAGCTCCACCAGGGCGGGGTGATCCGGCTGGACATCCCGGAGTCGCCGGCGCAGTGGCCGGCGGCCGCGGCCGAGACGGCCGCCCTGCTCGTAGGCCTGTCCGAGCAGCGGGACCGCCGCCCGGCCCAGGTGCTCCTCTACCTCTGTCAGGACCCTCGCACCGAGCACGGCCCGCCCGTGCTCGACGGGCTCAGACCGCTCGCGGCGGAGCTGCGGGCGGCCTTCGAGAGCAGGGGGGTGCCGGTGAAGGAGTCACTCTGCGTCTCCGCCGGCCGCTGGTGGTCCTTCCTCTGCCGCCGCGACGGGTGCTGCGACCCGGCGGGGCATCCGGTCCGGCACGCGCCCGCTCCCGGAGCGGTGGCCGTGGCGGCCACCGTGGCCGGTCTCGCACCGCGCGGCAGCCGCAAGGCGATCGTCGCCGGGCTGGCACCGATCGGCCCGCCGGGCGCCGACTCCCAGCGCCTGGCGCTCGCCCGGGCCGAGGGCGGCGGGGGAGCCGGGCGCGGGCCTGCGCTCTCCCCGGAGCGGGGCGCCGAGCTGCTCGACCGGGCCGTCGCCGAGTTCATGGCCGGCGCACACGAGCTCGACGAGCGCCGGACGGCAGAGCTGCTCATCGCCCTCCGGGACCGGCGCACCCGGGACCGCGCCGCCGAGTACGCCCGGCCCGCCGAGCTCGCTCCCGCCCAGCGGCTCTGGCGCTTCCTCGCCGTGCGCTGTGTGCCGCCCTACACGGGCTACGCCCCGCCCCCGCTCACCCTGCTGGCCTGGGTGTCCTGGGTTGCGGGGGACACCGCGACGGCGCGGGTCGTCCTCGCCCACGCGCTCCGCCTCGACCCCTCCTACCGGCTGGCCCAGCTGCTCTACGAGTCGCTGAACGGCGGGCTCTCCCCGACTTCCCTGTTGGCGAGGGCGGACGCCGAGCGCCGCCGCCGCACTGGGGAGGCTCAGGGAACCGAGACGGCCGCCGGCCTGGAAGCCGACCCGGCCCGCGAGTCGGAGCGAGACCCGGAGGGCGGCCCGCCGGGCGAGCCGGAGCGGGGGGCGAAGCGGACTCCCGAGCGGGCTCCGGGCCAAGGGCCTGACAAACCGCGTGATCCCGCCCCGTCCACGACCCGCCGACGGCGCGCCCGCCCGGGCCCGGCCGGGCCGGCCGCCCCCACCGCCTCGGGCGCCGTTCCGTCCCCAGAACCGGTGGACCGGACCGAGGGCGCGTCCGGCGCGTCCGATACGTCCGTCGGCTCCGCCGGGGGTACGGTCGCGCAGCTTCGCCAGCGGACGGACCACCCGGAGAGGTGCCGGCCGTCGGCCCAGCCGCGCCCTGCGCGCAGGCTGCGGCTCGGCCGCGCGTCGCCCTGGGCGCCCGCCGCCCCGGCCGCTCCGAACGGCCGGCGCGGCCGGTGCCGGGGCGCCCGGCGCCCGGTGATCGGATCCCGGCATGCGGAGTGACACCGCCGTCGGCCGGTCGTGCCCGCTGATCCCCTCCGCCGGCCGGACGGGGCAACCGCTCCGCCCGGCCGGCGGGGGCACCGGGCCCGCCCCGCGGCAGGCCCGGGCGGCCCGTTCCTTGCTGCTGCGCCTCAAGCTGCTGCGCCTCGGCCGGCCGCGCCCAGGCGCAGCGCACCGCGGCCTGCCAAACCCCGGCCGGCCGCGTCCGGAGCCAAGACACCCAGGCCTGTCGCTCCTCGGCCGGCTACGCCTCGCCGTGGGCCATCGCGAGCAGGCGGTCGAGTACCTTGCCGCCGCTCACCCGCAGGCCGTCGTGCTCCCACTCGTTGGTGATCCACGTCCGCAGGCCGCGCACGGCGCGGGCGGTCGCCAGCGAGTCCGCGGTGTCGACGTACATGTCGTCGTGGTAGACCGCTGCGACCACCGGCACCTCGTTGCCGGCCAGCCGCGCCGGGTCGTACAGGTCGGCCCAGTCGGTGCGGGCGGCGAGCAGCTCCGCGGTCTCCTTGAGCGGCCGCAGCGCCGGATCGGTGTCGAACATCCAGGGGTAGATCATCTCCCCGGTGAACAGCACCGGCTCCCCGGACTGCAGGGCGGCCCGGGCGTCGAAATCCGGGAACTCCTTGCGGACGCGCTCGGCCGACCACGCCGTCCCGGCCCGGTCCACCGACCGCTGCCCGTAGATCGACTCGTGCAGCACGGCGTACAGCGGCCCCCCGGCGAAGGAGAGCTTCGCCTGCGCCTCGGCCAGGAAGGTGTCGGACAGCTCGGGCCCGGCCGCGCCCTCCACCCACGCCTCCTCCAGCAGGTAGTGCAGGCTGCCGGAGCCGCTGCCGCCGCCGAGCACGATTCCGAGGGCCTGGAACGCCTCGACGGTGAGCAGCCCGCCGCCGGGCAGGGGCGCAGGCGAGGCGGTCAGGTGCGCGGCGATCCGCCGCACCGCCTCGACGTCCTGCGGGAAGCGGGCGTAGTGCCCCTCGTTCTTGCGGACGACCCGGGGGTACGCCGCCCGGTAGACGTCGTCGGCCGAGCTGTGCAGGCCGGCCAGGCCGCCGGTGATGAAGGCCTCGTGCAGACCCTCGGGTGCGATCGAGAGGTAGGTGAGGGTGCAGAAGCCACCGAAGCTCTGCCCGAGCACGCTCCAACGCCGGTCGTCGCCGAGCAGCCGGCGGCGGATCAGCTCGGCGTCACGGACGATCGAGTCCGCGCGGAAGTGCGCCAGGTAGTCCGCCTGCTGCCGGGCGTCGCCGCGCCGGGCGAGAGTCTGCCGGTTCGCGGGCGTGGACCGCCCGGTGCCGCGCTGGTCGAGCAGGAGCACCCGGTAGTCGTCGAGGGCGCGCTCCAGCCAGCCGTCACGGCCGAGTGGGCGTCCGGCCTTGCCGCCGGGCCCGCCCTGGAGGAAGAGCAGCCAGGGCAGGTCGTCCTTCTCGCGGCCCGGAGCCACCACCTCACGGGCGTACACCTCGATCTGCTCGCCCTGTGGGGCGGTGTGGTCGAGGGGCAGCTGGAAGACGTGGTCGGTCGTGACAATCCCGGGCAGCCGACTGGCGGTGGACATACAACTCCTCGGTACGTGCAGGTCACAGCGGTCACGTCGCTCTCCACGGTGTTGCCGGTGCGGGCGCCGCGACCCCCGCACCGTATCCTGGCGGCGGTCGGGCCGGTCCGGCGGTTGCCACTCCCGGTCACCCGCCTGCTGCGCCGTCAGCCCGTTGTGCCGGGCGCGACCGGCCGGCGACCCCGGCGGGGGCGCGTTCGGCCCGGAACGACACCGGCACGGGGTGGCAGGGCTCCGTCGACGGCAGTGGCACGACCGCCCGCCAGTGCCGACCGGAAGGCCGAACCGGCGCACCGGGCGTTACCTGCGACCGGTCGGCAGCGTTCACCCCGGGGGCACTGCGCCGGAACGGCCTCCGGGCCCCGGAGGCGGACGGAGTCGCGGCGCGCCCACGGCCGCCGGGGCGCCGACGGCGGCCGAGCCAGGCGGACAGGTGCCCGCGGGGTACGGCGTGCTGCCGCCGCCCGGCGACGGCCGGTCCGGGCACCGGCCGGGACAGGGGGTCATGGGCACGGCCGGACGCCGGACACGACGACGCCCGGGGCACAACGGCGTGCCCGGGGCGCGGCGGGGCCGGTACCGGAGCGGTACCGCGCGTCGCATGGCACGACCCGGCGCAGGGTACGGCCAGACACGGCACAGACGCCGACGGGAACCTCCGCCGGCCAGGCACCATCAGCACGCGATCGAGCATGCTCGCGGCCCACCGGCCTGACCGGCCACCGGACCGCCGAGGGGAGGAGAGTCCGGTGACCGCCATGAGGCCACCACAGGCGAGGCCGCCACAGGCCATGCCGGCCGAGAGCGTGGTCGGCGCGCCGAGACCGGTCGGCCGTCCCGACCAGGTCCAAGGAGGCGCCCCCGCCGGCCAGGCCCGGTCCGCGGCGCCGCCGCGCCCGCAGCCTGCCGCCGTCCACCACGCGGTGCTCTGCGTCAACGCGCCCGCGATGGCCGCCTCCGGCCCGGACGGGCAGCTGCGCGGCCACGGTCTCCACGGCTTCTACCGCTCCGGCGTCCGGGTGCTGGCCCGGATGGAGCTGCGGCTCGGCGGCATGGAGCCACTGCCCCTCCAGGGCACCTCGACCACGGCGGCTCAGGCCCGCTTCCTCGGTGCCGTCCGGATCCCCGGGGACCCCGACCCCGACCCGGCGCTCACCGTCGAGCGGCTGCGGCACGCCGACGGGGTCGAGACCGTCACCGTCCGCAACACCGGTAGCCGGCCTGCCCGACTACCGCTGGAGATAGCGCTCGGCACCGACCTCGGCCCGGTCGGCGAGATCGCCGCCGGGCACCGCTCGCCGGATCTGCCCGGCCAGGTGCAGTCCGCCGGGCTGCGCTGGGTCGGCCCCACCCACAGCGCCGTCGTCAGTGCCAAGCCGTCGCCCCACGCCGTCCTGGCCGGCGCCGGCGTACTGCGCTGGGACCTCGAGGTGCAGCCCGGCGCCCGCTGGTCGGTCGAGCTCCGCACCGAGCTGGAGAGCACCCTCCCCGGCCCCCGGCCGCCGGGCGGGCGCGGCACCGGTGTCCCGTTGCCCTGGGCGGAGCCGGAGGTCCGCAGCGACGACCCCCGGGTCGAGCTGCTGGTGCCGCGTTCCCTGGACGCCCTCGGTGGCCTGCTGTTCGCCGACCCGGACCGCCCCACCGATCTCTACCCGGCCTCCGGCGCGCCCTGGCGGTTCGGGCTCGCCCCGGCCGACGCACTGTGGGCGGCCCGGCTGATGCTCCCGCTGGGCACCCGGCTGGCCGCCGGCACCCTCCGGGCGCTGGCCCGCCGTCAGCAGCTCGGCTCCGTCGCAGGCCCGGCAGGGCCGGTGCACGGGCCGGGCGGCCAGAGCGGCGGTCAGGGCGGGCCGGGCCGTCGCCCCGAGGGGCTGCTGCCCGGCGCCCTCCGGCACGGCGGACCGGAGCTGCCGCCCACCTGCACCGCCACGGAGGCGACGCTGCTGTTCATCACCGTGCTGGCCGAGGCCTGGCGCTGGGGTCTGCCGCGGCAGGAGGTCGCCGAGCTGCTCCCGGCCGCCGAGCGTGCGCTCGGGGCACTCCGTGACGGCCTGGTCGACGGCTTCGTCACCGATCTGAGCCGCCCGGTGGAGGACCGCGCAACCCACCCGGTGGCGGCCCGGGCCGAGGTCCAGGCCCAGGCGCACCGCGCCGCCCTGCACGGCGCCGACCTGCTGGAGGCCTTCGGCCGCCCGGGCGCCGAGGAGTGGCGCGGCTGGGCGGCCGCACTGCGCGGGCGGTTCCGCGAGCGGTTCTGGATCGACGACCTCTCCGGCGGCCGCCCGGCGGCCGGCCTCGGCCTCGGGCCGGGCGGCCAGCCGCTGCCCGCGGTCGCCTCCTCCTTCGTCCACCTCCTCGACCCCGGTCTCTCCGCAGACGGCGGGCGGCACGAGAGCCTGTTGGAGCGCGAGCAGACCAGGCTGCTCGCCCAGCGCCTGGCCGCGCCCGAGCTGGACAGCGGCTGGGGCCTGCGCACGCTCAGCGCCAAGTCACCCCGGTTCAACCCGCTCGGCCACCGCAGCGGAGCCGTGCGGGTCCACGAGACCGCCCTCGCCATCGCCGGGCTGGCCGAGGCGGGCCACGAGAACGAGGCCGGTGCCCTGCTGCAGGGCCTGCTCGGCGCCGCCGCCCACTTCGAGGGGCGACTGCCCGAGATGTACGCGGGGGAGCAGCGCACGCTCGGCTGCCCGCCCGTGCCGCACCCGGCGGCCTGCCGCCCGGCGGCGGTCTCGGCGGCCGGCGCGGTGCACGCGGTGTTCGCGCTCGCCGGGGTCCGCCCCGACGTCCCGGGCGGGCGGGTGCTGGTCCGCCCGGCCAGCACGGCGCCGCTCGGCGAGCTGCAGCTGACCGGCCTGCGGGTCGCCGGGGAGCCTTTCTCGGTCCGGGTGAGCCGGATCGGCGTCGCGATGGTGGAGGAGGCGTCCGCGGAGCTGCAGCTGGTCGCCCGCTGACGCCGCCACCGCCACGCGGGTGGCACCCGGGGCGGGCGGCTGCCGGAAAGGGCCTGCCCCGGACCACCCCCGGCAAGGACTGGCCCACGGGTCCCACCCCGTGGCAGGGCCCCCCCGGGGAAGGCCCGACTCCCCCGGGGACCCGCCCCCGGGGGGCCCTGCCACGGCCTCGGCCCGGGGCGCGCGCCCCGGGCAGGGTGGTCACCGGACCGTCACTGCACAGTCCGTGCACGGGCCTGTGCTTATCGTCAGAGAGACGACTATGATCGTCGCCATGTCGCGTTATGACCCGTCGGCCTTCCCCCCGTTCGCTGTCACGGTTGACCTGGTGGTGCTGACGGTGCGGGACCACGCGCTGTGTGCCCTGCTGGTCCGACGGGGCGAGCCCCCCTTCCAGGGCTACTGGGCCCTGCCCGGTGGCTTCGTCCGCCCGGACGAGGGTCTGGCCGAGGCGGCTTCCCGGGAGCTGGCGGAGGAGACCGGCCTGCGCGCCTACTCCGCCCCGGGCCACGAAGCGGCGAGCCCCGGCACGGCCGGCGCCCACCTGGAACAGCTCGCGACCTACGGCCACCCCCAGCGCGACCCCCGGATGCGGGTGGTCAGTGTCGCGTACCTGGTCCTGGCGCCCGACCTGCCGACCCCGCGCGCCGGCGGCGACGCCAGCAGCGCCCGCTGGGCCCCGGTCACCGAGCTGCTGGGAAAGAACCCGGCCGACGAAGTCCCGCTCGCCTTCGACCACGGGCTGATCCTGGCCGACGGTGTCGAGCGCGCCCGATCCAAGATCGAATACTCCTCACTGGCCACGGCCTTCTGCCCGCCCGAATTCACCGTCGGCGAGCTGCGCCGGGTCTACGAGGCCGTGTGGGGTGTGGTCCTCGACCCACGGAACTTCCACCGCAAGGTCACCGGCACCCCCGGTTTCCTGCTGCCCTCCGGCGGCACGACGACGCGTCAGGGCGGTCGTCCGGCGCAGCTGTTCACCGCGGGCGGGGCCACCGTGCTCAACCCGCCGATGCTGCGGCCGGAGTCCTGAGCCGACGGCCCGCGGCCTGCTCCGCCGCCCCGGCTGCTGCCTGCTCCAACCCTTGCCCCAGTCCCTGCCAAACCCCTGCTCGCCCCCGGCCCGGTGGCGTCGCAGGACCGGATTGTCCCCTGATCGGGTGAGGTGTGCGGGCAGCGAGCCCGTGCCGCTCCCGTAATGCCCGGAATCCCCGTGGCGGCCCCCTAATGTGCTGGCGCGGGGCCGTGCGGGCACGGCCCCGCGTCGCGCAGGGACGCAGGTCGGCCGAGGGCATGGGAGCAGCCAGCGATGATCCAGATCACCGGACTGACCAAGGTCTACCGCAGGGGCGGCCCGCCGGCGGTGCTCGATCTGACCTTCGACGCCCGTCCGGGCGTGGTGACGGCGCTGCTCGGCCCTGAGGGCGCGGGCAAGTCCACCGCGCTGAGGCTGATGCTCGAACTCGAACGCGGCCAGGGCGTCACACTCTTCGACGGCCGCACCTACCGCCGGCTGCGGCGCCCCGAGCGGGAGGTCGGCGTGCTGCTGCCCGGCCCGGGCGGGGCCGCGGGTGCAGTGGCCGGGCACCCCGGCCGGAAGGCCCAGAGCCACCTCAGGATGCTGGCGGCGGCCCTCGGAGTCCCGGCCCGGCGGGCCGACGAGCTGTTGGAGCAGACCCGGCTCGCCAGCGTCTGCGGGCAGCGGCTACGCACCTTCTCGCCCGGCATGCACCGTCGGCTGGCGCTCGCCACCGCCCTGCTCGGAGACCCCGGCACCCTCATCCTCGACGCGCCCACCGAGGGCCTGTCGCCTCGCAATGTGGAGTGGTTCCACTCCTTCCTGCGCTCGTTCGGTGTGGCGGGCGGGACGGTTCTGGTGACCACCCGGACCCCGCAGGAGGCCGCCCGGCTCGCCGACCGGGTGATCACGCTCGACCAGGGCCGGATGGTGGCCGACCAGCCGGTGTCGGAGTTCTGCCGTACCCGGCTCAGCCCGGAGGTCGCCGTGCGCGGGCCGCAGATGGCCCGGCTCGCCGATCTTCTGGTCGGCCAGGGCGCGCAGGTGCGCCGCGACGGCGGGGCGGGCCTCGCGGTGGCCGGGATCGGTCGCACCGAGATCGGCGAACTCGCCTACCAGCACGGCATCCTGCTGCACGAACTCGCCGACCGGGTGGTCGAGCAGCCGGCTCCCCGCGCCACGCTGCCCGTGGCCTCGGGCCGCTCCGGCCACCTCCAGGTCCACCCGGCACCGGGGGAGCAGACAACGGGGGGTCAGGCACCGGCCGGGCAGAAGCCGGGCAGGCAGGCACCGGAGCAGGCGCCGGCCGCTCAGGCCCCGGCCGGCCGGAGGCTGGCTGGACCCGTGCCGGACCGTCCGGTCAGGACCCGCCCGGTGAAGGCCCGTCCGTCGGCCGACAAGCAAGTGGCGGGCCCGACGATGGTCACCCAGGCGATGCCGGTGGCGAGCGAGGAGGCGGCGAGGCCGGAGCCGGAGCGGCCCCGGGCATCGGGGGAGGCCGGGGCCGGACACGCCCACGTGCCCCAGCCGAGCACGGGGACACCGGGCGGCGTCGCGCTCCCCGCTCTCGCGCTCCCCTCCTCGCCCGCCCCTGCCGTCTCCTCCGCCCCTGCCGCCTCCACAGCCGCCCTCACCGCCGCCTTCACCCCAGCCGCTCCCGCCGCCGAATCCTCCGGCTCCGCCTCCGCAGCGACCGCGCTGTCGGCGGCGGCCGCCCGAGCGACACGGCCGGCCCCGCCCGCCCCATCCTCCGGGCCGGACCCGGCCGATCCGGCCGACCCTGCGGAGACCTCCCCGACCGTCGCCGTGGACCGCCTCTTCCGGGACGGCCTCAGCGCTCTGGTCCGGCCCGCCGGTGGTGGTCAGGCCGCCACCGCACCCCGCGACCGGTCCCAGGAGGCCGCCGCCGGATACCTGCTGACCGCCGACACCATCCGCCTCGGCCGCCTGGATCCGGAGGCCGTCCCCACCCGCAGCGCCCACAGCTCCACCCCCGCCCACAGTCCCACCCCGACCCCCGCGTCCGCCCACACCCCCGACCACCGGAGCGAGTGAACCGTGCGTGCCCTGGCCTACGAGCTGCGCCGGCTGCGCGGCATTCGCTCCACCTGGTTGCTTCTCGCCGCGGTCCTGCTCTGCGACGCCGTCGTGGCCGCCGTGCTGGCCGCCCAGACGCCGGCCGGTCAGGTGTCCGGTCCGCTGTCCGGCCCGGCGGGCGTCCGGCTGCTGACGGCGACCGTCCCGCTGATCCCGCTGCCCTTCGCGGCGCTCGGCGCCGGATTGCTGGGTGCCCTCTCCTACGGGCACGAGGTGCGCCACCCGGGGCTGCCGGCTTCGCAGGTGTCGTACCTGCGGCGGGTGCGGCTGCTGCTGGCCAAGCTGGCGGTGATCGGCCCGGTCGCGGGGCTGCTGGCGCTGGCCACCCTGCTGGTCGACGCGGTGGCCGTGCACCTCGCGCTGCCCGCGGGGGTGACGGCGGCCGCCTGGTCGGACCCGGCCGCGCTCTCGGACCGGGTGTCGGTGGCGCTGTCCTCGGCGGGTCTGACGGGGCTCGCAGACCTCCCGGGCCTGCTCGCCCCGGTGGGGCTCGGGGCCGGCCACGGGGTGCCGGGGGCGCTGCTGGCCTTCGTCGGGCTGGTCGTCGTGGCGGGCTGGACGGGCGTCCTGACGGCCTCGCTGACCCGCAGCGCCGCGGCCGGTGTGCTGCTGCTCTGCGCGCTGCCGGCGCTGCTGGAGTCCGGGGTGGCGTTGCTGCTGCGGCAGACGGGGACGGCCTGGCCGATCCGCGCGGCGGAGCTGCTGCCGTTCCAGTCCGGCATCGAGTGGGCGTACGGATGGGTGTACGGCGGGGACCGCCGGGTTGCGGAGGGCGGTTCGGCGCTGACCGATCCCGCGCTGCTGGCGGCGGTGGCGGCGCCCGCCCTGGTGCTGCTGCTCGCGACCCTTCTGGTCCAGGCCCGTCGCCGGGCTCTCTGAGGCCCCTGAAGCCACGGCCCCGGCTCCTGCGGGAAGCCCCGCCGGGGCCCGGCCGTCGCTGACGGTCCGCCAAGATCGACCAGCTGTGACCGTAATGCGCGGTTCTTCCTGATAAGAAGTCAATTATCCAGTCACGGTCGATCACCCTTTCGTGTGCTTTTCACGAGAATCCTCAAGCTGTGCCCGCCGATCGCCGACAAAGGACCTGTGAGTACCCTTGCGCACCCCACCATGACCCCCGCCCGTTCCGCCGAAGGTGCCATCCCCGGCTCCGGCGACCTGGACCGCTTCTCGTACGCCGACCGGCCGGTCCCGCCGGCGCCCCGCTGGGAGGGCGCCGAGTCGGATCTGGCCCGGGTCGGCCGCAAGACCACCAGCAGCCGGGGCCGCGGTCTGCACGGCCAGCTGGTGCAGCAGCTCGGTCAGATGATCGTCTCGGGTGACCTCGGCGCCGACCGCCCGCTCGTCCCCGAGGAGATCGGCCAGCGGTTCGAGGTCTCCCGCACCGTGGTCCGCGAGTCGCTGCGAGTGCTGGAGGCCAAGGGCCTGGTCAGCGCCCGGCCGAACGTCGGCACCCGGGTCCGTCCGGTCGGCGACTGGAACCTGCTGGACCCGGACATCATCGAGTGGCGTGCCTTCGGGCCGCAGCGCGACGAGCAGCGCCGGGAGCTGTTCGAGCTCCGCTGGGCGATCGAGCCGCTGGCGGCCCGGCTGGCCGCCGGCCACGGCCGGGAGGACGTCCAGCAGCGGCTGGTCGAGCTGATCGAGATCATGGGCCACGCCTCCGCCCAGGCCGACCTCTCCACGTTCTCGCGGGCCGACGCCGAGCTGCACGCCCTCGTCCTGCAGATGGCCGGCAACCGGATGCTGGAGCACCTCTCCGGGATCGTCTCCGGCGCGCTCCAGGTGTCCGGTGGTCCGGCCACCGCCTGCGAGCGCCCCTCGGAGGCCTCGGTCAGCCTGCACGCCCGGCTGGTGGACGCGCTCGGCACCGGTGACGGCACCGCGGGCGAGGTCGCGATGCGGGCGCTGCTCACCGTCCACCCGGAGATCGAGCCGTCCGTCCCGGCCCCCCGGGAGCACTGAGCCGCCCACCTTGCGACCGAGCGACCCCGGCGAACCCATGGCCCTCCGGCTGCACCCCACGGCGCGGTCGGAGGGCCCCTTGTGTGCCGGGCCGCCGACCCGCCCGCCTCGGCCCCCGGCCTCCCGCCACGCCGATATGGCCTGGCCATGCCAACCAACTTCGGCGCGAGTGCGCGATGATGGAAGCCGGCCCCGGGCCGCGGGCGCCGAGTGGTGTGACCCGCGACACGAAGGCCATGCGTAACACTTGACGAGTAGCAGCGATGTCTCCAGAGCGGAAGCAGCTCCGGAATACCCCAACATGTCAGAATGCTGTGTTGGTCTGCGGCGCTGCTGCCGTCCTGCAAACCCAGTCCTCAAGCCCGAGTCGGTCGGAATCGACACCGCGTGCCTGACGCGCGATTTCCTTCCCCGCCCGCTCGGGCGGCCGGTACGGGTTCGAGTCCACTCATCGTCCGAGAGGTTGTTCGTGTCGGCCAGCACATCCCGTTCACTTCCCCCCGAGATCGCCGAGTCCGCGGCTCTGCTGGCGCTCATCGAGCGGGGCAAGGCCCAGGGGCAGATCGCCGGTGACGACGTGCGCCAGGCGTTCGAGGCGGACCAGATCCCGGTCACCAAGTGGAAGAACGTCATGCGCAGCCTCAACCAGGTTCTGATTGAGGAGGGGGTGGATCTCATGGTCAGCGCGGCCGAACCGGCCGGCGCCAAGCGCAAGAGCGTCGCGGCCAAGAGCCCCGCCAAGCGCACTGCCACCAAGGCGGTCACCACCCGGAACCCGGCTGCCCCGGCGGCCCCGACCAAGCCGCCCGTGCGCATCGCCCCCGGTGCCCCCGTCGCCGCTCCGGCCGTCGTGGCCGCCTCGGCCACGGTCAGCACGGTGTCCGCCGACATCACCGTCGAGGGGACGACCACCGTCGTCGCCGAGGCGAAGGCGGTCGCGGCGAAGAAGGCGGCCCCGGCCAAGAAGGCCGCGGCCAAGAAGACCGCCGCCCCGGCCAAGAAGACCGCCGCCAAGAAGACCGCGTCCGCCAAGGCGGGCAAGGGCGACGAGGAGATCGTCGGCGAGGAGGAGCTGCTCGAGGACGTCGCCCTCCCCGGCGACAAGTCGGGCGAGGAGGCGGAGCCCGAGGAGGAGTCGCAGGGCTTCGTGCTCTCCGACGACGACGAGGACGACGCCCCGGCCCAGCAGGTCGCCGTCGCCGGTGCCACCGCCGACCCGGTCAAGGACTACCTGAAGCAGATCGGCAAGGTCCCGCTGCTCAACGCCGAGCAGGAGGTCGAGCTCGCCAAGCGCATCGAGGCCGGCCTGTTCGCCGAGGACAAGCTCTCGGCCGCCGACAAGCTGGCTCCCAAGCTCAAGCGCGAGCTGGAGATCATCGCCGAGGACGGCCGCCGCGCCAAGAACCACCTGCTGGAGGCCAACCTCCGACTGGTCGTCTCGCTGGCCAAGCGCTACACCGGCCGCGGCATGCTCTTCCTGGACCTGATCCAGGAGGGCAACCTCGGTCTGATCCGTGCGGTCGAGAAGTTCGACTACACCAAGGGCTACAAGTTCTCCACCTACGCCACGTGGTGGATCCGCCAGGCGATCACCCGCGCGATGGCCGACCAGGCCCGCACCATCCGTATCCCGGTGCACATGGTCGAGGTCATCAACAAGCTGGCCCGCGTCCAGCGCCAGATGCTCCAGGACCTGGGCCGCGAGCCCACCCCGGAGGAGCTGGCCAAGGAGCTCGACATGACCCCGGAGAAGGTCATCGAGGTCCAGAAGTACGGCCGCGAGCCCATTTCGCTGCACACCCCGCTGGGTGAGGACGGCGACAGTGAGTTCGGTGACCTGATCGAGGACTCCGAGGCGGTCGTCCCGGCCGACGCGGTCTCCTTCACCCTGCTCCAGGAGCAGCTGCACTCGGTGCTGGACACCCTGTCCGAGCGCGAGGCGGGCGTGGTGTCGATGCGCTTCGGTCTGACGGACGGTCAGCCGAAGACGCTGGACGAGATCGGCAAGGTGTACGGGGTCACCCGTGAGCGCATCCGCCAGATCGAGTCCAAGACCATGTCGAAGCTGCGCCACCCGTCGCGCTCCCAGGTGCTGCGCGACTACCTGGACTGATCGGCAGGACCATGTAGGGCGGTAGCCCTGCGGAAGAGGCCCGGAGCGCACCGCTCCGGGCCTCTTCGCATGCCTGCCCGGCCGCCGTCGCACGTCCGTGCGACACCGCCTGTCCCCGCCGGGCCTCGTCGCACGTCCGCCGCGTACCCGCCGGGCCTCGTCGCACGTCCGCCGCGTACCCGCCGGGCCTCGTCGCACGTCCGCCGCGTACCCGCCGGGCCTCGTCGCACGTCCGCGGGGCCTTTTCGCACGTCCGGGGCCGGGTGCGTCAGCGTCCGGGTGGCCGTTGTCGCTCGTCCGGGTGGCGGCACCGCGGGAAGCGGTCGCAGGGCGTAGTCGATCACCTACGCTGTGCCGGTTGCCTGCTGCCGAGCCAACTGGAGACACGGTGCTGCCCAACCCGGACCGCGCGGATCTGCCGACCGCCGCCCCGACACCGGCATGCCCGGCCGCCCGGCCGGCACGCCGCCGCCACCGGGCCGCCGTGCTGGCCCTGATCGCGGCGCTGCCCGCGCCGCTGATCGCGCTCGGCCCGGCGGCCGCCCCCGCCCGGGCACAGGGCAGGATCGTCGGCGGGGCCGGTTCGAGCACCGGCGACCACCCGTGGATGGTGGCGCTCGCCAGCCGCCAGCAGTTCGGCAACGGCCGGTCCGGGCAGTTCTGCGGGGGCGCGCTGGTCACCCCGACCAAGGTGGTGACGGCGGCGCACTGCTTCTACGACGAGTCCAAGGGCCGGCGGGTGGACCGGCCCGGGCTCAAGGTGGTGGTCGACCGGGACGATCTGCGCGGCTCCGCCGGCCGCGAAGTGGCGGTCCAGTCGGTCTGGATCCACCCCGACTACGCCTTCGCCGCGAACATGAACGATGTGGCGGTGCTCACGCTCACCGAGTCGCAGGGTGCCCGGCCGGTCATCGACCTGGTGGGCCAGGGCGAGACCGAGCCGTACCAGCCGGGCACCAGGGCGCAGGTCTACGGCTGGGGGGACACCACCGGGATGGGTAGCTACTCACCCACGCTGCGCAGTGTCGATGTGCCGATCATCCCGGACCAGACCTGCGCGCAGGCCTACCCGGGCGGGTCGGACGGGCGGTTCGACGCCCGCGGCATGGTCTGTGCCGGGGAGGAGAAGGGCGCCAAGGACGCCTGCCAGGGGGACAGTGGCGGCCCGCTGGTCGTCGCGGGCCGGCTGGCCGGGCTGGTCTCCTGGGGAACGGGCTGCGCCGAGGCGGCACACCCGGGCGTCTACACCAGGCTGGGCGCGGTCTCGGACACGGTGCGCTCCGCACTGTAGCCGCGGAGTCACGTTCTGACGCGACGTCGGCCGGCCCGGAGGAGTCGCCGGAGACGGGGGGAGTCACCGGAACGGGAGTTACCGGAAACGGGCCGTGCCGGGGGCGGGCAGTGCGGGGAGCGGGACGCACCCGGGAGCGATGGCCGGAGAACAGCAGAGCCGGGCGACCGGCCCCGGAAGGGGACCTGTCGCCCGGCTCGCCGGTCGCGCGCTGTGCGCGGCCGGACACAGCTCGTCGCTGATTGCTGCTGTGGCGCCTGGACTCAGCGCTCTTCGTCGCTGGCCGTGGCCGTGGTGGTGCCGCTGAGACGGCCGCTCTCGTCCTGTATCTCCACGGCGATCTTCTTGAGCTCGGGCTCGAACTTCCGGCCGTGGTGGGCACAGAAGAGCAGCTCTCCGCCGCTGGCGAGTACGACGCGCAGGTAGGCCTGGGCGCCGCAGCGGTCGCAGCGGTCAGCCGCGGTGAGCGGGCTCGCAGGTGTCAGAACAGTAGTCACGTCGCCTCTTCTCTAGCTCGACGAGCTGTCGTACCAGGGTCAACATCCAACCAGGCCGAAAACGTTCCCGCTCGTGGCTTTTCTTCTTTGAGGATTCTGCTGTGTTGATGAGGACGTGCCCCGGGGGCCGGTGGTTCATGCGTACCGAATCCCAGGATCCGCCTCTCGCTCGAACGCCCGATCGGGACCGGGTGCGAGGTCCGCGTAGCATAATCCTCTGCTGGGTTGGAGCATAAGCCCCGTCCCGGGCCCCGGTAGCCTGCATAACGGCAGTTCCGGAGCCTGCGCCCGGCCCCACGATCCGCCAGGACCGGTGGTACCGGGAGGAGATGGCGCCCCGGCGTCCGTCGTCCAGTGCGGCGCTTGTTCGCGCAGCGCGTACAAGCTGCGCGGGACCGGACCGCCGTGCTGTGCACTCGGCGGAGCGGTGTGCACACGCAGGGGAACGGCTGTCGGTGCGGTGTGCTGCACTGGCGGACGATCCGGCTGCGGCCGGATGCCACCCCGGATCTGACCGAGCCGGATGTGACCGAGTCGGACATGGCCGGCTCGGATGTGACCGATGAGACAGAACTTCACCGAGGAGAGTGCCGCGTGAGTGCCGAAACGACCGTGCCGTCCGCACTGCTGGCCGGCGACGACGGTTCCAACTACACCGCTCGGCACCTGCTCGTCCTGGAGGGCCTGGAGGCGGTCCGCAAGCGTCCCGGCATGTACATCGGCTCGACCGACAGCCGCGGCCTGATGCACTGCCTCTGGGAGATCATCGACAACTCCGTCGACGAGGCGCTCGGCGGCCACTGCGACCGCATCGACGTCGTCCTGCACGAGGACTCCTCGGTGGAGGTGCGCGACAACGGCCGCGGCATCCCGGTGGACGTCGAGCCCAAGACCGGCCTCTCCGGCGTCGAGGTCGTGATGACCAAGCTGCACGCCGGCGGCAAGTTCGGCGGCGGCTCGTACGCGGCCTCCGGCGGTCTGCACGGCGTCGGCGCCTCCGTCGTCAACGCGCTCTCCGCCCGCCTGGACGTCGAGGTCGACCGGGGCGGCCACACCCACGCGATCAGCTTCCGCCGCGGCACCCCCGGCATCTTCACCGAGACCAGCCCGGACGCCCCCTTCGAGCCCGCCAACGGCCTCACCAAGGCCCGCAAGGTCCCGAAGGCCCGCACCGGCACCCGGATCCGCTACTGGGCCGACCGGCAGATCTTCCTCAAGGACGCCAAGCTCTCGCTGGAGCACCTGCACAGCAGGGCCCGGCAGACGGCCTTCCTCGTCCCCGGCCTGACCATCGTCGTCCGTGACGAGCGGCTGACCGAGAGCGACAAGGTCGAGGAGTCGACCTTCCGCTTCGACGGCGGCATCGCCGAGTTCTGCGAGTTCCTCGCGCCCGACAAGCCGGTCTGCGACGTGCTGCGGCTGCGCGGCGAGGGCACCTTCAAGGAGACCGTCCCCGTCCTGGACGAGCTCGGCCACATGACGCCCACCGAGGTCACCCGGCACCTCGGTGTGGACATCGCGCTGCGCTGGGGCGCCGGCTACGACACCACGCTGCGTTCCTTCGTCAACATCATCGCCACCCCCAAGGGCGGCACCCACGTGACCGGCTTCGAGCGCTCGCTCGCCAAGACCGTGAACGAGGCGCTGCGCGCCGGCAAGCTGCTGCGCGTCGCCGAGGACGACATCACCAAGGACGACGCCACCGAGGGTCTCACCGCGGTGGTCACCGTCCGGCTCGCCGAGCCGCAGTTCGAGGGCCAGACCAAGGAGGTGCTGGGCACCTCGGCGGCCAACCGGATCGTCGCGGCCGTGGTCGCCAAGGAGCTCAAGGCCTTCCTGACCTCCGGCAAGAAGGACGAGAAGGTCCAGGCCAGGGCGGTGCTGGAGAAGGTCGCCGCCGCCGCCCGTACCCGGGTCGCCGCCCGCCAGCACAAGGAGGCCCAGCGCCGGAAGACCGCGCTGGAGACCAGCTCGCTGCCGGCCAAGCTCGCCGACTGCCGCAGCGACGACGTCGACCGCACCGAACTCTTCATCGTCGAGGGAGACTCGGCGCTCGGCACCGCCAAGCTGGCCCGCAACTCCGAGTTCCAGGCCCTGCTGCCGATCCGCGGCAAGATCCTCAACGTGCAGAAGGCGTCGGTGAGCGACATGCTCAAGAACGCCGAGTGCGCCTCGATCATCCAGGTGATAGGGGCCGGTTCGGGCCGCACCTTCGACATCGACCAGGCCCGCTACGGCCGGGTCATCTTCATGGCCGACGCCGACGTCGACGGTTCGCACATCCGCATCCTGCTGCTGACGCTCTTTCAGCGCTACATGCGCCCCATGGTCGAACAGGGCCGGATCTTCGCCGCCGTGCCGCCGCTGCACCGCATCGAGCTCACCAACCCCAAGCGCGGCCAGGAGAAGTACCACTACACCTACTCCGACGCCGAGCTGCGCTCCACCTTGCTGGACTTCCAGCGCAAGGGCCTGCGGTGGAAGGACCCGGTGCAGCGGTACAAGGGCCTCGGTGAGATGGACGCCGACCAGCTGGCCGAGACCACCATGGACCCGCGCCACCGCACGCTGCGCCGGATCAACCTGGGCGACCTCGAGCAGGCCGAGAAGATCTTCGACCTGCTGATGGGCAACGACGTCGCCCCGCGCAAGGAGTTCATCGTGGACTCGGCGGCCACCCTGGACCGCTCGCGCATCGACGCCTGAGCAGCCGGCCCCCTCCGCGGCAGGGCCCTCCACCCGTGGGTGGAGGGCCCTCGCGTTTTCCGGTCCACCCCTGGTCCACCCCGGCTCCGATCAGCGGACGGCGCCGGATCCGTAGCGTCGGAGAGGTCAGCCCAGCCCCTTCCGCCGGAACGGAGAGACCGATGAGCGGCCTCGTCAACATCCTCGTGATCATCGCGGTGATGGTCCTGGTGGTTCAGCGCCAGATGCGCGCCCAGCGCCTGGACACCGAGCGCCGCTTCTGGCTCGTGCCGCTGATCCTCGCCGCGCTCGCGCTGCGTGACCCGCAGCTGGTCGACCACGCTCACCCGGCCCCGGCCGTCGCACTGCTCGTCGCCTCGCTGCTGGTGGTGTTGGCCATGGGCTCCGTCTGGGGCTGGACCGTCCGGCTCTGGCACGGCAAGGACGGCGAGCTCTGGGCGCAGGGCACCACGGCCACGGTCGCGGCCTGGGCCGGCATGGTCGCCATCCGGCTCGGCCTGTTCGGGATCGGCTCGGCGCTGCACGTCCGCCAGAGCGGCAGCTCGCTGCTGCTCGGCCTGGCGGTCCTGCTGCTGGTCAGGTCGCTCGTGGTGAACTGGAGGGCGCGGAACCTGGAGCCCTCGTACCGCGCCACCACGACCGGCTGACCGCCGCCGATCCGTCGAGCCAGGAGGAGTGCCCGTGCCCGGGTGGAGCTGGACCCGCTGGCCCTCCCGGGAGGGGCTGGAGCGGGAAGAGAGCCCGGCACGGCGGACCCTCACCGTGCTGGGCCGGACGGTGCTGTTCGTCACGCTGGTCTGGGGGACGTACTCCCGGGGGACGTTCGCCGGTTGGGGCGTGGTCGCGGTCAGCGCCGGGCTGGTCGCCGTCGTGGCGCAGTGGTTCGCCTTCCTGAAGGTCAGCCGGGAGCAGCGGGCGCGGCCCACGTTCGTGCTGGCCGCCACCCTGATCGGCTCCGCCTGGCTCGGCGAGTGGGGTCACGCCTACGTGCTGGCGGACTTCACCTGGGCCGGCCTCGCGGTGACCGCCCTGGTCCGGCTGCCGATCGTCGCCGCGCTGGTCACGGCCGTGGCGGCGTTCGGCTCCTACGCGGCGGCCAGTTGGGAGAGCTGGCTCGCCGTCTGCGCCACGATCGGGGGGCTCGGCGTGCTCGGCTACCTGCTGCGGCTCGACACCGAGGCGCGCGGCACCGCCCGCCGGCTGCTCACCCAGGAACGGGCGGCCCGGGCCGCCGAGGCGGAGAGCGTGGCGCTCGCCGAACGGGCCAGGATCGCCCGGGAGATCCACGACGTGCTGGCCCACAGCCTCTCCGCGCAGCTCGTCCACCTGGAGGCGGCCCGGCTGATGCTGGACGCCGGCACCGACCGGGAGCAGATCCGCGAACGGGTGGTGGCCGCCCGGCGGATGGCACAGGACGGCCTGGCCGAGACCCGGCAGGCGCTCTCCGCGCTGCGCGGTGAGTTCACCCCGGTCGGGGAGTTCCTGGTGGAGCTGACGGGGCGTGAGCGGGCCGGTCTCTCGGTCACCGGCACGCCGCGCCCGCTGGCCGCCGAGGCGGGGCTCGCGGTGCGGCGTACGGCGCAGGAGGCGCTGACCAATGTGCGCAAGCACGCCACCGGCGCACGCTGCACCGTCGAACTGCGCTACCTGCCGGAGGAGGTGGAGCTGGAGGTGCACAACACCCGCCCGGCGCGCGGCGGGCCCGCCGGCGAGCTGGCGGCCAGCGGCAGCGGGTACGGTCTGCTGGGGATGCGCGAACGCGCGGAACTGCTCGGCGGCACCCTGCTGGCGGGCCCTGACGAGGGGGGATGGCGCGTGCTGCTGCGGGTTCCGGCGTGAGCGTGATCCGCGTGGTGGTCGCGGACGACCAGACGGTGGTGCGCGAGGGCATCGTCATGCTGCTCGGGCTGCTGCCGGGCATCGAGGTGGTCGGCGCCGCCGGCGACGGCGAGGAGGCCGTCGCCCTGGTCGAGCGGCACCACCCGGACGTGGTCCTGATGGATCTGCGGATGCCCCGCTGCGACGGCGTCGAGGCGACCGGCCGGATCCGGACCGCCCACCCGGAGACCGAGGTGGTCGTCCTCACCACCTACGCCGACGACGATTCGCTGTTCCCGGCGTTGCGGGCCGGGGCGCGCGGCTACCTGACCAAGGACGCGAGCGGCGAGGAGATCGCCCGGGCCATCGCGGACGTCCGCTCGGGCGCGGCCGGGCTCTCACCGCAGGTGCAGCTGCGGCTGCTGGAGCGGCTGGCGGACGCGGCCCCCACGGCCGGCCCCGCACCCTCCCCGGGGCGCGCGGCGGGCTCCCCGGCGGCGCCCTCGGGCGTGCTGCCGGACGGGCTGACCGCCCGCGAGGCCGAGGTGCTGGCGCTGATCGCCGAGGGGCTCTCCAACACCGAGATCGCCCGGCGGCTGTTCGTCAGCCCGGCCACGGTGAAGACCCACATCAACAACCTCTTCGCCAAGACCGCCGTCCGGGACCGGGCACAGGCGGTCGCGTACGCGTTCCGACACGGAATCACCGGTACGCAGCAGTAGTCGCATGAGTGTCTGTCGGATCATCGATCACCTCATCGAGTGAACGTATCTGCAATGGGAGTTGGCGGGGTCTGTAGGCCTCCATCATGGTCCGGTCAGCACACCCCTCGGTCCAGGAGCAGCAGTGCCACAGCAGCAGACGAGCAGCCCCGGCCAGGGGCAGCGATTCGACTGGTGGGCCGCTCCCGCCGCCGCACCCCGGCCCGGTCGGCCGACACCGACACCGAGACCGGCCCCTGCCCCGAGCCCGACGTCGGCCCAGACGCCGGCCCTGGCGTCGAACCCGGCCCCGTCATCGAACCCGGTGTCGGCACCGGCCTCGACCATGGCCTCGGTACCGGCCTCGGCCTCGGTACCGGCCGAGCCGGCACCCCGCGCGGTCCGCGGTGAGGCGGCGCCCCCGCAGCCGGTCCCGCCCGTCGTGGAACCGCCGGTCGTCGACGCGAGCACCGAGGTGTACCGGGCCGTCCAGGCCAGCGACGCCTTCCAGGACATCAAGCGCAGCTACCGCGCCTTCGTCTTCCCCATCAGCGGCGCCTTCCTCGGCTGGTACCTGCTGTACGTCGCCGCCCAGGCCGGTGCGCCCGGCGTGATGCGCAGCCCGATCGCCGGACCGCTCAACGTGGCCTGGCTGCTGGGGCTGCTGCAGTTCGCCTCGACCTTCGTGCTCACCTGGCTCTACGCCCGCAACGCCCGCACCAAGCGCGACCGGGCCGCCCTGGGGCTCCGCTGGGACACTCAGGACCAGCTGCGATGAGGACCGCCACCCCGCCCCCCGTCGCCCCCACCGGGGACCACCACGACCTGGCCATCGTGCTGTTCGCCGTCATCGTCCTGGTCACCCTGGGCATCACCCTCTGGGTGGGCCGGCGGGGCAGCGCCGCCGAGGACTTCTACGCCGGCGGCCGGGACTTCACCCCGCTGCAGAACGGCTTCGCGCTCTCCGGGGACTACCTCTCCGCCGCCTCCTTCCTCGGCGTCGCCGGGCTGATCGCGCTGTACGGCTACGACGGCGTGCTCTACAGCATCGGCTTCCTGGTCGCCTGGCTGGTCGTCCTGATGCTGGTCGCCGAGCTCGTCCGCAACGCCGGCCGGTACACCCTCGCCGACGTGCTCGCGCTGCGGCTGCGCCGTCGCAAGGTCCGGGCGGCGGCCGGCGGCGCCGGCGTCGTCGTCACCCTGTTCTACCTGGTCGCCCAGATGGTCGGCGCGGGCAGCCTGGTCGCCCTGCTGCTCGGCACCAACAGCTCCGAGGCCCGGACCTGGACCATCGTCGCGGTCGGCGCCCTGATGATCGTCTACGTCACGATCGGCGGGATGCGGGCCACCACCTGGATCCAGATCGTCAAGGCCGTCCTGCTGGTCGCCGGCTCGGTGCTGCTCACCGTGCTGCTGATGGTCCGCTTCCACGGGGACGTCGCCGAGCTGATGCGCCAGGCCGCCCAGCACAGCGGCGCGGGGCAGCGGTACCTGGAGCCCGGGCTCAAGTACGGCAAGACCTTCACCAGCCGGCTGGACTTCTTCAGCCTCGGCCTGGCCCTTGTCCTGGGCACCGCCGGGCTCCCGCACATCCTCTCCCGCTTCTACACCGTGCCCACCGCGCGGGCCGCCCGGCGCTCCACGATGTGGGCGATCGGGCTGGTCGGCGGCTTCTACCTGATGGCCATCGTGCTCGGCCTCGGTGCCACCGCCCTGGTCGGCTCGGCGGAGGTCCGGCACGCCAACCCGGCCGGCAACACCGCCGTCCCGCTGCTGGCCCTGGTGCTCGGCGGCGGCAACGGCTCCACCGGAGGGGTGGTGCTGTTCGCGCTTATCTCGGCGATCGCCTTCGCCACGATCCTCGCCGTGGTCGCCGGGCTGACGCTCGCCTCCTCGGCGGCCTTCGCCCACGACATCTGGGCGGGCGCCTGGCGCGGCCGTCCGCGCCGCCGCCCCCGGGGCCGGCGGGCCGCCGTCCCGGCCTCCCGGCGGGTCCGCGCCGACCAGGCGGACGGCGACGCGGCGGGGAGCGAGGCCTCCGAACGCCAGGAGATCGGCGTCGCACGGATCGCGGCGGTGGGGATCGGGGCGGTCGCGATCGCGCTCAGCCTCTTCGCCCAGCAGATGAACGTGGCCTTCCTGGTCGGCCTGGCCTTCGCCGTCGCCGCTTCGGCCAACCTGCCGGTGCTGCTGTACTGCCTGTTCTGGCGGCGGTTCACCCCGCGCGGCGCGGTCTGGTCGGTCTACGGCGGGCTGATCCCGGCGGTGGTGCTGGTGGCCTTCTCGCCGGTGGTCTCCGGCACCAAGATGGCGCTCTTCCCGGGGGTGGACTTCCACTGGTTCCCGCTGGAGAACCCGGGCATCGTCTCCATCCCGCTGGGCTTCCTGGCCGGCTGGATCGGCACGATCACCTCGCCCGAGCCGACCGACGCGGACCGCTACGCCGAGCTGGAGGTCCGCTCCCTCACCGGCGCCGGAGCGGCCTGAGCGGCGCCCCTTCCCGAACCCCGGCGGGCCCAGGCCCGCCGGGGTTCGGCGTGTCCGGGCCAGGGCGCGGGCCGAGGGCACTCAGGCGCGGGCCGCCAGCACGTAGCGGTGCTCGGGCCGTCCGGTGTCGCCGTAGCGCAGGGTCAGCCGCAGCCGGCTTTCACGCTCCAGCTGCTTGAGGTAGCGCTGGGCGGTGGAGCGGCTCAGCCCGGTGGCGTCCGCGACCTCCTGGGCGGAGAGCGGCCGGCCCGCCCGGCGCAGCACCCCGAGGACCAGGTCGGTGGTGGGCGCCGAATGGCCCTTGGGCAGGGCCGCCGCCGGGGCCGTCGCGCTGCGCAGGGTCGCGAACAGCCGGTCCACCTCGTCCTGGCCGGCCTCGCGGGCGGCCGGGCCGGCCAGCGCGTGCCGCAGCTGCGCGTAGGCGACCAGCTTCTCCCGCAGGCCGGCGAAGGTGAACGGCTTGACCAGGTACTGCAGGGCGCCGTGCTGCATCGCCGCGTGCACGGTGGAGACGTCCCGGGCGGCCGTCACCATCATCACGTCGCAGGTGATGTCGCGGTCGCGGAGCCGGCGGACCAGGGCGAGGCCGGTCTCGTCCGGCAGGTGGTGGTCGAGGAGGAGCAGGTCGACCGGGCGGCGCTCCAGCGAGGCTAGCGCCTCGGCGGCCGAGTGCGCGGTGCCGGTGACCCGGAAGCCGGGCACCTTGGCCACGTACGCGGCGTGCACGTCGGCGACCCGGAAGTCGTCGTCCACCACGAGTACGTCGATCATCACGCCTCCACGAGCGGTGCGGTGGGCAGGGCTCCGGCCTCGGGGCGCCGGGAATCGGCGACCGCGGTGGTGGGCGGGGCATCGGCAAACGGGGCATCGGCAAACGGGGCGTCGGCGTGCACAGCCTCGTCGTGCAGCGCCTCGGGCAGCTCGACGGTGAACCGGGCGCCGCCGAGCGGGCCGGTGTCGAGCACGATCCGGCCGCCGGTCCGCCCGACCAGCCGCCGCACCATCGCCAGCCCCAGCCCGCGCGGCCGGTGCGCGGGCGCGTCCTTGCTGCTCCACCCCTCCTCGAAGACCCGCTCGCGCAGCTCCTGCGGCACGCCCGGGCCGCTGTCCGCGACCTCGACCAGCAGGGTGGAGCCGGCGGCGGCCAGCGTCACGTCCACCCGGCCGCCGCCGCCCGGCGCCAGTGCGTCCACCGCGTTGTCGATCAGGTTGCCGAGCACGGTGACCAGCGTCCGCGCGTCGACCACCGCGTCCGGCAGGTGGGCGGCGGGGGCGACTGCGAGCCGGACGCCCCGCTCGCCCGCCACCGCCGCCTTGCCGGCCAGCAGCGCGGCGACGTGCGGGTCCTGCACCTGTTCGGCGATCCGCGCCGCGACCACCGCGTGCGAGCCCGACTGCTCGGAGATGAACGCCACCGCCTGCTCGTGCCGGCCGAGCTCCAGCAGTCCCAGCAGGGTATGCATCCGGTTGGCGTGCTCGTGATCCTGTGCCCGCAGTGCCTCGGTGAGGCTGCGGGTGGTGTCCAGCTCGCGGACCAGCGACTCCAGCTCCGTGCGGTCGCGCAGTGTCACGACGGCGCCGCCCTCGGCCGTGGCCATCCGGTTCACCACCAGGACGCGGTCGTCCCGGACGGCCGGCAGGTCCGTACCGGTGATCCGGCCGGCCAGCACGTCGGCCAGCCGGCCGGGTGGCAGCACCTCGTCGATCGGCCGGCCGGTGCAGCCCTCGGGCAGGCCGAGCAGCCGCAGCGCCTCGTCGTTGGCCAGCCGGATCCGGCCGTGCTCGTCCAGCGCCACCATGCCCTCGCGGATGCTGTGCAGCATCGCCTCGCGTTCCACCAGCAGCGCCGAGATGTCGGCCAGCGCGATGTTGTGGGTGCGCCGCTTCAGCCGGCGGGCCAGCGCCAGGGTGGCGACGGTGCCCGCGGCCAGGCCGGCACCCGCGCAGAGCAGGATGCCGGTGAGCATCTTCAGCAGCCGCCGGCGGATCGAGCCGTCGCTGATCCCGACCGACACCTCACCGACGATCCGCCCGTCCGCGATCCGCAGCGGCACCTTGCCGCGTGCGGTGCGCCCCAGGGTGCCCTGCTGGATGGCGGTGACGCTGCGGCCGCCGAGCGCCGGCTCGGGGTCGGTGGAGACCCGTTGGCCGATCCGGTCCGGGTCGGTGTGCGAGAGCCGGATCCCGTCCAGATCGGTGACCACGACGAAGCTGGCGCCGGTGGCCAGCCGGATCTGCTCGGCGTTGCGCTGCGCGGTCGCGGAGTCTCGGGCCTCGGCGGCCCGGGCGATCACCTCGTCGTTGGCGGTGGCCTGGGCGATCGACAGCGCGCGCTGCATCGCGTCGTGGTCGAGTTCGGAGCTGACCGGCGCCAGGAAGAGGCCGGCGGTGACGATGGTGACGCCGACGGTGACCACGGTCTGGCTCAGCAGCAGCTGGGCGAAGACCCGGCGGGGCCAACGGGGGTGCTTCATCCGGGCCTCCTCTCGGCGGGCGTTCGGGCGTTCGGGCAGGTGGGCGGGCGTTCGGGCGGGCTTTCGTGAGGCCTTGGGCCGGGCGGGCTTCGGGCGGTCTCCCGGGCGGTCTCCCGGGCTTTCCGGCGGGCGGGGTGGTCTGGCGGCCTGGTCTGGCGGCCCGCCGGTGGGCCGGCTTTCCGGCCGGTCGGCGGGTGGTGGGGCGGGCGGTCGGCACACCCTATGTTTCCGAGGTGTTTCTGTCAGCCGCGTCCCCGCTGTTGTAGCGGAAGCAATACGAGCAGAACACCCCTCAACGCGGAGAACCCGCAGTACGCCGAGAAGCCTCCCGCCACCGCCCCGACCGCTCCTAGCCTCCCGGAGCAAGCACAGACCCGGGAGGTCACATGAGCACAACCCCGGCGGCAGCCCCCACAACCCCCACGGCGCAGGCGGTACCGGCGATCGAGCTGGCCGGCGCGACCAAGCGCTTCCGCACACCGTCCGGCACCCTGCACACCGCCGTCCGCGATCTCGACCTGACGGTGGCGCAGGGCGAGTTCGTCGCCGTCGTCGGCCCCACCGGCTGCGGCAAGTCCACCACGCTGACCCTGGTCAGCGGCCTGGAGGAGCCCACCGAGGGCGACGTCCGGGTGTACGGCGAGGCGGTCGACGGGATCAACCCGCAGGTCGGCTTCGTCTTCCAGCAGGACGCCGTCTTCCCCTGGCGCACCGTCCTGTCGAACGTGACGGCCGGCCCGCGGTTCCGCGGCGTCCCTGCCGCCGAGGCCCGGGAGCGGGCCCGCGACTGGCTGGCCCGGGTCGGCCTCGGGGCCTTCGAGGACCGCTACCCGCACCAGCTCTCCGGCGGCATGCGCAAGCGCGTCGCGCTCGCCCAGACCTTCGTCAACGACCCCAAGATCCTGCTGATGGACGAGCCGTTCTCGGCGCTGGACGTGCAGACCCGCGCCCTGATGTCCGACCAGCTGCTGGACCTGTGGGCCGGCACCAGTTCTTCCAGCACCGCAGCCTCCGTCGTCTTCGTCACCCACGACCTGGACGAGGCGATCGCACTGGCCGACCGGGTCGTGGTGATGACGGCAGGCCCGGCCACCGTCAAGGAGATCTTCACCGTCGACCTGCCGCGCCCGCGCACGGTGGAGGCCGTCCGGCTGGAACCGAGGTTCGTCGAGCTGTACCGCGAGATCTGGGCCTCGCTCGGCGAAGAGGTGCGCATCACCCGTGAGAGAGGAGCGGGTCGTGCCGCTTGAGACCGCGTCCACCGCGTCCACCGCTTCCGCCGTCGCCGGCAAGCCCACGGCCGCCCCCACCACCAGGACCGAGGCCCGCGAACGGGCCGCCCGAAACCGGAAGGTGCGGGTGTACGGGGCCCGGGTCGCGGTGCTCCTCGCCTTCCTCGGGCTCTGGGAGCTGTGTGCCCGCACCGAGGTCATCGACCCGTTCAACTTCTCCCAGCCGTCGAAGATCTGGGCGCAGATCTGGCAGTGGATCACCCACGGCACCGCCCAGGGCTCGCTCGGCGAGCAGATCGGCTACACCCTGTACGAGGCCCTCACCGGCTGGGTGATCGGCGTCACCGGCGGTGTGCTGCTGGGCATCGCGCTCGGCCGGATCCGGTTCCTGGCCGACGTGTTCGGGCCCTACATCAAGGTGCTGAACGCCATCCCGCGCATCGTGCTGGCCCCGATCTTCCTGATCTGGTTCGGCCTCGGCCCGGCCTCCAAGGTGGCCTCCGCGGTGGTGCTGGTGTTCTTCCCGGTCTTCTTCAACGCCTTCCAGGGCGCCCGCGAGGTGGACCGCAATCTCGTCGCCAACGCCCGCATCCTGGGCGCCAACAACCGCAAGGTCACCCTGCAGGTGGTCATCCCCGCCGCCACCACCTGGATCTTCACCAGCCTGCACGTCAGCTTCGGCTTCGCGCTGATCGGCGCCATCGTCGGCGAGTACATCGGCGCCACCAAGGGCCTCGGCCTGCTCGTCGCCGCTGCCCAGGGCACTTTCAACGCGGCCGGCGTGTACGCCGCCATGACCATCCTCGCCGTGGTCGCGCTGCTCACCGAGGGGCTGCTGACCTTCGCCGAGAAGAAACTCTTCCGCTGGAAGCCCGCAGACTCCGGCGACGGCCGCTGACCCCCGTTCCCTCCCCTCCCGTCGTACGTAGAGAGGCACCCCACCCCATGCGCTCGAACCCGACCGGCAGAGCCGCCGCAGCCGCCCTCGCCGCCGCCCTGATCCTCCCGCTCGCCGCCTGTGCCAACGACGCCGCCTCCACCTCCCACAACGGCGCCGCCCCGGCCGGCCAGCAGGTCGACGGACCCAAGGTGAAGATCATGGTCGGCGGCCTGGACAAGGTCATCTACATGCCCGCCATGCTCACCCAGCGCCTCGGCTTCTTCGCCGAGGCGGGCGTCAACGTCGAGCTGATGAGCGAACCGGCCGGCGTCAACGCCACCACCGCCCTGCTCGCCGGTGACGTCCAGGGCGCGGTCGGCTTCTACGACCACACCATCGACCTCCAGGCCAAGGGCAAGAACGTCGAGTCGGTCGTCCAGTTCTCCCAGGCCCCCGGCGAGGTCGAGATCGTCTCCACCAAGCAGGCCGACGCCATCAGGTCCGGCGCCGACTTCAAGGGCAAGAAGCTCGGCGTCACCAGCATCGGCTCCTCCACCGACTTCCTCACCAAGTACCTCGCCGTCAAGAACGGCACCGCGGTGGCCGACTTCAGCCCGATCGCGGTCGGCGCCGGCCAGACCTTCATCGCCGCGCTCCAGCAGGGCTCCATCGACGCCGGCATGACCACCGACCCCACCGTCGCCAACATCATCGACAAGGGCCTCGGCAAGATCCTCTACGACATGCGCACCCCCGAGGGCTCGCGCGCCGCGCTCGGCGGGCTCTACCCCTCGTCCTCGCTCTACATGAACACCGACTGGGTGGCGAAGAACAAGGACACCGCCCAGAAGCTCGCCAACGCCTTCGTGAAGACCCTCAAGTGGATGTCCACCCACAGCCCCGAGGAGATCGCCGCGAAGATGCCCGCCGACTACGCGCAGGGCGGCGCCGACCAGTACGCGGCCGCGATCAAGGCGACCCTGCCGATGTTCACCACCGACGGCGTGATGCCCGCCGACGGCCCCGCGACGGTCCTCGCGGTGCTCGCCGCCTTCCACCCCGACGTCAAGGGCAAGGAGGGCACGATCGACCTCGCCCGCACCTACACCACCGAGTTCGTCAGCAAGGCCGCCACGGGCTGAACCCGAGCCGACGGTCCCGCGCTCACCCCCACGGGCGCGGGGCCGTCACCGCTCCCGGACGGACACGACGTCCATCCGGGACGGCGTCCCCGCGGCCTTGCCGCAACTCTCCGGGCGGGGCGGCTCACTCGCGCCCTCGACCACCTCGACCTCCCAGGCGCGGCCGTCCTCGTGGCGCACCGTCACCAGCCAGCGGCCGTCACCGGACGGCTGCTGCATCAGCGTCAGCGCGTCGGCCCGGGTCTCGCCGGTGGCCAGCCGCACCGCGTGGTCGGCGGCCTGGCCCGGGCGCTCCCAGCCGGAGCAGCCGCGGGCCCACTCCGGCACCATGTGCCCGGCCGCCGTCGCCGCCAGCACGTCCTTGGCGGTCTCCGCCGTCAGCCGCCCGTACGCGTAGCCGTACGGCAGCACCAGCATGGTGGGGGAGAAACGGTGCCCGCCCAGGTGCGTGACCTCCCACACCTCGCTGTGCCCGGCCGCCGCCAGCTCGGCCGCCAGCGGCCGGCCGAGCAACGCGCAGCAGCGGTCCCGGCGGCCGTTGGTGCACACCAGGGCGACCGGCCCGCCGACGTGTTCCGTCCCGAGACCGCCGTGCTCCCCGGCGCCCAAGGCCGCGAAGTCCAGCCCCAGCAGCTCCGCCGGATCCGCCACCTCGGCCCGCCGCACCCAGCCCCGGCCCGGCACGCTGTGCGCCACGATCACCTCGTGGCGCGCCGTCGGCAGGCAGTCCGCATGCCGCCCGGGCCGCCGGATCAGCGCCACCCGCACCCCGGTCCCCGCCGCGGCCGCCTCCAGCGCCCGCCCGACCGCCGAGTCCAGATGGCTCTCGCCGAGCGCCTTCGCCCCCCACGGCCCGCTCTGCTCGACCAGCAGCCAGGTCGTGGCGGTCGCCGCCGTGGCGGCCAACGGCTCCGACAGTTCACGCGACAACGTCGCACAAGTGCTCACGCAGGTAAGGCTACCCGTACTGAAAAGACCGCGGCGGGACACCGAAAGGTGCCCCGCCGCGAGCATGTGCTCCGTCCGCCCGGCGCCGCTACGCCGGGCCGGCGACCACCGCGATGGGCGTCGTCACCGGCGTACCCGAGCCGTCACGGCGCGGGTCCCGCTCGGGCAGGTCGACCGGGGCGCCCTTGGCGGTGGCGGCCCGGGCGGGGGAGGGGCCGGCCCAGGCGAAGGCCAGGGCGTCCTCACCCCGCAGGAAGCGCTGACAGCGGACACCGCCGGTGGCACGGCCCTTGCGCGGGTACTGCTCGAACGGGGTGACCTTCCACGAGCTCTGCTCCTCGCCGGTCAGCGTCCCCGCGGCACCGGCCACCGAGACCACCACCGCGTCCGCCGCCGGATCCACCGCCGTGAACGAGAGCACCCGGGCACCGTCCGACAACTTGATGCCCGCCATGCCGCCCGCCGGGCGGCCCTGCGGACGGACCTGGCCCGCCGGGTAGCGGAGCAGCTGCGCGTCCGAGGCGATGAAGACCAAGTCCTCCTCACCGGTGCGCAGTTCGACCGCACCGATCACCTCGTCGCCCTCCTTCAGGGCGATCACCTCGAACTCGTCCTTGTTGGCGGGCCACTCGGGCACCACCCGCTTGACCACACCCTGCACCGTGCCCAGCGCCAGACCCGGCGACGACTCGTCCAGCGTGGTCAGCGCCAGCGCCCGCTCGCCCGCCTCCAGGCGCAGGAACTCGCCCACCGCGGCGCCGCCCGCCAGCGTCGGCGACGGCGTCGGCGGCAGAGCCGGCAGATCGATCACCGGCAGCCGCAGCACCCGGCCCGCCGACGTCACCACACCGACGTCCGCACGCGCCGTCGCCGGCACCGCCGACACGATCACATCGTGCTTCGCCCGCTTCTCCGACAGCTCGAACGGCTCACCGTCCGCCGTCCGCGCCAGCAGACCCGCCGACGAGAGCAGCACCCGGCACGGATCGTCCGCCACCTCCAGCGGCACCGCCAGCGACGCCGACGGCACCGCCCCCGCCTCCAGCAGCACCGTCCGCCGCTCCGTGCCGAACTGCTTGCCCACCGCGGCCAGCTCCGTCGACACCACACTGCGCAGCCGCGTGTCCGACTCCAGGATCTCCGTCAGCTCGGCGATCTCCGAGTTGAGCTTCGCCTGCTCCTCCTCCAGCTCCACCCGGTCGAACCGGGTCAGCCGGCGCAGCGGGGTGTCCAGGATGTAGGCCGTCTGCGTCTCCGACAGCGAGAAGCGCTCGATCAGGCGCTCCTTCGCCTGCGCCGCGTTGTCGCTCGACCGGATGATCGCGATGACCTCGTCGATGTCGACCAGCGCCACCAGCAGGCCCTCGACCAGATGCAGCCGCTCCTGCCGCTTACGGCGACGGAAGTCGCTGCGCCGGCGCACCACCTCGAAGCGGTGGTCGACGTAGACCTCCAGCAGCTCCTTCAGCCCCAGCGTCAGCGGCTGGCCGTCCACCAGCGCCACGTTGTTGATGCCGAAGGTCTCCTCCATCGGCGTCAGCTTGTACAGCTGCTCCAGCAACGCCTCCGGCACGAAACCGTTCTTCACCTCGATCACCAGCCGCAGCCCGTGCTCGCGGTCGGTGAGGTCCTTGACGTCCGCGATGCCCTGCAGCTTCTTCGCGTTGACCAGGTCCTTGATCTTCGAGATCACCTTCTCCGGGCCGACGTTGTACGGCAGCTCGGTGACCACGATGCCCTTGCGGCGGGCGGAGACCGCCTCGATCGTCGTGGTGGCACGGATCTTGAAGGTGCCGCGGCCCGACTCGTACGCGTCCCGGATGCCCGACAGGCCGACGATCCGCCCGCCCGTCGGAAGATCCGGACCGGGAACGAACCGCATCAGCGTGTCCAGGTCCGCGTTCGGATGCTTGATCAGGTGCCGGGCCGCCGCCACCACCTCGGACAGGTTGTGCGGCGGCATGTTCGTCGCCATGCCGACCGCGATGCCCGTCGCACCGTTCACCAGCAGGTTCGGGAACGCCGCCGGCAACGCCAGCGGCTCCTGCTCGCTGCCGTCGTAGTTCGGGCCGAAGTCGACGGTGTCCTCGTGGATCGACTCCACCATCGCCATCGACGCCGCCGTCAGCCGCGACTCCGTGTACCGCATCGCGGCCGGCGGGTCGTCGTTGCCCAGCGAACCGAAGTTCCCGTGCCCGTCGATCAGCGGCAGCCGCATCGAGAACGGCTGCGCCATGCGCACCACGGAGTCGTAGATCGACGCGTCACCGTGCGGGTGCAGGCGGCCCATCACCTCGCCGACCAGGCGCGCGCACTTCACGTGCCCGCGCTCCGGCCGCAGGCCCATCTCGTTGGCCTGGTACAGGATCCGCCGGTGCACCGGCTTCAGACCGTCCCGCGCGTCGGGCAGCGCGCGCGAGTAGATCACCGAGTAGGCGTACTCCAGGAAGGAGCCCTGCATCTCGTCCACAACGTCGACATCGAGGATCCGCTCCTCGAAATCTCCGGGCGGCGGGGTCTGCGAACTGCGGCGGGCCATCGCGGCGGGGCTCCCTTGCGTCTGTCTGATGCGTCTGTCTGCTTCGGATCACGGCTCAGCGCCCCCATTGTGGACCCTTCCGCCGACACTCCCGCCCAGCGCCCCTCTTCCGCCCCTGGCGAACGCACCGTCCGCGCGGACACATCCGCGCCCTTCACGCGTTGCACCACAATGGGGGACGCCACACGAACCCCCGACATCGACGACGGGAAGGACCCGAGCGCATGGCCAACCCGGCCCCCGCATCCGCCTCCACCGGAGGAAATGGCGCTGCCATCGCCATCACCGAGCACCGCCTGGCCAACGGCCTGCGCGTCGTCCTCTCCGAGGACCACCTCACCCCGGTCGCCGCCGTCTGCCTCTGGTACGACGTGGGCTCCCGCCACGAGGTGAAGGGCCGCACCGGGCTGGCCCACCTGTTCGAGCACCTGATGTTCCAGGGTTCGGCCAACGTCTCCAACAACGGCCACTTCGAGCTCGTCCAGGGCGCCGGCGGTTCCCTCAACGGCACCACCAGCTTCGAGCGCACCAACTACTTCGAGACCATGCCCGCCCACCAGCTGGAGCTCGCCCTCTGGCTGGAGGCCGACCGCATGGGCTCCCTGCTCGCCGCCCTCGACGACAACTCGATGGAGAACCAGCGCGACGTCGTCAAGAACGAGCGCCGCCAGCGCTACGACAACGTCCCCTACGGCACCGCCTTCGAGAAGCTCACCGCGCTCTCCTTCCCCGACGGCCACCCGTACCACCACACCCCCATCGGCTCCATGGCCGACCTGGACGCCGCCACGCTGGAGGACGCCCGAACGTTCTTCCGCACGTACTACGCGCCCAACAACGCCGTCCTCTCCGTCGTCGGCGACATCGACCCCGAGCAGACCATCGCCTGGGTCGAGAAGTACTTCGGCAGCATCCCCGCCCACGACGGCAAGCAGCCCCCGCGCGACGGCACCCTCCCCGACACCATCGGCCGCGAGCTCCGCGAGTCCATCCGCGAGGACGTCCCCTCCCGCGCCCTGATGGCCGCCTACCGCCTCCCGCACGACGGCAGCCGCGAGGCCGACGCCGCCGACCTCGCGCTCACCATCCTCGGCAGCGGCGAGTCCAGCCGGCTCTACAACCGGCTCGTCCGCCGCGACCGCACCGCCGTCGCCGCCGGCTTCGGCCTGCTCCGCCTGGCCGGCGCCCCCAGCCTCGGCTGGCTCGACGTCAAGACCTCCGGCGACGCCACCGTCGAGCAGATCGAGACCGCCGTCGACGAGGAGCTCGCCCGCTTCGCCGCCGAAGGCCCCACCGCCGCCGAACTCGAGCGCGCCCAGGCCCAGATCGAGCGCGAATGGCTCGACCGGCTCACCACCGTCGCCGGCCGGGCCGACGAACTCTGCCGCTACGCCGTCCTGTTCGGCGACCCCAAGCTCCTCAACAACGCCCTCCCCAAGGTGCTCGACGTCACCGCCGAGGAGGTCCGGGACATCGCCCGGGCCCGCCTCCACCCGCAGAACCGGGCCGTCCTCGTCTACGAGCCCACCACGGCCGACGACACCGACGCCGACCAGACCGCCACCGCCGCGACCGAAGAGGAGGGCGCTGCCGCATGAGCACCGACTACGTCCCCGCCATGACGTTCCACCCCCAGCCCCAGCCCGGCACCCCCAGCCCGTGGGCCTTCCCCGCCCCCGAGCGCGCCGCCCTCGGCAACGGCGTCACCGTCCTGCACTGCCACCGCCCCGGCCAGCAGCTCGTCGCCGTGGACGTCCTCCTCGACGCCCCCCTCGCCGCCGAACCCGACGGCCTCGACGGCGTCGCCGGCATCCTGGCCCGCGCCCTCAACGAAGGCACCGACACCCTCACCGCCGAGGAGTTCGCCGCCGAACTCGAGCGCGCCGGCGCCACCCTCGACGCCCACGCCGACCACCCCTGCATCCGGGTCTCCCTCGAAGTCCCCGCCAGCCGGCTCCAGCGCGGCCTCGGCCTCCTCTCCGACGCCCTGCGCGCCCCCGCCCTCCCCGAGGACGAGATCGAGCGCCTCGTCGCCAACCGCCTCGACGAGATCGTCCACGAGCAGGCCAACCCCGCCCGCCGCGCCGCCAAGGCCCTCTACGCCGAACTCTTCGACGGCGCCGACCGCCTCTCCCGTGCCCGCGGCGGCACCGCCGACACCGTCAAGTCCATCGACCGGGCGGCCGTCAAGGCCTTCTACGACGCCCACATCCGGCCCGCCACCACCACCGTCGTCGTGGTCGGCGACCTCACCGGCACCGACCTGCCGGCCCTGCTCGAAAGCACCCTCGGCGCCTGGACGGCCGACACCGCCGCCCCCAGCACCCACGCCCCGGTCACCGCCGACGACACCGCCCGCGTCGTCATCGTCGACCGCCCCGGCTCCGTCCAGACCCAGCTGCTCATCGGCCGCATCGGCCCCGACCGGCACGACCCGGCCTGGGCCGCCCAGATCCTCGGCACCTACTGCCTCGGCGGCACCCTCACCTCCCGCCTCGACCGCGTCCTGCGCGAGGAGAAGGGCTACACCTACGGCGTCCGGGCCTTCGCCCAGCCGCTGCGCTCCGCCGCCGACGGCACCGGGCGCGCGCTGCTCGCGGTCAGCGGCTCGGTGGACACCGCCTCCACCGCCCCCGCCCTCGCCGACACCTGGACCATCCTGCGCACCCTCGCCGCCGAGGGCCTCACCGACGCCGAGCGCGACGAGGCCGTGCAGTTCCTGGTCGGCGTCGCACCGCTGAAGTTCGAGACCGCCGGTTCGGTCGCCGGCACCCTGGCCGACCAGGTCGAGCAGCACCTGCCCGACGACTACCAGGCCGAGGTCTACCGGCAGCTCGCCGAGCTCCCGACGGCCGCCGCCACCGAGGCCGTGGTCGCCGCCTTCCCGCCGGACCGCCTGGTCACCGTCCTCGTCGGCGACGCCGCCCAGATCGCCGAACCCGTGCGCAAGCTCGGCATCGGCGAGGTCACCGTGATCAGCGCCTGACCGCCTGAACCCCCGTACGGGAAGGGCCCGGTGGAGCATTCCGCTCCGCCGGGCCCTCCGTCGTTAAATCCCTTGCGGGGCGTGATCGCCCTGTGGGTAGATATCCCCCGGCAGCCGGTACGACGACGGAAAGGAGGCGGTCACCATGAGGGTCGAGCCGACCACAGTGCGCTCCCCACGACCGTTTCTCCCGTGTGCCCCGGCCCGCCCCCTGGCCGCCTGAGCGCCGCCACCCCAGATCTTCCCCGAGCCGCACCGGGACTCTTCGCGCGGCACCACACCTAGGCTTGAACCAACCGACCTTTGGAGGTCGTTCAACCATGTCGTACACCGAGGTACCCGGCGTCCGGGTCCCGATCCGGATGTGGACCGACCCGGCCACCGTCGAGGGCCAGGCCATGCAGCAGCTGCGCAACATCAGCTCGCTGCCCTGGCTGCACGGCCTCGCCGTGATGCCCGACGTCCACCTGGGCAAGGGCGCGACGGTCGGCTCCGTGATCGCCATGCGCGGCGCCGTCTGCCCCGCGGCGGTCGGCGTGGACATCGGCTGCGGCATGAGCGCCGTGAAGACGTCGCTCACCGCCAAGGACCTCCCCGACGACCTCTCCCGCCTCCGCTCCAAGATCGAGCAGGCCATCCCGGTCGGCCGCGGCCTCCACACCGACCCGGTCGACCCGCGCAGGCTGCACGGCTTCGCGACGGCGGGCTGGGACGACTTCTGGGAGCGCTTCGACGGGGTCGCGCCGGAGGTGAAGTGGCGGCGCGAGCGGGCCATGCAGCAGATGGCAACGCTCGGTGGAGGTAATCACTTCATCGAACTGTGTGTTGATGACACCGGCACTGTCTGGCTGATGCTGCACTCCGGCTCGCGGAACATCGGCAAGGAGCTGGCGGAGCATCACATGGGTGTCGCCCGCTCGCTGCCGCACAACCAGGGGCTGGTCGATCACGACCTGGCGGTGTTCATCGCGGACACCCCGCAGATGGGTGCCTACCGGCAGGACCTCTTCTGGGCGCAGGAGTACGCCAAGAAGAACCGCGCGGTGATGATGGCACTGTTCCAGGACGTCGTCCGCCGTGAGTTCGCCAAGGCGAAGGTCGCGTTCGACGAGGTGATCAGCTGCCACCACAACTACGTGGCGGAGGAGCAGTACGACGGTGTCGATCTCCTGGTGACCCGCAAGGGTGCGATCAGGGCCGGCTCCGGAGACTACGGGATCATCCCCGGCTCGATGGGCACCGGTTCGTACATCGTCCGCGGCCTCGGTAACGAGGCGGCGTTCAACTCGGCCTCGCACGGCGCCGGCCGCAAGATGAGCCGGAACGCCGCGAAGAAGCGGTTCACCACGCGTGATCTGGTCGAGCAGACCAAGGGCGTGGAGTGCCGCAAGGACAGCGGAGTCGTGGACGAGATTCCCGGTGCGTACAAGTCGATCGAGAAGGTCATCGAGCAGCAGAAGGACCTCGTCGAGATCGTGGCACACCTGAAGCAGGTCGTCTGCGTCAAGGGGTGAGCCCCCACACGAGGAGGGCCCCGGGTGCATCGGGGCCCTCCTCGCGGTGTTCGTCCCGTGGACGCACAGAAGCGGGCGGGAGGGTTGTTCCCGCCGGGGGAGTTTTTGGTTTGGAAACAGCTCCCGCGACAGCCGGCAGCCCGTCTAAACCCCCCCCGAACCACCTTGCGAGGGAGTG
>NZ_JBVINN010000035.1:0-23629 GCF_055579305.1 Kitasatospora sp. NPDC032757 | reverse complement strand
GGAACCCCTAAAAGAAGGGGGGCCATGGGGTCGTTGGGCCCCCTTCCGCGTTTTTCGCCAAGGGAACAAAAAGAAGCACCCGGCGGTGCGCTCGCTGCCGGCCGCTTCTGTGATCGAGAACTGGCTCAGGCGGCGGCCGGCAGCTCGTCGAGGCCCTCCTGGACCAGCTTGGCGAGGCGGTCGAGGGCCTCGTCGGCGCCCTCGGCGTCGGAGGCGAGGACGACCTCTTCGCCGCCCTGGGCGCCGAGGCCGAGCAGGCCGAGCAGGGAGGCGGCGTTGACCGGCTTGCCGCCGGGCTTGGCGATGGTGATCGGCACGCCGGTGGCCGTGACGGCCTTGACGAAGACGGCGGCGGGACGGGCGTGCAGGCCCTCGGCCCAACCGATGGTGACGCGGCGCTCAGCCATGAGACGTGCCTTTCCGGTGAAGCTGGTCACGGCCGTGCTAGGGGTGGCGGCCATGTTGTCTAGACCAGTGTTGCATGCAGGTGGCCCCTTCGAGCCGCCGCGTTCAGGACTTGTGATTGTTTCTTTCGGGGGCATAAGTGAGGGCATAAGCCCCGGCCAGCGGCCTTGCCGGGCCGCTGGGCGGTCCTGCTCACCCTGCCGTGGCCGCACGCCCGGCGCCATTCGGCTCGCAGCCGGATAACCTGACGAATGTGGACGACTCCGCGGTACCGCACCCCGAGCTGGGCCCGCAGCACGGCCGGACGCAAGGCGCGCAGCACGGCCCGAAGCACGGCCCGAAGCCGGCGTCGGCGCACCACCCCGAGCATGCCGGGCCGGACTACCCGCAGCACTGGGAGGCCGACATCCTGCTGCGGGACGGCGGCACGGCCCGGATCCGGCCGATCACGCCCGCGGACGCCGGGCGGCTGGTGGAGTTCTACGAACAGGTGTCGGACCAGTCCAAGTACTTCCGCTTCTTCGCGCCGTATCCGCGGCTGTCCGACAAGGACGTCCGTCGTTTCACCCACCATGACTTCGTCAACCGGGTGGGCCTGGCCGTGGTGATCCGGGACCGCTTCATCGCGACCGTCCGCTACGACCGGATCGACCCCGACGGCCGTCCGTCGGACACCGGTACCGATGCGGAGGTGGCGTTCCTGGTGCAGGACGCGCACCAGGGCCGCGGGGTGGCCTCCGCGTTGCTGGAACACATCGCGGCGGTGGCGCAGGAGCGCGGTATCCGCCGTTTCCAGGCGGAGGTGCTGCCGGAGAACCGCAAGATGGTGAAGGTCTTCACCGATGCCGGCTACACCCAGCACCGCAGCTTCGCCGACGGTGTGGTCCACCTGGAGTTCGACCTGGAGCCGACCGCGGCCTCACTCGCGGTGATGAGGGCGCGCGAGCACCGCGCGGAGGCGAGGTCCGTGCAGCGGCTGCTCACTCCGCGTTCGGTGGCGGTGCTCGGGGTGTCGCGCAACCCGCAGACCGTCGGCCGGGCGATCCTGCGCGATCTGCTCGGCGGATTCGAGGCCAAGGACTTCGGGGCCGGTGACCTCGGGGCCAGTGACCTCGGGGCCGGTCACCTCGGGGCCGGTCACCTCGCGGCCAAGGGCTCCGAGGCCAAGGGCTCCGGGGCCAAGGACGCGGACGACGACCGCCGCGTCTACGCCGTGAACCGCAACGCGCCGCCCGGTACAGAGCTGGACGGTGTCCCGGTGCACCGTTCGATCCTGGAGATCCCGGGCCCGGTGGATCTCGCGGTGATCGCGGTGCCGTCCGCCGCCGTCCCCGCCGCGGTCGCCGAGTGCGGTGCGCACGGGGTGCAGGGTCTGGTGGTGGTCACCGCCGGCTACGCGGAGACCGGGCCGGAGGGCCGGGACCGCCAGCGTGCCCTGGTCCGCCAGGCGCGGGCGGCCGGTATGCGGGTGATCGGCCCGAACGCCTTCGGTCTGGTCAACACCGACGCCGACCGCCCGCTGAACGCCTCGCTCGCGCCGGTGCTGCCGCGGCGCGGCGGCTTCGGCATCTTCTGCCAGTCGGGTGCGATCGGCGTGGCCCTGCTGGAGGCGGCCCACCGCCGGGGGCTCGGCGTCTCCTCCTTCGCCTCGGTCGGCAACCGCTCGGACGTCTCCGGCAACGACTTCCTCCAGTACTGGGCGGAGGATCCCGCCACCGAGGTGGTGCTGCTCTACCTGGAGTCCTTCGGCAACCCCCGCAAGTTCACCCGGATCGCCCGCCGGCTGGCCGCCGCCAAGCCGATCGTGGTGGTGAAGGGCGCCCGCCACACCGGCAGCCTGCCGCCGGGCCATGCCGTACCGGCCACCGCGACCGGGCTGCGCGACGCCACCGTGGACGCGCTGTTCGAGCAGGCCGGCGTCACCCGGGTGGAGACGATCACCGAGCTGTACGACACGGGGGAGCTGCTGGCCCTGCAGCCGCTGCCGTCCGGGGACCGGGTCGCGGTGGTCGGCAATTCGGACTCGCTCGGCCTGCTCACCCATGACGCCTGCCTGAGCGCCGGGCTGCGGCCGCGGACGCCCGTGGACCTGACGACCGCCGCGACCGGAGAGAACTTCCGGATCGCGCTGGACGTGGCGCTGGGCGACCCGGGGGTGGACGCGGTGATCGCCGTTGCCATCCCGCCGATCGGCACGTCGGCACATGCGTTCATGGGTGGCCGGCTGACCGGCCCGGACGATCCGGAGATGGGCTCCGACGACCCGGAGATCGCCGCCGCGCTGCTCGAAGCGGGTGAGCGGGCGAGGGAGTTGGGCAAGCCGCTGGTGCTCGCCCATCTGGCGCTGACCGATCTGCCGAACCGGCTGCGGCCGGGCGGCATCCCCGCCTACCCCGCGCCCGAGCGGGCCGTCCGCGCCCTCGCGCACGCCGTCCACTACGCCCAGTGGCGGCACCGGATGGCCGAGGCGGAGGAGACGGCCCGCGTCCCTGAGCTGGACCGGATCGACGAGTCGGGCGCCCGGGCCCTGGTCGAGGCGGCGCTGAGCACCCGGACCGCCCGCCCGTCGCCCACCACCACCGTTGTTCGTGGCGCTACGCGCCGCACCTTCTCCGCCCGGACCCAGCCGGGGGGCGCGCGGATCACGCTGCCGGACGCGGACACGACGGCGCTGCTCGCCCGCTACGGCATCGACGTCTCGCCGACGCTGCCCGCGACCGACGAGGAGGGCGCCGTACGTGCGGCCGCGACGCTCGGTTACCCCGTCGCGCTGAAGGCCACCGCCCCGCACCTGCGCCACCGCCCCGACCTCGGCAGCGTCCGGCTGGACCTCACCGGCGAGCCGGGGCTGCGCCGGGCCCACCGTGAGCTGGACGCGCTGCTCGGCGGGGCCGCCCAGGCCGAGCTGGTGGTCCAGCGGCTGGCCCCGCGCGGTGTGGACACCGTGATCGGCGCCACCGTGGACCCGGCGGTCGGCGCGATCCTCTCCTTCGGCCTGGCCGGCGCTCCTGCCGAGCTGCTCGGTGACGTTGCCCACCGACTGGTCCCGGCCACCGACCAGGACGTGGCCGGGCTGATCCGGGAGGTCCGGGCGGCGCCCCTGCTGTTCGGCTGGCGCGGCGCCGAGGCGGTGGACACCGACGCGCTGGAGGAGGTGCTGCTGCGGGTCTCCCGCCTGGTGGACGACCTCCCGGAGGTCGCCTCGGTGGATCTCGAACCCGTGGTCGTCGCCCCGCACGGGCTGGCGATCCTGGGGGCGCGAGTGCGGATCGCACCCCTGCCCGTCCGCAGCGATCTGGGCCCGCGCGCCATGAGCACGCTGTAACCTTCCTTGGTTGCGCCCTGTCCGGGGGCGCTGTTGCCCGGAAGCTCGGCGCCGTGCCGCCCGCTTCGTCGGCGGACCATGCCAGGATGGAGTTATGGCGAAGACCGGTACCACCACCACTCAGGACCTGCGCTCGGCGATCGAGCGCAGCGGCTACTACCCGGCCCTGGTGTCCGAGGCGGTCGAGTCCGCGGTGGGTCCCGAGCCGATCAGCTCCTACCTGGTGCACCAGGAGACCACCTTCGACGCCAACGAGGTCCGCCGGCACGTGACCGTGCTGGTGCTGACCCCGACCCGGTTCGTGGTGAGCCACACCGACGAGCAGTCCGGCGACGGCGCAGGCCCGGCCGTGCCGTACGCGACGACCTCGACCGAGAGTGTCCGGCTGGACCGGATCGGTTCGGTCGTGGTGAGCCGGATGGTCGCCAACCCGGAGACGTACACCCCGGGGACGCTGCCGCGCGAGGTCGTGCTGACCATCGGCTGGGGCGCGGTGCAGCGCCTGGACCTGGAGCCGGCCGGCTGTTCGGACCCGAACTGCGAGGCGGACCACGGTTACACCGGTTCGGCCACCGCTGACGACCTGTCACTGCGGGTCAGCGAGGCCGGCGACGGTCCCGAGACGGTGGCCCAGGCGCTGGTGTTCGCCCGGGCGCTGTCCGACGCGACGATCAGCAACAGCCCACGGGTCTGAGCCGGCGACGCACGACGACGTGCGCCGGGACCTGACGCACGACGACGCCACCGAAGCCAGGAAGCCAGCCCCTCACCCATGTCCTTCGCCCCCGACGGCTACAACGCCTTCGAGATCCTCGACCCCGCCACCGCCCCGGCGCCCCTCTACGGCAGCGGCTCGCTCTGCGACCTCCTGCCCTCGGTGGCGGCCGGCCTCGGTGTGCCCGGGTTCACCGCGACGCTGCCGATCGCGCCCGCCGACCGGGTGGTGGTGTTCCTGGTCGACGGCCTCGGCTGGGAGCTGCTGCTGCGCCACCCCGAGTACGCGCCGTTCCTCTCCTCGCTGGCCGGCAGTTCGCTGGGCGGCACCGGCCGCCCGCTGACCGCCGGCTTCCCGTCGACCACCGCGACCTCGCTGGCCTCGGTGGGCACCGGGACCCCGCCGGGCCTGCACGGCCTGGCCGGCTACACGGTGGCGGTGCCGGGCGCCGGCTACCTGATGAACCAGCTGCGCTGGCAGCCGCACACCGATCCGGCGCTCTGGCAGCCGTACCCGACGGTGTTCGAGCAGACCGACGCCGCCGGGGTGGCGACCGCCCAGGTGTCCTCGCCGTTGTTCGCCCAGACCCCGCTGACCCGGGTGGCGCTCTCCGGCGGCTCCTTCCTCGGCCGGACCACCGGCGAGGAGCGGATGGACCAGGCCGCCGCCTGGCTGGCCGAGCACGACCGCGCCCTCGTCTACACCTACGTCAGCGAGCTGGACGGTGCCGGGCACCGGTTCGGGGTGGACTCCGACGAGTGGCGGATGACACTGGACGCGGTGGACCGGCTGGCCCGGCGGCTGGCCCAGCAGCTGCCGCCGCGGTCGGCGATGTACGTCACCGCCGACCACGGCATGATCGACATCGCCCCCGAGGACCGGGTCGACTTCGACGAGGACTGGGAGCTCGGCGCCGGTGTCGCGCTGCTCGGCGGCGAGGGCCGGGCCCGGCACGTGTACGCCGTGCCGGGGGCCGCCGCCGACGTGTACACGGTCTGGAGCGAGGTGCTCGGCGACCGCATGTGGGTGGCGACCCGGGACGAGGCGATCGCCGCCGGCTGGTTCGGCCCCTCGGTGGACGACCGGGTCTACCACCGGATCGGCGACGTGGTCGCCGCGGCCCGTGACGACATCGCCGTGGTCGCCTCCCGCAACGAGCCCGGCGAGTCCGCGATGATCGGCCTGCACGGCTCGATGACCCCGGTCGAGCAGTTCGTGCCCCTGCTCGAAGTCCGCGCGTGAACCCCCCGCTCCGCGTGAACTCCCCCTCTCTGAAAGGCCTCTGCTCCACCCATGGCTGAACTGGTGTTCTTCTCGGGCACGATGGACTGCGGGAAGTCGACGCTCGCGCTCCAGATGGACCACAACCACGCCGCCCGCGGTCGGCAGGGGATCATCCTCACCCGCAACGACCGCGCCGGCGCGGCCACCATCTCCAGCCGGCTCGGCCTGCAGGCCGAGGCGGTCGAGGTCACCGACGACTTCGACTTCCACGCCCACGTCGTGCACCGGCTCTCGGCCGGCGGCCGGGTGGACTACCTGATCTGTGACGAGGCCCAGTTCTTCGCCGCCGAACAGGTCGACCAGCTGGCCCGGGTGGTCGACGAGCTCGGCATCGACGTCTTCACCTTCGGCATCACCACCGACTTCCGGACGAGGCTCTTCCCCGGCTCCCAGCGGCTGATCGAACTGGCCGACCGGGTCGAGGTGCTCCAGGTCGAGGCGCTCTGCTGGTGTGGCGCGCGCGCCACCCACAACGCCCGGACGGTGGGCGGCGTCATGGTGGTCGAGGGCGCCCAGGTCGTGATCGGCGACATCACGGTGCGGGAGGACGAGGTCGGCTACGAGGTGCTCTGCCGCCGCCACCACCGCCGCCGGCTCACCGCCGCGACCGCCCGCGCCTCGGTGCTCTCCCCGGACGTGCTGCCCTTCGAGGAACAGCAGGCCTGAGAGCCCTCGGTCAGAGGCCCGTTTCCAGTACGGAGAAGTGCCCGCCCTGCGGGTCGGCCAGCCGCGCCAGCCGGCCGAGCCCCGTCACGTGCGGCTCCACCAGCACCCGGCCGCCCAGCTCCACCGCCCGACGGGCCGTCAACACCGCGTCCCGGACGGCGAAATGGACCCGCCAGCGCGGCGCATGCCCGCGCAGCTCGGCGCCGGACCGGATGCCCGCCACCGGCCGGCCGTCCACCAGCAGCGCCGACCCGTCGGCGCCCGGCGCCACCGGCCGCCCCAGCACCGCGCCGTAGAAGACCGCCGCACCCTCCTCGTCCGGGGTGAGCAGCTCCGCCCAGGCGGGACCGCCGGGCTCGGGGCCCGCCTCCCGGCCGGTGTGCTCCTCACCCTGCCAGAGCCCGAAGACCGCACCGGACACGTCGGCCGCGATCGCCAGCCGGCCGGCCCGCTCGGCCTGCAGCGGACCGACCGCCACCGTGCCGCCGCACTCGCGCACCAGCTGGGCCGTCCGGTCGGCGCTGTCCACCGCGAAGTAGGTCGTCCACTGGACGGGGAAGCCCGTCGCCGCGGAGACGCCGAGACCTGCGACCGGGGCGCCGCCCGACTCGGCCCGCACGTAGGCGCCGAGCTGGGTGGGGCCCGGCGTGTACGTCCAGCCGAGCAGCTCGCCGTAGAAGGCGCGGGCGCCGGCGAGGTCGTCGGTCATCAGGCTGACCCAGCACGGCGTGCCCTGGGCCAGCCGGAGCTTCACCGCAGGCATGCGGGCCTCCTCACGGGGCGGACGGCGCACGGAGCTGCGCACGTGAGGGTGATGGTTCCACCCTGGCGCGCGCCGAACCCCCGGGCCGCGCGGAAAGTCCGGCAAAGACCGCACAAAGAGCGTCGAGTTGGTGGCCCTGCGCAAGAATGACCGGCATGACGACTTCTCACGATGACTCCCCGCTGGTCTCGGTGGCCGGCCTGCGGGAGGCGCTCGCCTCGGATCTCCCGCCGGTCCTGCTCGACGTGCGCTGGCAGCTCGGCGGTCCGCCCGGGATCGAGGACTACACGGCCGGCCATCTCCCGGGCGCCCATTTCGTCGAGCTGGACACCGACCTCGCGGCCCCGGCCGGTCCGCCCGGGCGAGGCGGCCGCCACCCGCTGCCCGACGTCGAGGAGTTGGGCGCCGCGCTGCGCCGTTTCGGGGTCTCCACCGGCCGCCCGGTCGTGGTGTACGACGGCGCCACCTCGCTGGCCGCGGCCCGGGCCTGGTGGCTGCTGCGCTGGGCCGGCCACCCGGACGTGCGGGTGCTGGACGGTGGGTTCGCCGCCTGGCAGGCGGCCGGGCTGCCGGTGACCGCCGAGGTGCCGACGCCCGAGGAGGGTGACTTCAAGCCGGCGCCGGGCCAGTTGCCGACGGTGGACGGGGACGGCGCGGCGGCCTGGGCCCGGACGGGGCTGTTGCTGGACGCCCGGGCCGGGGAGCGCTACCGGGGGGAGACCGAGCCGATCGACCCGCGTGCCGGGCACATCCCAGGGGCGGTCTCCGCGCCGACCACCGAGAACGTCGGCCCGGACGGGCGGTTCCGGCCGGCCGCCGAACTCGCCGAGCGGTTCCGCGCGCTGGGTGCGGGGGAGCGGGAGACCGCGGTGTACTGCGGTTCGGGTGTGACGGCGGCGCACCAGATCCTGGCGCTGGCGGTGGCGGGCCTGCCGGCCACGCTGTACCCGGGCTCGTGGAGCGAGTGGTCGAGCGACGGGAGCCGCCCGGTGGCGGTCACCGACCAGCCGGGCTGAGCCGGCCGCGTCCCGCCGGCGGTGCGACGCCGGTGGCACGGAGTCGGCGGTGCGACGCCGGTCGTACGGAGCCGCGGTCGTACGACGCCGGCAGTACGAGGGTGCGGTGGCACGGCCGGTGACGCGGCGAAGGGGTGGAAGGCCGGTCGGCCCTCCACCCCTTCGCCGACAATGACGGCTACTCCTGCTTCTTGCGCCGGCTGCCGAAGACGATCTCGTCCCAGCTCGGCACGGTGGCGCGGCGTCCGGGCCGGACGCCGTCCGCCTCCGCCTGCCGGTCGGTCGTCCCGACCAGCCGCTCGCGGTGCGGGGCGACGGCCCGCGGCATCAGGATGTCCGCGTACGCCGAGCCCGCGCCGACCGCGGGGGCGGCGGCTGCCGGCTCCTCGCTCTCCTCGGCGACCTCCGCGGGCACCGGCTCGATCGGCGGCGGTGCACCGACGGCGAGGTCACCGCGGAAGGCGGGGACGACGTCGAGCAGGCTGGTCAGCGAGTCGCGCGACTCGGCGGTGGCCTCGCGGCCCTCGCGCACCTCGCGGGCCGACATGATGCGGTCCGCCGAGGGCCGGTCGATCATCGGGCGCAACGGCCGGTCGTGGGGGAGCCGGGCGATCCGCGGGATGAACGGGAAGACCGACTCCTCCTCGCGCTCGACGTTCTCGCCGATCAGCGCGCGGGCCTCGTCGTCGTTGGGCTGGACCAGGCGCCGCGGCGGGTCGTACGTCCAGGACGCGCTGCGGCCCTCGCCCTCGGCCCGGTAGGAGAGGATGACCTCCCAGGTGCCGTCGTCGCGCCGCCAGGAGTCCCAGCGCTCGGTGTCCTTCTCGGCGCCGCGCAGCGCGAGCCGCTCGGCGACGGCCTCGCCCAGCTGCGGTCCGGTGGACTCGCCGTGCCGGCGGATGGCGGTCTTGCGGGCCCGCTCGGCCATGAAGGCGCGCTCGGCGAGCACGGGCCCCTCGAAGCGGCGGACGCGGTCGACGGAGATGCCGGCGGCCTGCGCGACCTCCTCGGCGGAGGCACCGGCTCGTATCCGCGCCTGGATGTCGCGGGGGCGGAGGTGGCTCTCCACCTCGATCTCGATCTGGCCGAGGCGCGGACGGTCACCACGGATGGCGGCTCGCAGCCGCTCGTCGATGGGGAGGGTGTACTCCGTGCTGTCGGCAGCCTTGAGCACCAGCCGTGTGCCGTCGTTGCTGACGGCCACAACCCGCAGTTCGGGCACGGTTACCTCCCGGGTGGTGCCTGCCGACGTCACCTGCGTCGCTGCTCCCGTACTGAGTGTGGCCTGCCCGCTCGCGACTGGCCACAACCTTGCTGAGTTCCCCGGCGTGTCGGGCTTAGGCCCGGACGCGCCGCTGTGGCACGGTTGCCTTTTTGCCACGTCACCTGTTGACGTCGCGCCTGGGTATCCCGACCGTCCTCGCACGCGCAGTGATCGCGACGATCCGGGACGGGCGTCGCCGTGCGTGCCTGCGCCGTGGCTCTTTGTCAATCTGGCGGTTGATGGCCAGTCGACAAGTCGACCCAGGGCTCAGGCTTTACGAACAGTACTCCATTCGTGGCATCCAAAGGGGCGGCTCGCCGCTCAAGTCTCCCGCGATTCACGGGAATCTCAAGAGCGCGCACCCCCGATCGCCGACGATCAGCCGGTGGACGGTGATCATCTTCACATATATCTCCCGCGCAGAACCGCATTTTCGCCCCTTGTGTCCTTCTTTGGGCAAGATGGAGCGACTTGTTCGAAGACAGTCGTACGGACCGAGGGATGTTGATGCCGGAGCAGAAGTCCGCCGAGAAGGCCGCCGGGGAGGGCGGCGCGGAAGGTCGCAGGCGAATTGATCTGAGTGTGGCTCAGGTCGCGGCCAGTGCACTCGCCGCCGTGGTGGGGGCGTTGCTCGCCTCCGAACTCGGCGTCTACGGCACGATTCTGGGCGCGGCGGTGGTGAGCCTCGGGGCGACTACCGGAGGTGCGGTGTTCCAGCACGTCTTCCGGCGCACCGGCGAACACCTGCGCGACGCGGTGGACCGGACCGGTCCCGGGCCGGAGGTGAACGGGCTCCGCCAGGTGCCGGCCTCCGGCACGCCGGCGATCTCCCCGGAGTGGAACGCGCCGCAGGTGGTCCGGGCGCGTCGGCGGTGGACGTGGAAGACGTACGCGGCGGTGTCCGGGCTGGTCTTCCTCCTGGCGATGACGCCGATCGTCGGCTTCGAACTGGCCACCGGGCAGCCGGTGTCGGCCACGGTGAAGGGCGAGTCGGGCAGTGGCACCTCGCTGGGTGGCACGGTGAGTCCGAAGCCGCCGGCCCCGTCGGCCCCGTCCGGCCGTCCGGCCGGTGACCCCACGGGCGGGCCTTCGGGCGTCCCGTCGCAGGGTGGCGCAAGCCCGTCGGCCGGGAAGGACGGCGGCGCCTCGGCGCCGGCCTCCCCGGGCGCGAGCCCGAGCGCCGGGAGCAGCGGCAAGGCCTCCCCGTCGTCGGGCCCCAGCTCCACGCCGTCCGCCGGTCGGTCCACCGGGTCCTCCACCGAGCCGTCCGCCGGCGCGTCCGGTGCGGCGAGCCCGAGCGGGGGCGCCGGGCCGTCCGGCGAGGCGGCCCCGCAGCCGCCCGCCCCGAGCGGCGCGCCCGCCGCGGTCTCCCCGCAGGCCGCCGCCCCCACCGGACAGCCGGTGAACTAGGCCCTTCCGGCCGGTCTTGCCGGGCGCGCGAGACCGGCCGGACAGGACCTCGGCCCTCTCCGGCCGGGCCTGCCGGATCGGCGGGCGGGACCGGCCGGACGCCTAGGCCCCGAGCACCCGCCGCAGGTAGTCGTTGCCGAAGCGGCGCTCCGGGTCGAGCTCGTCCCGCAGCGCCGTGAAGTCGGCGAAGTGCGGGTAGACCCCGGCGAGGTAGTCGGCGTCGCGGGTGTGCAGCTTGCCCCAGTGCGGGCGGCCGCGGTGGGCGGTCATCAGCTTCTCCACCTCGGTGAAGTAGCCCTGTTCGGCGGTGCCCCGGTAGAGGTGGACGGCGATGTAGGCGCTGTCCCGGCCGCCGGCGGTGGAGAGCCAGAGCTCGTCGGCGGGGGCGAACCGCACCTCGACGGGGAAGCTGATCCTCCAGTCGGAGCGTTCGATCATGGCCCGGAGCTCGCGCAGCACCTCGGCGACCTCCTCGCGCGGCACCGCGTACTCCATCTCCACGAAGCGGACCTTGCGGGGGCTGGTGAACACCTTGTACGCGGTGTCGGTGTAGCTGCGGTCCGACCAGGCGCGGCTGGCCAGCGAGGCGATGGCGGGCACGGTGCCGGGGAAGCGCCGGCCGACCCGGCAGGCTCCCTCCCAGACGGTGTTGGAGAGGAAGTCGTCCTCCAGCCACTCCTTGAACCGGGGCAGCGAGGCGGCCGGCCCCTGGCTGCGGTTGTTGCGCTTGGTCGAGCAGCGGTCGGTGTGCGGGAACCAGTAGAACTCGAAGTGCTCGTTGACGGCGGTGAGGTCGTCGAGCCGCTCCAGGACCTCGTCGAAGCGCATCGGCTGCTCGTGCGCGGTGAGCAGGAAGGCCGGTTCGACGGCGAAGGTGAGCGCGGTGATCACGCCGAGGGCGCCGAGGCCGAGCCGGGCGCCCTCGAAGAGCCGCGGGTTCTCGGTGGGGGAGCAGTGCCGGACGCTGCCGTCGGCGAGGACGATCTCCAGGGCGCGGATCTGGGCGGCGAGCGAGCCGGAGTCCCGGCCGGTGCCGTGGGTGCCGGTGCTGGTGGCGCCGGCCACGGTCTGGACCTCGATGTCGCCCATGTTGGTGAGCGAGAGCCCGGCGGCGGCGAGCAGGCGGTTGAGCCGGGCCAGCGGCAGGCCGGCCTCGACGGTGACGGTGCCGGCCTCGCGGTCGATCTCGCGGACGGCGGTCATCGCGTACGGGCGGACCAGGACGCCGTCCCCGGCGGAGGCGATCGAGGTGAAGGAGTGGCCGGAGCCGACCGCCTTGACGGTGCGGCCCTGGTCGGCTGCGCGCAGGATCTCCTTGGCCAGCTCCTCCGCCGTGCCGGGCGTGACCACCTTGGCCGGGTGGGCGCTCTGGTTGCCGGCCCAGTTGGTCCAGCGGGTGCGGGGTGCGGTACTGGCCTGGGGCATGCGGTGCCTCCTGCTCCGTGGCCGAACGGTGTCGGCTCGCTCCGGGGCGGCGCCGCCGCCCTACCCGCGGGTAGGCCCGCGAGTAGGGAGGAGAGTAGTCAGTTCACCGTTCGAGGTCTACGGTCTGTCCGGCGGGCTGGGCGGCCTCGGCGGACGACAGCCCGGCCCTCAGGCGGCCGAGTCCGGCCAGGGCTGCGACCACGCCGAACGCCCCGGCGGTCAGCGGCACCCAGTAGCCGGCGGCGGCCCCGGCCGCGTCGACCACCCAGCCGGCGGTGGAGGAGCCGAGCGCGACGCCGAGGGCCAGCCCGGTGGTCGTCCAGGTCATGCCCTCGGTGAGCTGGGCGGCCGGGACGAGCCGTTCGACCAGGGCCATCGCGGTGATCAGGGTGGGGGAAATGGCGATGCCGGCGACCAGCAGCGCGACGCCGACCGCGACCAGCCCGCCGACCCCGTGCACCGACTCCGCGACCAGCAGCAGCGGCGCCATGCTGAGCGCCATGAAGAGGACGCCGCCGAAGAAGCGGCCGGCCATCGACCCGGTGAGCTTCAGGGTGCCGAACACCACCCCGGCCAGGCAGGAGCCGAGCGCCCAGAGTGCCAGGATCACGCTGGAGACGGCCTCGTGCCCCTGGGCCTTGGAATAGGCGACGGTGACGACCTCCACCGAGCCGAAGATCGCCCCGGTGGCGACGAAGGTGAGGATCAGCACCTGCAGCCCGCGGTTGAGGATCACCGAGCTGCCGGTGTGCCGGGCGGCCGGGTGGACGGGGGGCTCGGTGGAGCGCTGCCCGGCGAACAGCACCACGCCGACGGCGAGGAAGAGCCCGGCGAGCAGCACCCCGGCCTCGGGGAAGACGGAGGTGGCCAGGCCGATGGAGAGGATCGGGCCGACGATGAAGCAGACCTCGTCGACCACGGCCTCGAAGGAGTACGCGGTGTGCAGCTTGGGCGCCTCGTCCCGGTAGAGGTGGGCCCAGCGGGCGCGGACCATCGCGCCGGTGCTCGGCATGACGCCCATGCCGGCGGCGAAGACGAAGAGCGTCCAGTCGGGGGCCTCGAACCGGGCGCAGAGCAGCAGCCCCACGGCGGCGGCGACGGTGATCGCCATGGCCGGCAGCACGATGCGGCGCTGCCCGTGCCGGTCCACCAGCCGGGAGACCTGCGGCCCCAGCACCGCGGCGGAGACCGCCAGGGTCGCCGACACCAGGCCCGCGACCCCGAACGACCCTCTCAGCTGGGAGAGCATGGTCACGATGCCGATGCCGGTCATGGAGATCGGCAGGCGGGCTATGAACCCGGTGGAGGAGAAGGCCAGACTGCCGGGGGCGGCGAATATCTGGCGGTAGCTGGACAGCACGGTGGCTCCGCGGGGGTAAGGAACGGGGCTGGCCCAGACAGCTTACGTACGTTGGCAAACAGTATTTTCCGGTCGCCCGGTGCGGCCCAGCCGACGTGGTCCGGCCCCTCAATGGCAGGATCGGTCGCATGTCCGACGTGCGCAATCCCTCACCCTCCGGCGCCGCTCCGATCGCGGCCCAGCCGTACGACGCCCTGCTGCTGCTCTCCTTCGGCGGGCCCGAGGCCCCCGAGGACGTCGTCCCCTTCCTGGAGAACGTCACCCGCGGCCGGGGCATCCCGAAGGAGCGGCTCAAGGAGGTGGGCAAGCACTACTTCATGTTCGGCGGCGTGAGCCCGATCAACGAGCAGAACCGCGAGCTGCTGGCCGCGCTGCGCAAGGACTTCGCCGACCACGGCCTCGGCCTCCCGGTCTACTGGGGCAACCGGAACTGGGCGCCCTACCTGGTCGACACCCTGCGCGAGATCGCCGCCGACGGGCACCGCCGCGTCGCCGTCCTCGCCACCAGCGCCTACGCCGGGTACTCGGGCTGCCGCCAGTACCGGGAGAACCTCGCCGACGCGCTCGCGCAGCTGGCCGAGGAGGGGCAGCCCGCCCTGCGGGTCGACAAGCTGCGCCACTTCTACAACCACCCCGGCTTCGTCGGGCCGATGACCGACGCCACCGTGGCCGCGCTGGACCGGCTGCCCGAGGAGGTCCGGGCCGGCGCCCGGCTGGCGTTCACCACCCACTCCATCCCGGACACCATGGCCGAGACCTCCGGTGCCCCGGACGACCCGGCCCGCGGCCGGCCCGGTGGCGCGTACGTCGCCCAGCACCTGGACGTGGCCCGGCTGGTCGTCGCCGCCGTCGCCGAGCGCACCGGCGTCGCGGACCGGCCCTGGGAGCTGGTCTTCCAGAGCCGCAGCGGCGCCCCGCACATCCCGTGGCTGGAACCCGACATCTGTGACCACCTGGAGGCCCAGCACGCCGACGGCGCGCCGGCCGTGGTGATGGTCCCGATCGGCTTCGTCTCCGACCACATGGAGGTCAAGTACGACCTGGACACCGAGGCGGTGGCCAAGGCCGCCGAACTCGGCCTGCCGGTCGCCCGCGCCGCCACCGTGGGAGCCGACCCCCGGTTCACCGCCGCCGTCCGCGAACTCGTCCTGGAGCGGGCCGCCATCGAGCGCGGCGAGGCCGTGACCCGCTGCGCCCTGGGCGCGCTCGGCCCCGGCCACGACGTCTGCGCGGTGGCCTGCTGCCCCAACCCGCGCGCCCCGCGCCCGGCCGCCGCCGAGCGCTGACCCCCTCCGAGGAGAGCCCGTGCCCAGCCCCGAACTGCTCGACGAACTGCTCGACGTCGCCCTGGACGCCGCCCGGCGGGCGGGCGCGCTGCTGCGCGACGGCCGGCCCGCCGACCTGGGCGTGGCGGGCACCAAGAGCAGCCCGGTCGACGTCGTCACCGAGATGGACCTCGCCTCCGAGAAGCTCCTCCTGGAGCTGATCGGCGCCCGCCGCCCGGCCGACGGCTACCTCGGCGAGGAGGGGGCCGACCGGCCCGGCACCAGCGGGGTCCGCTGGGTCGTCGACCCGCTCGACGGCACCGTCAACTACCTGTACGGGCTTCCGTCCTGGGCCGTCAGCGTGGCAGCGGAGCTGGACGGCGAGGCGGTCGTCGGCGTGGTGTACGCCCCCGCCCGCGGCGAGCTGTTCCACGCCGTGCTCGGCCGCGGTGCCCACCTGGACGGCCGGCCGCTCTCCGCCCGCCCGGCCCCGCCGTGGGGGCAGGCGCTGATCGGCACCGGATTCAACTACGTGCAGCAGGTACGGATCCGGCAGGCCGAGGTGCTGCTCGCACTCATGCCGGAGGTCCGTGACATCCGCCGGGGCGGGGCCGCAGCCGTGGACCTCTGCGATGTCGCCGCCGGGCGGCTGGACGGCTACTACGAGCGCGGGCTCGCCCCCTGGGACCGGGCCGCGGGCTGCCTGATCGCCGCCGAGGCCGGCGCCATGGTCGGCGGCCGCCCGGGCCACGGCCCGGACGGCGAGCTGACCGTCGCCGCCGCGCCCGGCGTGTACCAGCCGCTCCAGGAGCGGCTGGCGCGGCTGCGCGCCTGGGCCGACTAGGTCGTGGCGGCCCCCTGCCGACGGGCCGGGGGCCGGACGGGCGGGTCGGGGGCCGGTCGTCGGGGGCCGGGCAAGGAAGAGCCCTGGCATACAGGGGATGCCAGGGCTTGGGTTTCGCAGGTTGCTCACGGTCCCCGGAGGGCCGCTGGTGCCGGAAGTCCGGCGTCGGGTCGGTCGGGACGGGTGGATCAGGCGGCGGTGCGGTGGCGCTCCAGCACCGTGTCCACGCCGTGTTCGGCGGCGAGCCGGCGGAGATCGTCCAGCTCGGACTGCTCCACCTCGGCCAGGAATTCGTCCCCGGCCTCGATCGCGCGGTGCAGGTCCTGCTCGGCGTTGGCTATGCGCTGCAGGATTCCGGCGGTGAAGGCGTCCATACGGGCCCCCTTACTGTGTCGGACGTGCACGTTCGTGCGTCCCCCGCCCCGGGGTCGTGGTGGTCAGCGGAAGCGTCCGATCCGGCGGGTCGAGATCTCCGGTCGGGCGCGGAGACGGCCCTCGGCCGCTCCCGGTGACGCCCCAGCCCCAGGGCCGGCGCGGATGAACGCACGGCGGGTGGGTGCGATCGGCCAACAGCCAGATCGCGGGTGTGCACCTGTCCTCCCCACCCCCGGACGGGAGAAACCTCCCGGGGCGAGAAAGTTGCCTGTGTCACAGTCCAACCGGAGTGTTCCCGGTACGAACCGCGCTCTCCCCCATGATCGCGCCGTCGGGACGGCCGTGCCCCCGGGGCAGCTTATCGCTGCTTTACCGCAGGACCAGGCAGGATGGAGGCACCGTCGGAGCCGTGCGTCCGCTTCCGGGGCCGGCCTGGAGAAGGGACAACGACCGTGCGGGTTCTCGTCGTCGAGGACGAGCAGCTGCTCGCCGAGGCCGTCGCCACCGGCCTGCGCCGCGAGGCGATGGCCGTCGACGTGGTGTACGACGGGGAGGCCGCGCTCCAGCGCATCGCGGTCAACGACTACGACGTCGTGGTCCTCGACCGCGACCTGCCGCTGGTCCACGGCGACGACGTGTGCCGCAGCGTGGTCGACCAGGGGCTGGCCACCCGGGTGATCATGCTGACCGCCTCCGGTGACATCAGCGACCGGGTCGAGGGCCTGGAGATCGGCGCCGACGACTACCTTCCGAAGCCGTTCGCCTTCAGCGAACTCGTCGCCCGGGTAAGGGCGCTGGGCCGCCGCGCGACCGTTCCGCTGCCGCCCGTGCTGGAGCGCGCGGGCATCTCGCTCGACCCGGGCCGCCGCGAGGTGATCCGAGACGGGCGCCCCGTCCAGCTCGCCCCCAAGGAGTTCGCCGTCCTGGAGGTGCTGATGCGGGCCGGCGGCGCCGTCGTCTCCGCCGAACAGCTGCTGGAGAAGGCCTGGGACGAGCACACCGACCCGTTCACCAACGTCGTACGGGTCACCGTCATGACGCTGCGCCGCAAGCTCGGCGACCCGCCCGTGATCGTCACCGTCCCGGGCTCCGGCTACCGGATCTGATCCCTCCGGCCCCCGCGGCCGGCCTTCCGCGCCCGCTTCCGGCGGACGCTCCGAGAGGAACACCATGACCACCCCGCCCCCGGCCGGCGGGCCCTCCGGCGCGCCCGCCGGCGGCCCGCGCGCCGTGCCGCCCAGGCCCGTGCAACCGCCCCGCGCGCCCCGGCTGCACCAGGCGTCGAACGACGCCTACGTCCCCGGCGACGGCATGCTCGCCTGGCTGCCGTTCCGCCCGACCATCCGGATGAGACTCACCCTGCTGTACGGCGGGATGTTCCTGATGGCCGGCGTGGTCCTGCTGCTGCTGATGTACTTCTTCGTCCGGCAGGCCCTGCACGACGTGGCGCCGCCGCCGTTCGTCTTCGGCAGTGACGTCACCGTCAACCGCGTGCCGATGACCAGCGAGCAGTTCAACCAGTACCTCGCCGCCCGGCACGACGTCGCCTCCAACGCGGCCCTCAACACCCTGCTGCGCAAGTCCCTCACGGTGCTGGTCTGCCTCGCGGTGATCGCCTTCGTCGCCGGCTACGCCATGGCCGGCCGGGTGCTGCGCCCGCTCGGGCGGATCACCCGCACCGCCCGCGAGGTGGCCTCCTCCGACCTGCACCGGCGGATCGAGCTGGACGGTCCGGACGACGAGCTCAAGGAGCTCGCCGACACGTTCGACGACATGCTCGACCGGCTCGACCGCTCCTTCGACTCCCAGCGCCGCTTCGTCGCCAACGCCTCGCACGAGCTGCGCACCCCGCTGGCGATCAACCGCACCCTGCTGGAGGTCCAGCTCTCCGACCCGGCGGCCTCCCCCGACCTCCAGCAGCTCGGCAAGACCCTGCTGGCCACCAACGAGCGCAGCGAACAGCTGGTGGAGGGCCTGCTGCTGCTCGCCCGGAGCGAGAACGAGCTGACCGACCGCCGCACGGTGGAGCTCTCCGAGGTGGCCGGCCGGGCCCTGGAGCAGACCCGGGCCGAGGCCGACCGGCGCGAGGTCGAGGTGCGCTCCACGCTCACCCCGGCCGTGGTCGGCGGCAACGGCGTCCTGCTGGAGCGGCTCGCGCTCAACCTGCTGCAGAACGCGGTGCGCTACAACACCGCCGGCGGCTGGGTCGAGATCACCACCGCCGAGGTGCCCGGCGGTGGCGGCGAACTCGCGGTCTCGAACACCGGCCCGGTCGTCCCCGGCTACGAGCTGGAACACATCTTCGAGCCATTCCGCCGGGTCAAGGGCGCCGACCGCACCCGCAGCGACAAGGGGGTCGGACTCGGCCTCTCCATCGTGCGCTCGGTGGTCCGGGCGCACGGAGGCACCATCGAGGCCACCCCGCGGGCCGGTGGCGGCCTCACCATGCGGGTCCGCATCCCGGGGGCCTGACCGGCCTCCCAGGGCCGTCCTCGGCCCGTTACGCCGTTCGGGCGTCCCCGCGCTCCGTGCGCCGACCATCTCAAGCCGCCCCCGTCAGGCCTGTCAAGACGACATAAGGCCTGGCGGGGGCGGCTTGTCATTTCCGGCCCGAGCAACTTACGGTTACGTAACCTACGCAACCGTAAGTGCAGCCCGACCGTCGTCCCCGACGTGCCCGCCCAACGCGCCCGTCCCGCGCGTGACCGTTCCCCCAGGAGCAAGACCGTGACCATCGCCCCCGTGCAGCGCACCGCCTCCCTCGGATCGAGCGCCTGGACCGACGCGCGGCTGATCATGGCCCTCGAAGAGGTCGTCGAGAAGGAGCTCAACCGCCACCTGAAGGTCGCCAAGGACTGGATGCCCCACGAGTTCATCCCGTGGAGCCAGGGCCGCGACTTCGACGGCGTGCTGGGCGGCGAGGCCTGGTCGGTGGAGCATTCCCAGGTGACCCCGCTCGGCCGGGTGTCGCTGGTGGTCAACCTGCTGACCGAGGACAACCTCCCCAGCTACCACCACGAGATCGCCACCATGTTCGGCCGGGAGGGCGCCTGGGGCACCTGGGTGCACCGCTGGACGGCCGAGGAGGGCCGGCACGGGATAGCCATCCGCGACTTCCTGCTCGCCACCCGGGCCGTCGACCCGAACGAGCTGGAGCGGGCCCGGATGAGCCACATGTCGGAGGGCTTCGAGTCCGACAACGCGCACAGCATGCTGCACTCGGTCGCGTACGTGGCCTTCCAGGAGCTCGCCACCCGCATCTCGCACCGCAACACCGGCCACCACGCCGGCGACCCGCTCTGCGACCAGCTGCTGGCGAAGATCGCCAACGACGAGAACCTGCACATGGTCTTCTACCGGAACCTGCTGAAGGCCGCCCTGGAGATCGCCCCCGACCAGGCCATGCGAGCCATCGCCGACGTGGTCACCGACTTCCGGATGCCCGGCCACGGCATCCCCGGCTTCGAGCGGGCCGCCGCCCAGATCGCCATCGGCGGCGTCTACAACCTGCGGATCCACCACGACGACGTGCTGCAGCCGGTGCTGCGCCACCTCCGGGTGATGGAGATCGACGGCCTCGGCCCGGACGGCCAGCAGGCCCAGGACGAGCTCGGCGTCTTCCTCGGCGGGCTGGACGCGCAGGCGACCAGGTTCGACGAGCGGCAGGCCGCGCTGCTGGCCCGCCGGGCCGCGCGGAAGGCCGCCCAGTAACCGACGGCGGCCCGGCCGTCGCCGGGTGCCTGGTAGTGGCCGGACACGAACCGCAAGCACGGCGGGTCGTGGATCCGGCCGCTCCGCTTGGGTGGATTTTCCGTGGTTTGCCCCGGAACATTCGGAACGTGAGCAAGCTCACACCGTGTCGCTCCGCGGGGCGGCCCGACCCCGGAGCGTGATCATGGTGAACGGCGTCCCGGTCGCCGTCCGTGAGGGAATCGGCGGCCCGTTTCGCCCCGGTGGATTGGCGGGAGCCGCTGGTGGGCAAGGGAATGGGCGGAAGCCCCCGCGGTCGCCGATCACTGTCCGTGTCCGCCGGGCGGCCCCGATCGCGGGCCGGTGATGGCCCAGCGTGAGGCCCCCCGCCCCCCAGCGGATCACCCCAACGGACCCCTGGCTGAGTGTCGATTGAGTAACAGGGCTTGAAGTAAGGCAAAATCTCCGCCTCGGGTCGGGCACAAGACCGACCCCCCATGCGTTACGTGCGCTGGAGATACCGCACACACCGCACAAACCCGGAGGGGGAGAGCGAAAAAATGGCAACGGACTACGACACCCCACGCAAGACCGATGACGACCTCAACGAGGACAGCATCGAGGAACTGAAGGCTCGGCGGAACGAGAAGACCGGTAGCTCGGTCGACGTCGACGAGTTCGAGGCGGCCGAGGGCCTGGAGCTTCCTGGCGCCGACCTCTCGAACGAGGAGCTCTCCGTCCGGGTGCTGCCGCGCCAGGCCGACGAGTTCACCTGCATGAGCTGCTTCCTGGTGCACCACCGCAGCCAGCTGTACAGCGAGAAGAACGGCAACCCGATCTGCCGGGACTGCGGCGCCTGAGAACGAGGGCGGCCATGGTCCGGCGCTCGCAGCCAGCGAGACCGGCACACCGCCCCTTCCGGCCCCGGGCAGCGGGGCCGGACGGCAGTTCCGGCGGCCGCCGAGGCGGCCGCACCGGCAGTACGGAGTCAGGTAGTACCAGCGCAGTACCTTGTGCTGCGCGCGGTGCCGCACCTCGGGCGGCACCCCGTGCAGCACGGAGACAACAGGGACGGTCCCGCATCGCGGAACCGTCCCTCTCCGTTTCCCGGGGACGCCCGGGCGCGTTCGTCCCTCCCCGTCAGGCGCGGGCGCCCCGGCGTGCCTCGTCGAGCGCCTCGGCCAGCTTCATCGGCGAGCGGGTCGACAGGTACAGGTACGGCGTCGGGTCGGCCGGGTCGCTGACCTCGACGCGCAGGGCGGTCGGCACGTAGCTGCGCAGCAGCATGAAGGCGCGCGGATCCGCCTTCCTCCCGCGCCAGGCCACCGCCTCGGCGGGGCTGAGCGCGTGCGCGGAGCCGAGGGCGTCGACCGGGATCCGGGCCGGGCCCGCGACCAGCGAGCCCTGCACCACGCGGATCCGGGCGGAGCCGTAGCTGCTGATCGCGGCCGCGCCGGCGGCGATGCCGACCACCAGCCCGACCAACGCGCCGACCGCGCTGAGACGCAGCAGGATCAGCGCGAGCGTGAGCCCGATCGCGACCGGGAGCAACCACCAGGAGCGCGGCACGGTGAGGCGTTCGTCGTACATGCCCCCATTGTGGGCGCCGTGACGGGCGGCCCGGGACGGCACCCCCGGTCCCCCTTCGGCTACCGGTCGGTAGGGTTGGGCGCCGTGACCGGTTCCATCGCCCCCGCCTCCCCGTCCGCCCAGTCGGCGCCGAGTACGCCGCCGGCACCGACCACGTCGCCGGCGCCCGCCGGGTCGCCGTCGCCGACCACGCCGCCGCCGGAGGCCGTGCTGCCGCCGCGCGCCCCCGAGGCCCCGGCCCCGGGCACCCGGCTCGGCTCGCACTACGAGCACTGTTTCGGCTGCGGCCCGCAGCACCCCGGCGGCCTGCGGATCGACGCGGTGGCGGGCGAGGGGCTCGACGTCACCGCCGAGTTCGCCGTCCGCTCGGCCCACCAGGGCGGACCCGGCCTGGCCCACGGCGGCCTGCTGACCACGGCGATGGACGAGACGCTCGGCACGCTGAACTGGCTGCTGCACGCCCCCGCCGTCACCGGCCGGCTGGAGACCGACTTCCTCTGCCCGGTGCCGGTCGACTCGGTGCTGCACGTGCGGGCGTGGATCACCGGCGTGCACGGCCGCAAGATCTACAGCGCCGCCGAGGCACGGATCGGCGGCCCGGACGGGCCGGTCGCGGTGCGTGCGCAGGCGCTCTTCATCCAGGTGAAGCTGGAACACTTCACCAAGCACGGTCGTCCGGAGGACATCGACAAGGTCCTCGACGACCCGGATCTGATGAAGCGCGCCCGAGCCTTTGAGGTGAACCCTTGAGCACGACCCCCCGTCCGCCCGTCGACGTTCTGATCAGGCGAATCGACGCCGAGCTGCCGCTGCCCGCCTACGCGCAGCCCGGTGACGCCGGTGCCGACCTGAGGACCACCGTCGACGCCGAGCTGGCCCCTGGAGAGCGGGCCGTCCTGCCCACCGGGATCGCCATCGCGCTGCCCGACGGCTACGCGGCCTTCGTCCACCCCCGCTCCGGGCTCGCAGCTCGTTGCGGAGTTGCTCTGGTGAACGCCCCAGGGACGGTCGATGCCGGGTACCGTGGAGAGATCAAGGTGATCGTCGTCAACCTGGACCCGCGCGAGGCCGTCAGCTTCCGTCGAGGGGACCGCATCGCCCAGCTGGTCATCCAGCAGGTCGAGAAGGCCCGCTTCCACGAGGTGGCCGAACTTCCCGGGTCGGCACGGGCCGAGGGCGGGTTCGGGTCGACCGGCGGCCACGCCGCGGTCTAGGCTGCCCGCGGCCTCGCAGGAAGCCGAGCAGGTATTCGCATCGGTCTTGGACCGGGAAGGACAGTGACCGTGTTCCGTCGTCGCCAGAAGAGCGAGGACGCTGTCGAGCAGCTCGCCGACGACGCCATCAGCGCCGACGAGACGGCCGATGACGTCGAAGGTTCCGCCGAGAGCGAGAACGAGACCGACCTGGACCCGGCGGACCGGGTCGGGCTGCCGCCGGCCCCGCGGCCGGACGGTCCGTGGGACCACTCCGAGCTGGAGAATCCGGAGGAGGGCCGCGTGGACCTCGGGGGCCTGCTGGTCCCCGGTGTCGAGGGCATGGAACTGCGCGTCGAGGTCGCCGGCGACGCGATCGTGGCCGCGACGCTGGTCCTCGGCAACAGCGCCATCCAGCTGCAGGCCTTCGCGGCGCCCAAGTCCGAGGGCATCTGGGGCGAGGTCCGCGAGGAGATCGCCAACGGCATCACCTCGCAGGGCGGCATCGTGGACGAGGAGGAGGGCCCGCTGGGCTGGCACCTCCGCGCCCAGGTCCCCGTGCAGCTGCCGGACGGCACGCAGGGCGTCCAGCTGGTGCGCTTCGTCGGCTGCGACGGGCCCCGCTGGTTCCTCCGCGGCGTGATCTCGGGCCAGGCCGCCGTGCAGCCCGAGATGGCCGGAATCCTGGAGCAGGTCTTCCAGCAGACGGTCGTCGTCCGTGGCGAGAGCCCGATGGCCCCCCGCGACCCGATCGTGCTGAAGCTCCCCGAGGACGCGCAGATGGTCGCCGACGGTGGCGGGGCGGCCGCCACTGCCGGCGAGAGCGAGAACCGCTTCGGCGGCACCGCGCTCGACCCGTTTGCCCGCGGCCCGGAGATCACCGAGGTCCGCTGAGCAGGCCGGAAGTTCTCCTGATCGCCCCCGCCCGGATGCCCGGGCGGGGGCGATTTGCATGTGGCGGGGCGGTCCCCGTACAGTTCCGGAGTCGCACCGAGAGGGGCGGCGGAAAGCAAGTCCGATGAATGAAACTCCGGAAAAC